>NZ_QTLY01000030.1:0-1164 GCF_003602895.1 Bacteroides sp. AF29-11
AAAAGGAGCGAGGCTGTTCGATGTGTTTGCCGCATTGGAAAAGAAGGAGGTGAAAATTCACCGTATGCCTGGGTGGAGGAAATTCAAGAGGAATGATGTGCTTGTATTCAATTTCCCTTATCCGGGAAGATGGGACAGCATTGCCTTTGATGTAATGTCATATTATGTAAAGCGTTGTATAGCAGTTCCGGGAGACACTTTGGAAATCAAGGACTGCCATTATAGGGTGAAAGGGCATGACGGATACTTGGGGAATACTGCTGCACAAGATAAATTGCAAAAATTACTTGACTCCGAGGAATTTGTGAATAGGGGAATAGTGGTTGAAAGTTATCCTTTTAATAAAGAACTGGGCTGGAGCATTGCGGAATTTGGACCATTGTATATACCGGCTAAGGGAAGTGTGGTAGAGATGGATTCACTGAACCGGATGCTTTATAGAAATCTGATAGAATGGGAACAGAAGGAGAAACTGACGTTCAGGAGGGATACTGTATTATTGGGAGACAGTGTTATAAGCAGATACTGTTTCCGTGAGAATTATTATTTCGTATCCGGTGACAAGATGGAGAACTCGAAAGACTCACGCTATTGGGGATTGTTGCCTGAACCTTTTATTGTAGGCAGGGCTCTACGCATTTGGAAATCGAAGGATGATAGGTCAGGAAGTATAAAATGGGAACGGGTATGGAAGGAAATAGATTGAGTGAAGTTAGGCAGATAACTGTATGGGTGATGCTTTGGATGGTCTCTATGACCTTATTTTCATTGGTTGGCTTTGATGCCTCCGGTCTCCTTCCGGGAGAAACAGTCGGGCAATGGGTGCACTTTGACAAGACTTCTCTTTGGGGGACAGGATGTATTCTGCTGGTATTTTTCTTTATGACTCGCAATCGTTTGATAACGTTGGATTCTGTGATTTCCTGGACATTGGTTGTTTGGGCTGGCATTGAGGCTGTTTGGGGATTGAGGCAGCTTTATGGTTATGCTGTGTCCAACCATTCCTTGTATGTATTGACAGGTTCTTTCTTCAATCCGGGGCCTTATTCCGGCTATTTGGCCATGATACTTCCGGTCTGTCTGTATCAATGGCTGACCAAGAGGGGGGAGATTCTCTGCTCTGACCGGAATGATGGAAGAAGATGGAAAAAGGTGATGGATAAG
>NZ_QTLY01000031.1:0-221 GCF_003602895.1 Bacteroides sp. AF29-11
TTCGTCTCCTCTACCGTGCCGCTCTGGTTGATGACTACCCGATTGTTACCCTGATGGTCTTTCAAATAATAATGGTACTTGTTGTCGCTCAAAGTAACATAACCCTCATCAGTCAGTAGCAGCTTCTGAACACCGTTCTCATAGACCACGTTTCCGCAATAGTCCGTCGTGGTGGTAGTGCTGCCTGTCTTATGGACAGTTTTCAGCTTTGTGCCGTCGGC
>NZ_QTLY01000031.1:231-597 GCF_003602895.1 Bacteroides sp. AF29-11
GGTAGTGCTGCCTGTCTTATGGACAGTTTTCAGCTTTGTGCCGTCGGCTGCATAAGTATAGGTAATCGTGCTACCATCACTAAAAGTTACTACACTAGGCAAATTTAAACAATTATACGATATATTGGTAATTCCCTTGTTTAAATCTTTAGTTAAATTCCCGTTGGAATCGTAGTTGTATTCATTCGCCTGCTTCACGCCGTCCTTGAACTCGAAACCGTTGTTGTAAGCAGATGTGGCTACAGCATCATCTACACGGGTCAACTGATTACCACCGAGGGTGAAAGTCAGGTTATCAATCAGACCATAGGTAGAAGCTCCGGTTTGACCGTAGCGTTGCAGGGTCTTGATGTTGCCGTTCTTGTC
>NZ_QTLY01000004.1:0-385 GCF_003602895.1 Bacteroides sp. AF29-11
CTGCCTGTCTTATGGACAGTTTTCAGCTTTGTGCCGTCGGCTGCATAAGTATAGGTAATCGTGCTACCATCACTAAAAGTTACTACACTAGGCAAATTTAAACAATTATACGATATATTGGTAATTCCCTTGTTTAAATCTTTAGTTAAATTCCCGTTGGAATCGTAGTTGTATTCATTCGCCTGCTTCACGCCGTCCTTGAACTCGAAACCGTTGTTGTAAGCAGAAGTCGTAGCGGTATCGTCCACACGATTCAGCAGATTGCCCGTAAGAGTGATCAAGCCGTAGACTGATGCGGAGGTCTGCCCGTAGCACTGCAAAGACAGGATATTGCCGTTTTTGTCGTAACCGGTCACCTTTTCTGTATAGCGGCCTGCACCGTGGG
>NZ_QTLY01000004.1:395-473575 GCF_003602895.1 Bacteroides sp. AF29-11
CTTGTCATAGGCGGTTACATTCTCACTGAAACGGTCGGTGTTCGCGTTGATGCCGGCTGTTTCGCCGTAGGTCGCGTTCAGCAGCCTGTCCAGCCCGTCGTAGGTGAACTTGTAGCCGCGGACGGTGCTTTCATTCCCTGCCTTCCAAGTCATGCTGCTGATGCTGTTATTGTATTTGGCTGTTGTAAAACAAATTCCGCGTAAGCTTGCTTCCACTGATACCCGTCAGTCAGCTGCAGACATTGTAAGTGTACGACTGCTTGTTCACGGCAGAACCGTGCAACGACTTGCTCTGTAGACGGCCCAGATTGTCATAAGCGTAGGCGGCAAGCGTTACCTTACTCGAATCATCAACCTGATACTTCAAGAATAGTTCACGTTGAACAGGCTGATTATGAGATGTCCGACAAGACAATACCTCTCAAGGTGTCAGGAATACTAAAAAGTCCAAAGATTAGATACAATGCCCCCTAAAAGTTGGATAAAATACTTTTAGGGGGCATCTCAGCAATATTAAAACACATCAGATGAAGAATATCTGCTGCAAATCACTTCGTTACCTTCGTCCATACTTCCTTAACATATATACCAAAACTATAAAATTCATAATAGGGACCAATATATATATCATAGGCAATTCAAAGAATAGAAATAAAAGGAACATTATAAGACCTAAAGCTACTGAATATAAAAAGCATATACCTAAAAATATAATGTTATAGGTATTACTCTTAATAACTATTCCAAGAAATGATATTAATAACAATATGATTGCGGCAATAAAGGTCTCAATGGATTTAAACGATAAAAGCCAAATACTTTGTACAGCCCAAAAAAACGGTATTGTTAATTTTAACATATTCCCTTTTAGTATCATTTATTTCTCCTTATTATGTATCCTAATGGATTGTTCTTTTCTATAGCCTGATATGCCTTACTTGGCAAATAAGGATTTACTTTTACATTGAAAATGTCCCCAGTTTGCCTATTGATTACTCTCATTTTGTTCATTGTTTCTATACCAGCTTTATTTAATGATTTTTGAACTACGATTATTAGCCCCATACTGATACGGAGACATCGAATGATACTTCTCAGCAAATCTGTCATTAGTCGTAAACCTACCCAATGCCGCATCATAATGCCTTGCACCATAATCATACCAGTTCAACCCCTTCTTCGCATCATACTCCTTGCCGTTATACTTGTAAGGCTGCACATTGCCTGAGCTTGCAAACACACCACCGAAGGGATAGTAATGGTTCGCTTCCTCAACAGCACCGCTGGAACTGAGGACTACGCGGTTGTTTCCCTGATGGTCCTGCAGGTAATAGTGGTACTTCTTGTCCGAAAGCGTAACATACCCCTCTTCCGTAAGAAGAAGCCTGCCAACACTGTTTTCATAGACCACATTGCAGCAATACACAGTAGGAACCGGATTGCCCGAACCATCTGCCTCCTTATACATCATGCGCCGCTTGATGCCGTCGGCAGTATAGCCATGCTGTATGAAACCGCCGGAAGCAAAAGTGACGCCCGTTGGCAAATTTAATACATTATATTGAATGCTGCTAATTCCTTCGGTTAAATCTGAAAAAGGCTATCCTAACATGTAAGATATAGGATATCTGATGTTAGGATAGCGATTAAAAATCATTCTATTTGAGATAATCTACTCACATCAGAGCAAGATAACACCTCATATTTATCATTCTTTCTTAATGCAAATATAGATGGAGTTTCATTTTCATAATAAAGCCCTATACTACCGGTATGATGAAAATAGAAGAAGAATTGTTCCTTTGAGTTATATATAAAGTTTCCATAAGGAGCAATTCCTTTCATAATACAATCTAATGCAACAGATAGGTAAGTATCCCAATCATTACAGACACAACAGCCAGAATATCCTTTAGCAATATTCGAATCTTGCAAGATATGCAAATAAGATACCGTTTCTTTAGACAAAAATTGAGGGTCGTAGCAAAATGTATTCTCTTGAATATTCCAAGTATCTATGCAAAAGTCCCACCATGATGGACTAAAGATAGATAATTCATCTACAACTGTACCAAACAAATCACAAAATAGAGATTTCATGTCGTCAATGCTAACTGAATCTTTTTTTATGTATATTTCGATTTTATGCCCTTGAACATCAATACAAGAATCAGAATCAAACTTTACCCAACAGAATGGGAAAGATTCACCTTCTTGCATTTTTAATATCTGTTTTCTCATTTCGAAAGCTCCTTCCATGGGATAAAAATCCCTACATCACTTTTATGTTTATTAATTATGAAATTTCCATACTTATCAGCATCTTTATGCCATTCTAAGCCTTTATTTGTCTCTTTATAAACTTTATAAAAACTACCGCCATGCTTTGTCTGGTCTTTTACCCACCATAGCCCATCTGATTTACTTTTATAAAATAGACCTCTAATGGGATGTTTCATTACTTTAGAGGATCCTTGTTTGGTCAAACTCCATAATCCTCTAATTGTATTCAAATTTGACGTCTTTGCAAAACCAGGCAAAGGAGGGGTTCCCACCATTGGAGCAACACCCGTTATTACTCCATCTGTTCCTACCTTATATGTAAACCGCGTTTGTTCACTATGATAGGTAGAGCCAATATCTAAAAGATAATAACCCACATACCCCCAAAAGCCGGAAATTGGTTCTAAAGCTCTAGTCCCTACTTTTGTCAAAGCATTAGGTACAGAAACAGCCACCTCATCCAAAGCCACAACGTCCTTCTTCGGATCAAATTTATTCCAATCAACGTCCTTTACATCTACAGTATCAGTTCCCAACGGATCAATATAATTCAACGGATTATTTAAACAGTAAGTAAACGGGCTCGTTGAATAATAGTTTTCCGCAGACGGATCCACCGTCGTAAACCTCCCCAGCGCCGCATCATAATGCCTTGCACCGTAGTCATACCAGTTCAACCCTTTCTTCGCATCAAGCTCCTTGCCGTTGTACTTGTAAGGCTGCACATTGCCTGAACTTGCAAACACACCACCGAACGGATAGTAATGGTTCGTCTCCTCTACCGTGCCGCTCTGGTTGATGACTACCCGGTTATTACCCTGATGGTCTTTCAAGTAGTAATGATACTTGCTGTCACTCAAAGTAACATAACCCTCATCAGTCAGCAGCAACTTCTGAACACCGTTCTCATAGACCACGTTTCCGCAATAGTCCGTCGTGGTGGTAGTGCTGCCTGTCTTATGGACAGTTTTCAGCTTTGTGCCGTCGGCACCATAAGTATAGGCAATCGTACTACCGTCACTGAACGTGACCATATTGGGCAAATTTAATACATTATAGGTAATTGTACTAATTCCCTTGTTTAAATCTTTAGTTAAATTTCCGTTGGAATCGTAGGTGTATTCGTTCGCCTGCTTCACGCCGTCCTTGAACTCGAAGCCGCCACCGTAGGCGGAAGCCGCTGCCGCATCGTCCACGCGGTTCAACAGATTGCCGGCGAGGGTGAAAGTCAGGTTGTCAATCAGTCCGTAACCGGAAGCAGCGGTCTGACCGTAGCGTTGCAGGGTCTTGATGTTGCCGTTCTTGTCATAGGCGGTTACATTCTCACTGAAACGGTCGGTGTTCGCGTTGATGCCGGCTGTTTCGCCGTAGGTCGCGTTCAGCAGCCTGTCCAGCCCGTCGTAGGTGAACTTGTAGCCGCGGACGGTGCTTTCATTCCCTGCCTTCCAGGTCATGCTGCTGATGCTGCCGTTGTACCTGGCAGTGCCGTTACCGGTATTGTAGTACAGGTTCTGTGTGAACTTCGTTCCACTGATACCCGTCAGCCAGCCACGGACATTATAGGCATACGTCAGCTTGTTGGTGGCACTTCCGTGCAGGGACTTTGATTGCAGTCTGCCCAAGTTGTCATACGCATAGTCGGCAAGGGTTATCTTGGTGCCGCCTAATGTATGCTCTACTTTCAAGAGTCTGTCCGCATGGTTGTAGCTGTAAGTATACACTTCCGTGCGGGTTGTTTTTCCGCTTGCCGTGTGGGTATGGGTCACTGTAGCAGGCTTGTTTGTAAAAGTATAGACGGTAGCTGCTACATCATAACCACCCAAAGGATTACTTTGCACAGTCTTCACCACACGTCCCTTGATGTCGTAGTAGTGTGCCGTATAAATCTTGTTGCTGCTACCGAGTACCGTTGCCACACTTGCCGTCAGTGCCCCTTTCCCGTTGCCCGAAGCATCATCAGGGAAATTGCTGTTATTGAAACCTGCTTGCGCACGGAAAGCGTAGTTGTCATAGTAATTCCTGATGTGCACAGTGGTGCCCGAAGTAGTCACTTTGTTGGTGCATACACCTTGCTCCGTCAGACGGTTCAAGCCGTCGTACTTGTAGTACGTCCAGTTACCGGATGTAAGGGCACGCTGGTTGCCGTCCTGCGAGAATACCAGGCGGTCGGCATTGTCATACACCATTTCCATATATCCCGCACCGGGAAGCTTCTTCCAGATACAACGGTTACGTCCGTCGTATTTGTACTGGAAGGCATACTGGTCGAGATTGGCCGAGCTCTGGTACATAGGCTGGAGCACGAAACAAAGATTGCTTTTGTCGTCATACACATAGTAAGTGTCGTGCGTTTCGCTGCCCTTCATCTGACGGGACAATACAACATGTCCCATCTTGTCGGTGAAGGTGTAGCTCACGTTCAGGTCTTCATCGGTGGTCTTGACGACCGAAAGCTGGCCGGAAGCATAGCTGCCGTTGCTCGTCAGTGCGCCTGCACTGCTTACGCTATAGTTGATGCAGTTCAACTGCGCGTTAGCCGTACTGTTGGCCAGATAGTCCGTATTGACGGAATGCCCGCCATGCCATGCGGCTCCCGGTCCGTATTCCTTGACGGTACGGTTCAGCGGAGAAGCCTCGTACACCGGCTGGCCGTAAGGACGCGAGTCGTTGCCATAGTTGCCGGGCGCACTGCTCTTGAAAGAAGCAGGCGCCACATACTCGGCAGACGAGACTATCGGCAGCCAGGAATTCGCGGCACGTCCTGCAACGTCATACTCCTGCAACGTCACCAGATTGCTGCTGCTTGCCGTCACCTTCTTCAATACCGTCTGGAACGGACGTCCCAGGCCATCAAAATACTCCACCTTGTCCAGATATTTACCTCCCGTTTCATCCAGCATGCTACGGGTACGCACATAATTATGGCTGGCATCCTGCGCCGCTGTTGTCAATGCATAACACAACAACGCCATAAACATATATTTTCGTTTCATACAGTTCTTTCGTTTCATTGGGGTTTGTAATTATACTGATATTCATTCACTACCTTTCCATTATGCTCCTTAACCTGGAACAAGCGGTTGAAGTCATCATAGGTAAAGGTCGCTTTCTCTTTATTCGGTTCTACAATTTCCGTAACACCCACAAGCGGGCGATAGAGATAGGTAGTAACCAAAGCATTGTCGTTGGCAAGCCCGTTTCGCACTGTGTTCAGGACAGCTGTAATAGACGCAGTATTCGCATTGGCCGGCAGTTGGCTGATGCTCGCCGACGAGATTTTCTCTACAGCCTCATACGTCTTTCCTTCTATCTTGGCCACCGGATAAAGATTGTTATAGGCCCATAGGAAGCTCACCGGCAAATTGTTGCGTATATAACCCAGCAGCCGGCCTCTCGAAGTGTACTTGCCAAACCAAATATCCTGCACATAGGCTCCCGCATAATCGGCCAGCGTCTTGGGAGTAGTAGAGTTGAATCTCAACGTACGTTTGGGCAATATCATATTAAGCGTATCTTTATATTCCGTCTTCGACGCATTCACCACTTTGCCGGCAGAGAGTTCGACATGTTCTATAGGCATACCCACCATATATTTCCCTTTCATCTTGACGGAAACGGCATCTGTAAAGCTGTTTGCATATTTAAACTGCTTTTCTTTCTCCACCCCATGCTTGTTACTCTTTAAAGAAGAAAGTACCCCATAATCAGTATAGGCATATCTCTCTTCGTCCACTATATTGCCTTCAGCGCGATAGTCGGTAGTCACTTTCTTGCTGAGATAGTACGATTGTGCCCACAGATTGTAAGGCTGCATGGTACGGGTAGGATGGGAATAATCCGGATTGAAATAATAGTTGCGTATTTTCGGTGCCCAAACCTCTTCCGAAGAAGAAGGTGAGTAGGTGTACTCCTCTCTCTTCAGCAGTTTATGATTTTTATCCCTATATTCTACCGACGAAAGTTTACCGTTCTCATAGTCAGGCACCGTAGGAATACCGGCCAGGTATATATCAGTAACCTCATCCGGAACGTTATGGTATCTGTAAGTGGTATATCCCTGAGTATCCATGTCGCCATATGATTCACTGACCGCCGTATATCCCACAAGGTTTCCTCTGGAAAGATTCGTCAAAGGGATATAAGGAGCAGATTGAATCAGTTCATAGTAAGCATTCATCCAGTTTCCTGCCCAACTTTGCATTTGTTCTACATAGACCGGTGCGTTGAATACCGGCTTCACCATCAGCTTTGCATCCTGATATTCAAACTTACGCCAACTCTGGTTACCGTTGCCGTCCGTATTCGTGATGGACTTGATGCGCAGCCCGGCACCCAGGTAATCCTTATCCAAGGGAGCATTCGTTTTGCCTACTATCTCTACCGAAATATTGATAGGATACTCCAACCTTACATTCTGCACTGCCAATGTCACACGATACGTACCTCTGTCCAGTTGCTTTTCAGTGTCATCAGGCCAGGGCTCCATCACATCATAATCGGGAGAAGAGAACAAGGTTCTATAACCATTACCCTCTTTCTTTTCGAGTTGTGTTGTGTAAGTAAGCGACGAAGCAAGATGTTCACTGGGATGAGGTTCGTCATGTCTTCTGCGGATGATAATCTTGGGATTGGCATCGTCCACTTCAAAAGGCTCGCCAATATACATAAGGACAGGAGCTCCGGGTGCTACGGGCGGCATACCGTTGTCTACCAGGTTAAGGGTTCCTTCGCGCAAGGGGGGCATCATAGGCAAAGTTTCAAAACGATGTCCTTCATACTCAAAGGTAGTTGTGCCACCCGTAGGATAGGTGATAGTGCGCAGCGTCCCTATCTTGCACAACGCCTCATTGAATGAACGGTCCATACCTTCTTTAAACAAGCTCGTCTTACTGCTCGGCTTTATCGACTCCGACCAATAAATGCTGGGGCTAATCTTTAAAGAAGCAGTCATTGGTGACGCACCGTTGTAGAATCCCCAGGCATCTACAGACAGAGAGCGTTTGGGCGGCAATTTCCCCATATTGTAATCCATGGTATATACATTGTTCTTCTTCGAACCAGCCACATCATATACCTTCGACAATAACAAACGGTCATCATAACCATTGGTAGTGGCAGCCATTCCGCTAAGCAGATATTTATACTCCAGCATGGTGGTCTTGATAAGGTTACCGGCAGTATCACTCACCTTGATACTCGACAGCTTCTGTACCTTTTTTCCGGTTTCCGCACTCTCTATATCCTCACGATCAGTTGTACCGAATTCTACTTTACCCCCTTCAAAAGTAATAGCCGACAATGTCCATTGCTCTATCTTGGAGTATGAGTAATTGTAGTTGAACTTATTGGTGAAATACTGCGGAGATTGTGAAGACAATTGGCCATTCACTATTTTAGACAAAGATATAACGTCTTCTGTAGTAGAAATGGGAGTAAAAATACTTTCTTTTTTGTAACTAAACATAATCTTTCCACCGTTGGGAGATGTCACAGAGTCAAGCATCCAGGCTGTTACAATCTGCGGTTCGTTATAGTATGGAAATATATGACTTCTAGTTATATCTGTTTGAAAAAAATCAATGGTATTTAAGAAATAGTATGTGATTTCTTTTGTCGAGAAGGAATAGACATATCCTTCCAAGTCCGTCATGGTCCATGTTTTGTTACTTGTATTGTATACCATCTTTACCACTTTTTCTTGTGTTTGGATGGTAGGGACGGCATTCAGTTGTCGGTTGTTCTTCAATACGTCGAAATACATGGAGCCCGAATGTCCGCCTGCATTGAAGTAAAACATATCAGGTTCGGCATCATAGTCACCTTTGAAATAACCCATATACTTCTCCAAATTCTGGTCGGTCACTTCAAATCTGGGATTGGTCAGCCACGGAGCATCAGTAAGGTTATAGCATCCACGTGCTGCAAAGTCGTCCGTACCCTGCACTTGTCTGACGACGCACCCTCCTGCCTGGAGGGTCCATCCAAGGCCAATCCAAGTAGCTTCTTGTGCAACACGTGTTCCGTCCGTATGGTACGATAGTGCAATGGGGAACTTCTTTCCGTCAAGGTCAATCTCGTAAATGGGAATGCTGATTCGGGCTTGCCCCACATAATTGTCAGTAGGTATCAGTCCATACGTTCCCAATGAAGCTGCATTGGGAGATACCGGAACAATCCGGAAGTTGGTTTCAGGATGGCCATCCTGCGAATACATAACCGTTGCCTTCAGTAAAAGGAACAGTAATAAAAACAAGGATATTCTTTTCATGATAAATCGTTGTTATTAGAAAAATTATTCAATATGTTTTGCGGGATAAGGGATGGGGGAGGCTGTTTTCCAAGCCTCTCCCATTCCCTTGCTGGCTTTTCAGCCTCCTACAGTGGCATCGCCTGCACGCCCAGCACACTGGCTATGGTGGCAATGATGGTGCCCACAATTTTCAAGATATCTTTCCAGGTTTCTTTGCTTATTTTCATAATTCCATGTTTTAAGGATGATTGTTTTAAAATTCTTTACTTACCTCGAAGCACGGACACTGCTTCACCCACTCCCACGGCTCCACCGTCCCATCTCCGTCCAAATCGGGACTGAGGTCGCGGTGGCCGCATACACGGGCGTTCCGGAACTGTTGTAGCAGCTGGTACACCAGCAGGTGCAGGGCCGAACGCTGCTCCGGCGTACGGGTATCCTTCGGATTTCCCCGGGCATCCAGCCCGCCTTCGTAGCAGATACCTATCGAATACTTGTTGTGACCGCGGCAATGCGCACCGGGCAGTTCCAAGGAACGGGTTCCGAGCACAGTACCGTCTCTCCGGATATAGTAGTGATAGCCCGTCGTGCGGAAGCCACGGCGGCGGTGCTCTGCCTCCAGAGCCTCGGAAGTAAGCGTACAGCCCTCCCGCGTGGCGCTGCAATGCACCACGATGTAGTTGATTTTTCGCATAAGATTAGTTAGTGATTAATGATTGAAGATTAGTAATTTATGATTTGACGATTTACGATGTACGATTACTTTTCGTATCATAAATGCCTGCATAGGCGCGGTTATTTAGCAGTACGAATTTCAATCGTACATCGTAAATCGTCAAATCGTAAATGGCCTTATCCCAACGGATTTTCACCTTGGTCACCGTCGTTACCGCCCGAGCCACCGTCGTTGCCGCCCGAACCTGCCGTGTCCTGAAGGTCGAAGCGCACGCACTTCACCCCGGTCACCAGCGAACGGGTAGACACCGTATGGTCCAGATTACGCTTGGAGGTGGGCAGAAAACGCACTCGTAGTGTGGACTGGGTAGCCGACACCTTCAGAGGGTCTTCCACACCGTTCATGGTGGACTTCATCGTAAGGCGGAAAGTACCCAGACCGTCCAGCGTCACGCTCTCGGAAGACTGCAGGTGGCGAGTCATCACGGTCACCAGGTTGTCGATGACATTCTTCGAGTCACCCGTAGAGAGGGAAGACAACTCCGCAATCTCCTTGGCCACCTGCTCGGTGTCCACATTCCCCGTCAGCACCACGCGGGGATAGAAAAGCTTCTTGCCCTCTTTGTTGGCAAGAACCGACTGAAATGATTTGTAAATTACTGGCATAGTAGTTTTGTTTTAAAAATTAATAGTTTGTCTTGAAATTCAAGGATTCGTTTTTTTCAAATGAAACAGCATTGTTTTATTTTTGTGTATTAAGCTTAACCACATTGCAAAGATAACGCTATCCGGAAAAGTGTGCAAATTAAAAAAACCGTTTTTCTTCATGAATTTATTCACAAATCGAAAACTTACTTACAGCACAGGCTCAGCAGGTATCGCCCCGGTTGCCGTATCTTGCCATGACTCTCGCGCAAGGCATAGAAGCCCTTCCACAAAGGGTGGCCGATAGCACCGAAATTACTTTTGAGGATAATGGCATACTGCTCTTGCGGAGGAATATGGAACTGCTTCAGATTGAAAAGCAACCCGTCCAGGTTGCGGTCCGTGCCATCCTGCGGCGGTTGCAGTTGCTCTATTTTCCGAAGATATTCCCCCTCCGCGGATGGCACATCCGCGCCCTCAGTGCCCCCGGTTCCGGGGGAACTATGGAGGAGGGGATTTTCTTTGCTGTGTTGTGATGTGCTATGCTCTGCTGTGCTATGTGTACCCGATGTCGCATTTTCGGACTTAAATGCTGCACTTTCGGCAACGGACGGCACGCTTCCATTGGCAGACGGCACTCTCCCGGCGGCAGTCGGCGCGGCCTCGTCATCGCTCTGAGAATCATCCACCAGACAATAACGTGTGTCTATGGCAGAAGATTTCCGGCGCTTGGTACTGAACAGATACTGCCGCTGTATCTCAGCAGAAGTCAAGATGGCGTATTTGCCGAAAAGGGCGGCATTGAAAATGCCGTACTCCACAGCCAGGGCAAGAATGCGCTTCACGTCGGCAGCCGTCTTTTCATAGAGGCAGGCGGAAAGGTCTTCGTAGAAAAGCTCGTCGGCACACACGTAATAGCCTTCGTCGGCATAAATGCAGGAGAGGGCGCCCAGCAGAATGGCAAAGGAGCCGTCACCCTCACGTTTCATGATGCGGCGCACCAGACGGTCGTGCATGAAGTCTGTGTTCAAGGGGAAATAGTCAAGTCCCCGTTTTTTGATTCTGGACATGGTTTGATGATTAGGGGTTAGTGATTAGGGGGAGAGAGCGGCTTGTATCATTCTATATCACCTGCTTCGCATAGGCGTTTCCGCTTGCGGAGCACGCTTTCGCGCACTACCTTCAAAGCATTCAGAATAAGATACATACGAAGGGTACAGTCCGAAATTTCAGTGATGACCGGATAACGGAGGGGATTGCTTGCTGGAAGTGAGCGACGGTAGCGGGCGTTGCTCATCGCCCTACGGCATTCCTTGCAATAATTGTCGGGGGCAAGCGTACGCTTGTCTACATAAAAAGAATCAACGGGCAGTTCTCTGTGGCAACATCCACAGAAACGAACATTTTTTTCAATAATCTGCTCCATAACCATTTTTTGTTAAGAATTAGTACAATAATATTTTTTCGGCACGCCCCTGCCAAAGATGCTTGTAGGGGCTGTTTGCTGGAAGTATATATCCAGCGTATTCTATCTATACATCCAGCGCGTTGCATCTATACTTCCAACGCACCTCATCTATACATCCGGCAAGGCGGATGCCCATTTTTTCAAATTCGTAAGTATTTTTGCTAAATTCGGATGCTTCCGGATAAAAGACCAGATGTGTATTTTCCATAAATCCCTCCCTTTTATTTGCATTTATAAAACATGATATGTATTTTTGTCCCAACAAAGATAATACTGTTTTCATTTATAAAACAAACAAATCGGGAATTAAATTCTTAAATAAGACGTAAGACAGTATAAATGAGGAGATAATAGTTTCTGAATAATTTACACGTAAAAACTGAAGAATATGGCGAATGACAAAGACCCGGTATTTTGTGCGGCAGACATCATAAAACGTGCCAAACTGGCGAAAGAATTCAAGACAGACAGCGAACTTGCCGCCTTTCTGGGTATATCACGCTCCACACTGAGCAACTGGAACGCCCGCAACAGCATCGACTTCCCCCTGCTGCTGGGCAGCCTGGACGACGTGGACTACAACTGGCTGCTGACGGGAAAGGGCTCGCCTGCACATCATTCAAAATTCTGTGACAATGACTTGGTACAAGGTGAAGTGGAAATACTTCACACACCGAAAACAGCCGACCCTATGGACGACCGTAGCGTGACCCTCTATGACATCTCTGCCGCCGCCAACCTGAAGACACTGCTGGCTGACCGCCCGCAGTACGCCTTGGGGCGGATTGTAATTCCCAATATCCCTGTGTGCGACGGTGCCGTCTACGTCTCGGGCGACTCGATGTATCCCATCCTCAAGTCCGGCGACATCGTAGGCTTTAAGTCCATCCGCGACTTCACCGACGTCATCTACGGTGAAATGTATCTCGTCTCCTTCGAACGGGGCGGCGACGAATACCTGGCAGTGAAATACGTCAACCACTCGGAACGGCCGGACTGCATCCGTCTGGTGAGCTACAACAACCACCACGACCCCATGGACCTGCCGCTGGCGGCAGTCAATGCAATGGCCATCGTGAAGTTCTCGATAAGGAAGAATATGATGATGTAGAGGGCGGCATTATCACCGGAAATTTCGTAAGAAAGCTCCTGGCAAGGATCATTCAACAAGCAAACAGAGAAATTATACAAAAAAAGCTTGTAATTTATTCTTTTATCTTATTTTTGCGATGCCATAGGCATAATAATAAGTATCCGGAAAAAAACATGCTTATTCCATCCAATAGAACAAAGAGGGAGTGCATTCTTTCAAGGTTATGTTTTCTAGTGCTTTCAGTATGGGTGTTCCTACCTTCCGCAGCACAGAACAATCCCTACAAGATAGACGATGCACTCTACCCCATCTACCAGCGGGCTTCCAAGCAGGCACGCCAGCAGGAGGGGTTGCTGGTGGCCGACACTTTGTATCAACAGGCTCTGAAGCTCGGTGACAAAAAAGCACAATGCCTGGCATACATCATCCCCCTGCAGTTCTATATATCCCAAAAAGATGATAGCAAAATAGAAAAGGCATCCACTGACCTGAAAGAGATTTCACGTGCCAATAACTATCTGCAATATTATTATCACGCTTGGAGCAGCGAAATCATCTACTTCCTGAACCAACAACGCTCATTGCTCGCCTTGCAGAAAGCGGAAAAAATGAAAAAGCAAGCTTTTGCCGACAGATACCCTTACGGTATCTTCAGCTGTATTCGAACCATGGGCCATATCTACAAATCACGCGGAAACTTCGACCTCTCCGCCCAATACTATCAGGAAGCCTTGGACTATATGCTGAAGAATATGCCCGACCAGGATCCCAGCCAACTATACTCAAGCCTTGCCGAATATTACCGTAACACCCAAAAAGATTACGCCACCGCACTGGACTATTGCGAAAAAGCCTTGAAGAGCGCCAAAACAGAACGGAACATAGCCCAAGCCATGATAGAGAAATGCCTGATACTATTCCGGCAGGGGCGTATAGATGAATTCAACGACTGCTATAAAGAAGCCGTACAAATGGCAGACCGTTGCAAGCTCTCTGCCAACGTTTCCCTACTGATAGCCCACATCAGCAAGAACATACTGGACAAACAGTATGAGCAGGCCCATGCCCACGCTGACCAATTGTCCGAGAAAGGCTTGCAACAACATGCTTACATTTACGAATACGCCAAAGACTATCCCAATGCCATCAAATATCTGAAAAAATACCACCAGCAGTTGGATTCGACGAACAATCTCCTGCAACTGTCGGACATCGCCGAACTGAACACCCAGATAGGCGCCGAACGTCTGAAAATGGAAAACATACAGGCCACCTCGCGCTACCGCATCACTCTTTTCAGCATTGTCACCGGCTTTTTGCTGTTATCCCTGCTTTTCCTGATGCTCTACCTCCACCGCAAACGTAAAGTCAACCTCGAACTATGCCACAAGAACGAGGAACTTTCCGAAGCACGCGACCAAGCCGAAGCAGCCAACAAGGCAAAGAGCATCTTCCTGCAGAACATGAGTCACGAAATACGGACACCGCTCAACTCTATCGTGGGCTTCTCACAACTCATCACTTCCCCCGACGCGAACCTTTCCCAAGAGGAAAGGCAGGATTTCTGCCATCTCATACAGCACAATTCCGACCTCCTCCTTACACTGGTGGGGGACATCCTCAGCGCAGCCGAGTTGGAAAGCAACAGATACACCATGAAGATAGCGCCGCACAGTTGCAACAAGCTCTGCCGGGAAGCCATAACCACCGTTGAACACCGCAAGCCCGAAGGCGTGAAGCTCTACTACACCTCCGAAGTGGACGACTGCTACGAACTGAGCACCGACGGGCAACGTGTGTGCCAGATACTCATCAACTTCCTTACCAATGCAGAGAAACACACCACACAAGGCGAAATCCGCCTGCACTGCTCTCTCACAGAGAATCCCGGATACGTCACCTTCTCCGTCACCGATACCGGTACCGGCATTCCCCCGGAATACTCGGAAACCATCTTCGAACGTTTTGAAAAGGCCGACAACTTCGGGCAAGGCACCGGCCTGGGACTCAATATCTGCCGCCTCATCGCCGAACGGCTGAAAGGGAAAGTGCTGCTGGACAAGGAGTACAAGGAGGGGGCAAGGTTCGTGTTTGTACTGCCGGTGGAGGAAAAAAATAAGAGTTATCTCAAAACTTGAAAGAATAGGTCAGCGAAGGGACGATGCCATAAAGATACAGTTTATAGATACGCCCGTTTCCTACAGAAAAGTGCCCTTGCCTCCCTGCATAAATAGAGAACACATTTTTCCGGCTATAAGCATTGATGATGGAAAGGCTCAAGTTGCGGTCTTGCCTGATACGCCACGTCGCCGAAAAGTCCAACTGGTGGAAAGCCGGAGCACGATAACCGTTCCGGGCAGAATAAATATAGACCAGTACATGTTCCGATTCATACTTTCCAATGGGGAGCGTAAGATTCATCCCCGATGCATAGGAGAAAGTGGAAGACAGAGACCAATGTCTGTTCATTTCCCAGTTTACGAACAATTTCAGGTTATGGGGACGGTCGTACACCGGTCTGTACTCCTCTCCTCCTATACGGTTACGCGCACGAGAGAGAGTATAACTAATCCATCCGGTCACGGCTCCTTTATTCTTTGACAAGTAGAATTCCAATCCACACCCTCTGGCAGAACCGGTTTCGACTTCATCCTCTATCCAGTCATTCTGAAAAATATCGGCATTTTTCCGATAATCCACCACATGGCTTGTCCGGCGCATATATGCCTCCAGCGACAATGTATATTCCTTATCAGGAAAATTGTACTCATATCCCAATGCCAGTTGGCGCATGACGGAGGGCTTCAACAGTGCATTGGCAGGCATCCACATGTCCGAGGGGATACCTACCGAAGAGGTGGTGAGCATGTGTATGCTCTGTGCCGCTTGTGTATACGATGCAGAAAACCGGTGCGAGGCATTCGGAATAAAAGAGAGCTCGGCACGGGGTTCGGGCATCACAAATGTCTTGGCTGCATAATAGGCAGAGGCCGGTGCATGCAGTACGGACAGCCTGACCCCGGCATTCAGAAGAAAACGGGGCAAGAATTTATAATTTGCCTCTGCATACAATGCCGCATCCCACAAACTCTTGCGCGGCATTTGCGAAGGAGTGATGTTAGAATCCTTACCGGACTTGCCCACCTCACCGGGCATCGTAGTGAAATAATGTAGGTTCACCCCTCCCTTCAAGGTCAGCAGATTGTTCTGATACCTCTCCCAATCCGACTTCAACTGATACGACTGCATGTTCGACTTCCACACATATCTCAATCCGTCCGACAACGATTTATACTTATAATAATAGTTGCTGAAGACAGCACTCGTATTCACATTCGTCTTATCATTCAGTATATGGTTCCAACGTATGGTAGCCGTGGCATTTCCCCAATCCATCCCATAGCCTTTCACCAGCTTGTTGAACACGGTATGGTCGCCTCCGCTATACAAGGAAAAGAACATCCGGTTCCGAGCATCCAGCGTTCTGTTCACTTTGGCATTGACATCATAAAACCACATCTGCGGTTTGGATGTCAGATTACTTCCCAACAGTCCGGCTACTACCCCCGGATATCCAAACCGGCCGGAAAGCAGATAAGACCCTTCTTTCTTCTTCAAAGGTCCCTCCAACAGCACTTTCGAGGCTATCAACCCCAAGCTGGCACTCCGTTCACGTTCCTTGCTGTTGCCTTCGCGCATACGCACGTCTATGACGGATGAAGAACGCCCGCCATACTTCAACGGGAAAAACGATTTGTACAAGTTCACCTCGCGGATGGCATCGTTGTTGAACACCGAGAAGAAGGACAATACATGGCTGGGGTTATAAACTACAGCCTCATCCAGCAAGACCAGATTTCCCCATTGGTTACTGCCCCGTACAGAAATATTGTTTGCCCCTTCATTGCCACTCTGCACTCCGGGCAGAAACTGCAATGACTTCATCAAGTCCGGTTCCCCTCCCACAGATGGCAATGCTTGTATTTCCTTTGCTTCTAAAGCAAATTGTCCGCTATGCTTGCGGCTTCCCACTATCTCGATACCTTTCAGCCAATAATCATCGGGAGTCAATGCGATATTCACCACCATGTTTCCTGATAAAGTCAAGGTATCCCTCCAAGTAACATACCCCAACATGGAACATTGCAATATACATTCCCCTTTGGGAAGTGATATGGAATAAAGTCCGTAAGCATTGGTTGCCATACCCGTTCCCGACCTTCGTTCCAGCACATTGGCATCCGAAAGAATCTCACCCGTTTTGGCATCCGTCACACACCCTCGTACAACAACCTTTTGGGCAACCACTGCCTGACAGCTCAAAAACAAAATACAGAAATAAATCAGCGACCGTTTCATTAGCTTTATCTTCTTACGATTACAAAACAACACATCATCTTTCCCCCGTTGCAATGCCTTTTTCAGAAACCGCACTCACACGGAAGCAGCCATACGCCCCGCCGCTTATATTGCTGCCCACCGATGACGGTGCAGGCGTATAAGCACCACCATCCGACCGAAACTGGCGTATCATCTGGTCGAAAACGTCATAACAACTCCTGGAAATGGTCTGCGCCCATACATATAGGGAATCTCCCATGGGATAATCCCAACCCGGAGGATAACCCAAAGGATTTTCTCCGTCGTCAATCAGAAAATCAACCACATTCTCTTCAAGATACTCATCGCTCAAGATAGAATATCCCCAGAATTGGCCACTACTTAATAGAAACTGAGGATGCTTAAGAGAATAATTTGTATAACTATTTGCATTCAATTGAAACAGATAGTAATTGTCTACTCCAAAGGGATTGATAAAACTGATACAAGGTGCCCATGTATGCCCTTTCTCGTTAAAGTCAAAACGCTTCAATTTCATATCAGTAATAGGCAATGCAGATTCCATTCTTTGAATATCAGACTTATAATGTTTTCCTCCATAAAAAATATCCAACTGATAAGAATGCCCTTCTATACCATAAATCTTGGTAGTGGCATACATACCCCGGCAAGAAATATTATCATGCCCGGGATTCACTGCCACACGTGCAGACTTCTTCTGATAATAATCGTAATAGTCATAAAAGACCCCACCATAGTCATCATACGGATGAAGCACCTGCATTGTGTCCTTAATGCCATCCGTACAATCAGTCACTATCATAGTAGCATCTTCTATTCCTTCGTATTGTCCGTCTTGACCCGATATTAAAGCAGGTTTTCTCAAAAGGAAAAAGTAAGGTGGATTCTCACTGGTTATCACCCCGTTAAAAACAATTCCATCAAGCATAGAATCTGGAATATCAACATCAAACTCCTCCTCACAACCTGACAAAAGAAAAAGCAGACACAACGTCCATATAATACTGAAATACCTCACCATAATAGCCAAGATTTATTTTACAGTTCCAATTCCTGCTTCAAGAGTCTAGTCAGCTCTTCATAAGAATTTGTGATATATATCAATCTGTCATTAATGATAATGGTAGGAGTGGCAAATAGTCCCCGTTCCATCAATTTGTTGATGGTATGATTTACCCTATCATAATTCACCGCAGACAGCAGTTCTTGCTTATATTCTTCGACATCCAGACCCAGTCTACTGGCAGTAGCAAAAACAAACGCAGAATCGACCAAAGCCTCATGTTCAAAAATGGCATCATGAAACTCCCAGAATTTATTGTATTTGACGGCAGCTTCACATGACAAAGATGCAAGAGTAGGCTCATCGGCGAAATTAATAAAGCCGAATCTCACTTTATCCTTGTATTCACTATAAATCTGTTTCAACGTCTTTTCAAAGTCAACACAACGTTTGCAATCAAAGTCGGACGCTACAATAAAAGTGGTAGCAGCATTAAGATTCCCTCTATAATGTACATTCAAGTCACTAATAACACATTGAGGCTGTTTGGGAGGATAAAGATATCTTTTTATATCTGCTTTATTATACAGTGAATCTGCCAAATGCTGAATTACAGCAGCCCTTATATCATTTCTCAAAGAAATATTCCCTTCAATACTTCCTGAAGACACTTTGCTAAGCCTTTCTCTTGAATGGAGGACACGTTCATCTACTGAGCCGAACATCATAAGCAGGCTGTCTTCTTTACCATTTATCATCTCTTTTACATAATCATCAAGAAAAACATTGAACGTTTTCCCCACGGCAGCAGCTTCCTGCTCAATCAGTTTATGCTTAATCAAATCGTCCAAGGCTTTCAACTTTATTTCGTAAGCCGTATTCAATAAATCAAAAGTTTCCTGAGTAGTTAGTCGGGACAACTCTGAAGCACTGATTTCATAGCCATTCACTTCTGCCACAATGCTCTTGTCCCGATTGGAACAAGAGCACAGAAAAAAGAAATATAAAAAAATAAGATACTTCATATCGCTACGGCAGAGGGACTCTTCCAAAATTAGGATGATACAGATTTCTTAACACAAAGTCCTCCTTATCCGTATTCAAGACAACATAATATCTTGTATTATCTGTTCCTTCTATTCCATGCATACCCGATGATATACTTGAAGTATCTTCTTTATATCCTTTATAGTGCTTCAACCAATTTTTGTTACTGGAATCTTCATCATCAACATAAATTATTCCTCTATCAGTAAATGCTGGACCATCCAATAAAACCCCATATGTGATAGATTGTTTTGGACCAAGTCCAAAAGGTGGTGTCCATTGAGGACGAGGGTAAGGAGGATAGGCCCAAGCTAAAGCAGCATTAGTATCCACTATTGTATAACCAGCAAGATCTTTAACTGACGAAAATCTTGTATCAGTACTACTTATGCTATTCTTATTATGCTTATCATCACAATCATGATAACGAACAAGAACATCCATTGTACCACCAAACTGAGAATAATTTATATGATTAACAAGAAATACCCCACCTGGATAATACCTATTTGCTTCAGTCAAACAAAATTTAAAATTCACATTACCATCCACATATGTATCTCCCACTGGACCTGAAACTTTAGAATTCTGTCTAGTATCTTCTGCATCTAGATGAAGAGTTAACTCTTTGTACGTACCACATGAACCAACCTTGAAAACTCCTACTACGTCAGTTGTTGCGGCATAAGCTGTACGCATAACCCTTTCTTTAGCAACAGACAATCTGTTCATCAATTTCTGTTCATACTCATCCATCGTAGCCTGAATGGCCTGTTCGTCGGCTATTGTCTCAATTTTGGCAGAATCAGCTTCAGCGCTGGCGGCTCTGGTCGACAATTCATAATCCTCGGCAGCCCTGGCAAGCTCTGCATCGTTCTCCAATAAATCGTAGCTGTTGCTGCATGAGCAACAAGCCAGCGCGCCCAAAAAGGCGAACAGCAAATGTTTCTTCATTTTTTCTTGAATTATAGTGTTAGTACGTAAAATCCCCGTATAATACGGTATCTCCGATAGTAATTTCTATACGGTAAGCTTCTCCTTCATTTAATAAACCTGCTAAATTTAGTATTATCTCAGAAGTAGAAGTAGAGTACGAATCAGAAAGAATGGTTTCATTAGTAAAAAGGCTGGTAACTGAAACCTCAACATCAGCAGTACTCTTTAAATCTACTGATATTAATTCGTAATCCGAATTCAAATAAGCAAATACTTCGAATGGAATAGTAGAACGTCCTGCTTTCTCCGGAGAATTTTTAGAATCGTGCTTTTCCAATCTTATTTTCCTTTCATTCTTTTGATATTGTCCTGCATTTACACTCATAGAAATAAAGGAAAATAGACATAACAATAGTAGTTCTCTTGTCTTCATATTAATTAATTCAATGGTTTCGAGACAAAGGAAGATTACTTTCTTATACTAACAAAGAAAAAAGAGGTAATAAAGGTAACAACAACGGGTAACAAAAGTAACAAAGGAGAAGATATGCCATTGATTATCAACAATCAAAGATATGAGAGAACTGCTCAGCATCAATTTTGCCCTTAATACGGTTTTTCCTTACTTTTATGGCATCTGCAGAAACATTGGTGATATGCAGAATGACATCTTTGGGGCAACGAAGCAGAGACAACACACAATAAAGCAGGTCGTCATTCGTCAAATTGGGGTAACGTTCTTTCAGGTTACCCATGACATCGGCAAATGATTTCCGGATATTACTTACAATCAATGCTCTGTATGTATCTGCTATCTTGATTTGCATTGAAGGAGTGGCCTTCTTCAGTTCATCCAGTCTTTTACTTCCTGCCGTTGTTTCAAACAAAGACAGACAAATTTGAAAACGTTCTTTTTCCAATTTCTCCAGTTCTGCATTCCTGTCATCGGAAGATGCTTCGGTAACTTCACTCAGGAATATGGCTTCCGCACGGTTCTCCATCAATCGCTGCTGCAAATCTACATATTTCTTTTTCCTACGACCATCACGCCACAGATAAAGAATAATCAATATCGCTACCAGAACAAGAAAAGCGGCAACCAAACCTACAATAATCCATTGATTTCTGGCAGACAACTCGCGTTTATGCAACTCCACCAGATGATTATCCATCAGTTTATCAAGCTCTGCACGGTCATTCATCGCTTGGATAGAATCATAATAGATAAAGAAAGAATCAGCATACAAAGTAGACTCCTTCCATAATTTCATTTTCTTGTATTCCCGGAACAAGCAGTCATAAGACGATGCCTTTACATATATGTTGGAGGATTCAGCACCTATCTTCCAATAATAAATGGCAGAATCGCTTTGGTTTAAGTCACCTAAAATATCCCCTTTGGTAGAACAAGCTAAAGTATAATCTTTTTTGGAAGATTGATATGACAATGCTTTCGATATATAAAATTCAGCTTCGGCATATCTGTCTTGTTCATTATAGAGAGCAGCTATATCGCTACATATAGCAAATAGCAAATCGGAACGCTGAAGAGCAGAAGCCATTTCTAACACTTGCCGATAATACACCAAAGCACTATCCAATTGATATTCCACCAAGAAAGTATCTCCAATATCATTCAAGAGATAACAAGCCCGGGCAGAATCTTTACCCACACAAAAGGCATACCCTTTTTTATACATGTCTCTTGCGATAGAGCGCAGTTTTTGTCCACTATAGCAACTCCCTAAATGGGTGTACAGCATCGCCACGAATATAGAGTCCTTCTCTGGTATCAGTTCCAGCGACTTCAGATAGAGGCTTATCGCCTTCGGAAACTCTTTATTTTCCAGATAGACACATCCCCAATAGAAGTATGCTTGCGCCAGCCGTTCCTGCTTTCTGCCTCCGTCGTAATAGTCTACCGCTATCTGTATCAGCGAATCGTTCTCCAGCAGCACACAACTCTTGTATCGGGCTTGTGTCAGCAGCAACGCATACAAGGCGCGTTCTTCTCCCCGCAACTCGCGGGAATCCGGTATCTGTTCCAACACCAGCAAAGCACTGTCGGGATTGCTCCACATCATGGAATCGGCAGAAAGAAGCGCAGGATATACAGAAGCAATCTCCCTCCTGCAAGAATGACACAGAAAGACAAGGCCTGAACAAAAGCAGAAAATATATAGAAGGTGTCTCATATATCAGTATTATTGTCGTCTCTGCTGCAAAAATACATAATTTAAGACAGAATGCCGTCACTTCATTTCAATTTATAACTTACAAAGCACGGCTCTTTCATTTAAGGGAGTTATCGGGGGAGGTAGAAGGAGTTAAAGGGCGATAACTCCTTCTACCTCCCCTGATAACTCCCCGACTATGAACACCTCCTTCTGACTCCTGCAAATAGAATATTCGTTTGCTGGTAAACTACGAAATCATTTGTTAGTAACAAACGATTTCGTATATTTGCAGGAATCAATCCCCTAACAAGATGATCAGACAAGAAGAAATATCGGCTATATTGGATGCGCAAGCCGAGATATTCCGCAAAAAAGAAAACGGACTGACGCGCGAGGCACTGGCCGGCGTACCGGCAGTACCTTCGTTTGCCACCATCATCACCGGCATCCGCCGTTGTGGCAAGAGCACCCTCTTGCGGCAACTCATGTCCCGGAAGTACGACCAGGCGCTCTACCTGAACTTTGAGGACATCCGCCTTGCCAACTTCGATGCCGATGACTTCACCCGCCTATTGCGGGAGATAGAACGCCGCGGCATCCGCGTACTGTTCTTCGACGAGATACAGATTATCCCCAAATGGGAAATCTTTATCCATCAGATGCTCAATGCAGAATATACCATATTCATCAGCGGCTCCAACGCCTCGTTGCTGAGCAGGGAACTGGGCACCCACCTCACCGGCCGACACATCCCGATGGAGCTTTTTCCCTTCTCTTATTCAGAGTTCTTGTCGTTCAGAAACCTGCCTGCCGGTGAAGATTCGCTTTCGGCCTATCTGCACGATGGGGGCATCCCGGAATATGTGAAGTATCATGCCGAGATTATCCTGAACACACTGATTGACGACATCCTGATACGGGACATCGCCATACGCAATTCGATAAAGGATGTGAACTCACTACGCGCACTTGCCGTCTACCTGCTATCCAATGTAGGCAACCTTGTATCGGCGGGGAAACTGACCGGGATGTTCGATATAAAGGCAACGTCTACCTTCTTGGATTACTTCTCGTTCTATCAAAGTTCCTATCTGCTGGAGTTCGTGCCCATCTTCAATTATTCGCTGAAGGTGCAAGCTCGGAATCCGAAAAAAGTATATGCCATGGACTTAGGGTTGGTGAACGAAGCTGCGGCCAACTTCTCGGACGCTACCGGGCATAAGCTGGAGAACCTTATCTTCCTGCATCTGCGCAGGCAACCGGGCAGCATCTGCTACTATAAAGACAAGGGGGAATGCGACTTCATAGTCAGCGAGAAAGGCAAAGTGTGCCGCGCCGTCCAAGTCTGCCACCAGATAACCGAACTGAACTTCACCCGCGAATACAACGGACTGCTGGAAGCCATGAAGGCACTCAACCTTACGGAGGGTGTCATCGTGACCACCAATCAGGCCGATCGTTTCGAAGAAGACGGGAAGACAATCCGAATGATACCTGCCAGCGAGTTCCTGCTCGGATAGCCAAATTAAGGAAATCAAAGGCTGCCACTTCCGTCCCGATACTTCGGAGCAGAAGGGCAGCCTTCTATATAAATAGCCGTAAAGCTACGCTGATTACTTTTTCAATGGATAATTGATAATTGACAATTAGGGGAGGCTATAGGCTGAATGCGGCTTTCACCTTGTCCACATAATCCAGCTTCTCCCAGGTGAAGAGTTCCACTTCAATGTCCTTGTTGCCTTCGTAGCGGCTCTTGAAATGCTTGACGATGGTCTGCGGCTCGCGGCCCATGTGTCCGTAGGCGGCAGTCTCCTGATAGATGGGGTTGCGCAGTTTCAGGCGGTCTTCTATTGCCTTGGGGCGAAGGTCGAACAGCTCGTCAATCTTACGGGCAATCTCACCGTCGCTCATATTGACGTGGCTGCGGCCATAAGTATCTACGAAAATATTGATGGGGCGTGCCACACCGATGGCGTAACTTACCTGCACCAGCATTTCGTCGGCAACGCCGGCAGCTACCAGATTCTTGGCAATGTGGCGGGCTGCATAAGCTGCGCTGCGGTCTACCTTAGAGGGGTCCTTTCCGGAGAAAGCGCCGCCGCCATGGGCACCCTTGCCGCCGTAGGTATCTACGATAATCTTGCGTCCCGTCAGCCCGGTGTCACCGTGGGGACCACCGATTACGAACTTGCCCGTGGGGTTGACGTGATATGTGATACGGTCGTTGAACAGTGCCAGCACCTTTTCATGATGGATGGAGGCAATGACACGCGGCATCAGAATCTCGATTACATCCCGGCGGATTTGGGCGAGCATTTCCTCGTCGGCCTTCAGCTGGGCGGCATCACTGTCGTCGGCAGGCTGGACGAAGTCGTCGTGCTGGGTGGAGACTACGATGGTGTCGATGCGTACGGGTGTGCCGTTGTCATCATATTCGATGGTCACCTGGCTCTTGGCGTCGGGACGGAGGTAGGTCATCACCTTGCCTTCGCGACGGACATCTGCCAGCACTTGCAGGATGCGGTGTGCAAGGTCCAGTGAAAGCGGCATGTAATTCTCCGTTTCGTTGGTGGCGTAACCGAACATCATTCCCTGGTCTCCGGCACCTTGTTCCATGGGGTCCTGTCGCTCCACGCCGCGGTTGATGTCGGGGCTCTGCTCGTGGATGGCGCTCAGCACGCCGCACGAATTGCTCTCGAACATATACTCGCCTTTGGTATAGCCGATTTTCTTGATTACTTCGCGTGCGATGAGAGGCATGTCAACGTACGCTTTGGTTTTCACTTCTCCAGCCAGCACTACCTGACCGGTAGTAACCAGAGTTTCGCAAGCTACTTTCGAACTGGGGTCGTAGGCCAACAGTTTGTCAAGCACAGCGTCCGATATTTGATCGGCCACTTTGTCGGGGTGTCCTTCAGACACCGATTCGGATGTGAATAAATATCCCATTTCAGTTGAGAATTGATAGTTGATAATTGATAATTCAACGAATGGCGGAAGGAGGTGTGTGGAGTAGATGCATCCGGCACACAAACGTGCCGTCAGAAAAGGATGTGTTTTAGCATTTTTTTCTGTGGTTGCAAGCTACTCAAATCTCTCCACATATCGTTTTTCGGGGGCAAAGATAGTGCAAACCGAACGCAGAACAAAATGAACTTGTTCATTTTTTATGCTGAGGTGCAGCCTATCTTCGCTTTTCGGAGGCAAAGATAAAAAAGAAATCTTGTATCTGCGCTACAGATAGCAGAGATTAACACTGATTTTGCAACAATTCCCCGATTGTCTTTCCCAATACCGGATGCACCACGCCTGAAGCAATCTCCGCCAACGGCTCCATCACGAAACGGCGTTCCTGCATCAGCGGATGAGGAAGTTTCAGTTCGGGAGTATCCAGCAAAACGGGAGTACCGTCATCGGCAAAACAGAGCAACAGGTCGATGTCTATCACACGGTCGCTATACACTGCATTGACAGACTTATGCGTACGCCCCATCTCCCGCTCGATTTCCTGCGTCGTTTGCAACACCTCCAAAGGCGCCAAAGCAGTGTCTACGCAGAGTGCGGCATTCAGAAAAGTATTATCGGAAGAAAAGCCCCACGGAGCAGTAGCATAAAAAGCAGATAGGGAAATCACTTCACCTATCTGCTTTCTTATCTTTTGGACGGCCATGCGGAGGTTCTGCTCCTTATCGCCGAGATTGGTACCAAGACTGAAATAAACAACCATAATTACCGGTCTGTAATCAGCATCGCATCTCCATACGTACCAAAGCGGTACTCTTCCTTCAATGCCACATTGTATGCCTCCATCACCTGCTCGTAACCGCCGAAAGCGGCAACAATCATCAGCAGGGTACTGAGCGGCATGTGGAAGTTGGATATCATGGCATTGGCCACGGTAAAGTCGTACGGCGGGAAGATGAACTTGTTGGTCCAACCCTCGTATTCCTTCAAATGTCCGTCGGTGCTGACGGTGCTCTCGATGGCACGCATCACGGTGGTACCTACGGCACAGACTTGGCGGTTCAGGTCTTTGGCATGGTTCACAATCCGTACGGCTTCCTCGTTCACAATCATCTGCTCGGAGTCTGTCTTGTGCTTGGTGAGGTCTTCCACATCAATGTCGCGGAAGTTACCCAAGCCGGCATGCAGGGTGATGTAGGCAAAGTCAATACCCTTGATTTCCATACGCTTCATCAGCTCGCGGCTGAAGTGCAGGCTGGCGGTAGGCGCCGTAACAGCTCCTTCGTTGCGTGCAAAAATAGACTGGAAACGTTCGGCATCGTCCGGCTCTACGGGACGGTTGATGATGCTGTGGGGCAGCGGCGTTTCGCCCAGCGCATAGAGCGCCTTCTTGAACTCATCGTGCGGACCGTCGTAAAGGAAACGAAGCGTACGCCCACGCGAAGTGGTGTTGTCGATAACCTCAGCCACCATAGAGTCGTCGTCACCGAAGTAGAGCTTATTGCCGATACGTATTTTACGGGCAGGATCCACCAGTACATCCCACAACCGGAGCTCTTCGTTCAACTCACGCAACAAGAACACTTCAATACGCGCACCGGTCTTTTCCTTGTTACCGTACAAGCGGGCAGGGAAAACCTTGGTGTCGTTGAAGATAAACACATCTTTGTCATCAAAATAGTCCAGAACATCCTTGAACATCTTGTGCTCAATCTCACCCGTCTTACGGTGCAACACCAGCAGACGTGACTCGTCTCTGTACTTCGTGGGGTGCAAAGCTATCTTCTCTTCGGGAAGCTTGAATTTGAATTGCGACAGTTTCATAATTAGTTATGAGTTATAAGTTATTTATTATTTATATCAGTCTGTTTTAGTCATAAGAGGGTATGAGTTATCCGGCAGTATGCTACACTTCATAGCAAATAACTCATAACTTATAACTAAATATCTATCTCCTGCGCCTCTATCCACTCTTTAAAATCGAGGGGATTGAGGCAGTCTGCCAGCCGGACGTCGCCTACGCGGGTACGCTCCAGGGCGGTGAGGTGAGCGCCGCTCTGCAGGGCTTCGCCGATGTCACGTGCCAGGGCGCGGATATAGGTTCCTTTGCTGCATACTACGCGTACCTTTATCCACGGTTCGGCAATATCCAGCCCGTCGTCCAGCAGCTCTATCTCGTCGATGACGAGCAACTTGGGTTTCAGCTCTACCTCCTCTCCCTTGCGGGCAAGGTCGTAGGCACGTTTCCCGTTCACCATACATGCCGAGAAGGCGGGAGGCACTTGCTGTATCTCGCCGATGAACTTCTTCAGCGTCTCCTCCACCAGTCCGCGGGTGATGTGCTCCGTGGGATAGGTGGCATCTATCTCATGTTCCAGGTCGTAAGAGGGAGTGGTGGCGCCCAACCGGATGGTGGCGACGTACTCCTTCGTGTGATACTGGAATTCCTCAATCCGTTTCGTGGCCTTGCCCGTACAGACTATCATCACCCCCGTAGCAAGCGGGTCGAGGGTACCGGCATGGCCTACTTTCAACTTCTTCTCCTTTATCCGCCGGCAGATGTGGTAACGCGCATGTCCCACAACCTTGAACGATGTCCATCCCAGCGGTTTATTGAAATAGAGGACTTCTCCTTCTTTAAAATTCATTGGCCTCTCCCCTAACCCCTCCCCGGTAGGGAGGGGGATAAAATGGTACAACTTAATATTTTTCTCTTATTGATTTCCGGAGTAATCAGTCTTTCCCCCCACACAAGGAGGGGACTTTAGCTTAATATGAGCGTTATGACACCGGCTATCGCGCAATAGATGGCAAAATAAATCAGCTTGCCCTTCTTCACAATATTTATCATCCACTTGCAGGCCAGGCAGCCCGAAACAAAAGCAGCCAGGAAACCTACCACCAGCGAAAGTGTCGGAATATCCCCTGCAACCGCCTCACCTTTCATCATCTTCATTCCATCCAGCAGTGCCTCGCCCAGGATGGGAGGCATCACCATCAGGAAAGAGAACTGTGCCAGCTTCGCCTTGTTGTCGCCCAGCAACAGACCGGTTGCAATGGTACTGCCCGAACGGGAAAGCCCCGGAAGCACCGCGCATGCTTGTGCAAGACCGATGATAAAGGCATCCTTCATGCTGATGTTCTCCTTCTGCTTCGGCTTATAATAATAGGAGAAAGACAGCAGCAGAGCTGTCAGCAGCAGGCAGCAGCCCACAACGACCAGTCCCGAACCGAAAATGGCCTCTACTTCGTCCTTGAAAAATACCCCCACAATGCCGATAGGTATCATGGATACCAGTATATTGATGACGTAACGTGTCTCCTCGTTCATCTGCCACTTGAACAGTCCCTTGAAAATCCAGTCAATCTCTTTCCAGAGTATCACCAGCGTACTGAACACCGTAGCCACATGTACCACTATCGTAAAAGCAAGATTCTCCTCTCCCTCAATACCGAACAATGCCGAACCGATGGCGAGGTGTCCGCTACTGCTCACCGGCAGATATTCGGTCAGTCCTTGAATAAGCCCAAGGATAAGCGCTTCAAACCATTCCAATTTGTTTAAGTTTTTAAGTTCTTGAGTTGCCGGAGGGGCTGTCCGGAAGCTCTGTTACTACTTTCTTTCTGATTATTTTTCAGACGCAGATAACGCAGATGACACGGATTTCTAATATTCCAATCTGCGTCATCTGTGTAATCCACGTCTGAAAGTTTACTCCTCTGCACGACAGCTTTTAGGCTTGCGCAGCACGGCATATATCATGAACACAAACCCCAGCAGGCAAACTACCGGAGCCACCTTGATGCGTCTCACACTAAAAATGTCCGGCTCAAAGGTCGTCGGGGTAGACACGGGGCCGGTCATCAGAAGAAAACCAATGATAACCACCGCCATTCCGATGCCAAGCAGGATAAAATTGGTCTTATCAAAAGCGAATTTCTCTTTACTCATCTATACATTTACTATTTTACTATTTACAATTTACTATTTGGGGGCTGCGATAACAGTGCTTTCTCTCTATGCACTTCAAGGCGTTAAATATAATACAGTGTGCTTGCCTTCATCCTCAGATATTTGTTGATGGAAAGCAAAGCGCACAGCCACGTAATAAGTACACCGAACACCAGCACGGCACCCGACACCAGCACCATCACCTCGGGCGTAATCACCTTGACCAACTCCGGTTCGTAGGACACCAGCCAATAGGCGGCTCCCCACAGAATGCTGTCGGCTATGAAAGCGGCCAGCACACCTATCCAGAAATTGCGCCGCAGAAACGGACGACGGATGAATGCCCAGCTTGCCCCCACCAGCTTCATGGTGTGGATAAGGAAACGCTTGGAATATATAGCCAGACGGATGGTGTTGTTTATCAGCGCAAAGGAGATAAACGTCAGTATCACAGCCAGCCCCAGCAGCATCAAGCTGATATTCCTTATATTATCGTTCACGGCATCTATCAAGTCTTTCTGGTAGAGCACTTCCTGGATATTGGTATTCTTTTTAATCAGTTTCTCTATTTTGGCGATGCTGTCCGAATTGGCATAGTCGGAATGCAGCTTGATTTCGATGGAGGCAGTGAAAGGATTGTAGCCGAGGAACTCTTGCGGGTCCGTACCCATCGCCTCAGTCTGCTCGCGGAGTGCCTGCTTCTTGGAAATGTATTCCGTCTGCTTCACAAAAGCCTCCTTGTCCAGCCTCTTCTGAAGCTTCAGGATGTCGCTCTCCTTCATGTCGTCACTGACAAGCACGGAGAAACTGATGTTCTCCTTGACGTACACGGAAAGATTATGAGCCGCGAGCACAAAGAATACAACCAGCCCCAACAGCAGTAACACCAGCGTCGTACTGATGCTGGACGTAATGAACTGCATGTCAAAATAGGATACCGAGTTATTCTTTGCTTTCATTATACCAATTATAAGTTACGAGTTACAAGCTACAAGTTATGTAAATCAGTCGCTATTAATCATTAATCCCTAATCCCTTTTCTCACCCTTTCTTCCTGAACACGTAAATCATGGAACTGCTGCGTTCCTTCTTCACCAACGCGCTGAACCAGGCCAGTGTACCGGTCACCATTCCCCGCAGGAAAGTACACGAGTGCCTCATGTGCTTTTCTGTCAGCATGGAGACGTAGAAGGCATCGAACGGCATGGGATGCCGCTCTGCCATGATGAAACCATGCTTGGAACCGAATTGCTGGATGGTGCCCGGTGTGAAGTGCCACAAATGGCGGGGCACATCGTAGGCAGCCCAGTAAGCCCCGTATTTCTTTGCGTCGAAGGAGGAGCAGTTGGGCACAGCTACAATCAGCACCCCCTTTTCAGTCAGCAGGGAGTGCAGGGTTTCCCACGTTTCGTTGAGGGGTTCCAGATGTTCCATGACATGCCATAGGGTGATGACATCGAAACTGCCCGGTGCAAAATCTTTCAATGCCGTATGGGGTTTCACATCCAGATTGAAGTGTTCTTTGGCAAAGGCACGCGCCTGCGCACTCTTTTCCACAGCTTCCACCTGCCAGCCGCGACGCTGCATGGCATCGGCAAAGTAACCGGTCCCCGTACCCAAATCCAGCAGGCTGCCCTCCTTGCGGTGTGCTTCACGGAGCACAAGGCGTGCCTTGCGTCCCAGCATATAGTTGCGCACCCAATGGTACACGGAGTTCATCGCCCCCTTGCGGGTATCGGTATGTGATATGTAATCAGGAGTTTCGTAGTAACGACCGATTTCAGCCTCCACGGGAAAGTCCTGCGTGAAAAGGAAACCGCAATCCCGGCAGCGGCACAAGTGGAACATTTCGCCCGAGGCATAATGGTCTACACATGTCAGGGCACGCTCCAAATGCGTTCCACCACATAACGGACAAGCTTTTATAGTGAGTTTATTCATCGAACGTTCTGCCAATAAGGAAGTGCAGCCCGAATGAAACAGACCACACCATACCTAAATTTGGTGCAAAATAACAAATAAAAAGTGATTTATAGGGTTTCCATTAAGGAGATTTAAGAAAACAAACACTTGCTCCGGCCAGCCGGCGGAACGAATGACCAACTGTTCGATATTAAGCGGACAACTGTCCGATAATGAACAGTTTTCGAAAGCATCTATTCATTGATTATCAACAACTTAAATCTTTGGCATGGGAATTGACTATAATTAGGCGAAGGCGTTTGAGAAAAAGATTAGTTGGAATGCAACTTTTTAATCGGGAACAACGTCTAAAAGAAACAGAGTAAGTAACAACAATTAAAAATAAAGATTATGAAAACTACAAATTTATTCAAGGCAGTCGCATTCGTAGCAATGACTATCGTAAGCGTTATGAATACAGAAGTGAAAGCTCAGGAAAACAACTTCATCACCAATGAAGAAGTGAAAAACGAATTAGTAGTTGCCAAGACCATCTTTAAGCAAGACGGTGCACAACTTTACCGGCACATCCGTTATGAATACTCTTATGACGACCAGAAACGCCTGACCTGCAAAGAAGCCTCCAAGTGGGACGGTGCAAAAGACGAATGGACACCTTACTTTAAGATGACATACCAATATGGCAATGATGAAATCACCATGTCCTACGCACGTTGGAACGAGTCTCACAAGGCTTATGACAAAGACATGAAGAAAAGTGTGTATGAATTGAACGATGAAAACATGCCGGTAGCTTACAAACTCTACAATCAGGACGCGCCAAAGTCCGAATTGACCCTGGTAAGCTACAACAGGACTGACTACGTAGCGAATATTCTGGCCATGGCAGAATAAAATTTAAAGTTTATAATATGGAAAGCACGAGCCTCACGGCCCGTGCTTTTATTCTATATACCGGTGTCATCATACTGATGTCATCGAGACTTTTCTATCCCGTCAGCCGGCTACCTCTTCTCCTTTCAGCGTAGCCGAACTGGATTCGGTAACCTTCACCATCACAAAATCGCCCACACGGTGCGTGCCACGGTCAAACACCACCACACGGTTCTGCTCCGTACGGCCGAACAACTGGTCGCGGCTGCGTTTGGAAACACCTTCCACCAGCACCTCGTACGTCTTGCCCACGCAACGGGCATTCGCCTCGGCAGAGAGACGGTTTTGCAAGGCGATGATTTCATTCAGACGGCGAATCTTCACCTCCTCGGGCACATCGTCCGGCAGGTACTTGGAAGCATGCGTACCGGGGCGTTCGCTGTACTTGAACATGAAGGCGGAATCGTATCCGCACTCCTCCATCAGCGAGAGGGAAAGCTGGTGGTCCTCCTCCGTCTCACTATGGAAACCGGAGAATATATCCGTAGATAAGCCACAATCGGGGATGATGCGGCGGATGGCTGCCACGCGGTCCATATACCACTCGCGGTCGTACTTGCGGTTCATCAGCTTCAGGATGCGGCTGCTCCCACTCTGTACCGGCAGGTGGATGTGCTTACATACGTTGGGCATGTCGGCAATGACCTGGAGAGTTTCGTCGCTCATGTCTTTAGGGTGCGAGGTAGTGAAACGGATACGTACGCCCGGCGCTGCCTCTGCCACGGTGCGCAGCAGCATTGGGAAAGTAATCGTCTCTCCGTCCGGCTTCTCGAAGCGGTAGGAATTGACGTTCTGTCCCAGCAGGGTGACTTCCTTATAACCCTTTGCCACGAGGTCGGCCACTTCATTGAGGATGCTTTCCACATCACGGCTACGCTCACGGCCACGGGTGTAGGGAACGATGCAGTAAGTACAGAAATTATTGCACCCACGCATGATGGAGACGAAGCCGGAGATGTGGTTTCCGCAGATGCGCGAGGGAATGACATCCCGATAGGTCTCTGTAGTGGAAAGCTCCACGTTGATGGCTTTCTCACCGGCCTCTACCGAGGCAATCAGTTCGGGCAGAGTAAGATAGGCATCCGGCCCCACCACCAGGTCCACATGATGGTTGGTGATTAAGTCGTCCTTCACACGCTCTGCCATACAGCCCAGCACACCCACTATCAAGCCGCGTTTCTTCTTCTTGAGCGAGTGGAAGAACTCCAGACGGTTCAGAATCTTCTGCTCCGCATTGTCGCGGATGGAGCAGGTGTTCATAAACACTGCATCGGCTTCCTCCAGGGTGTCGGCCACCGAATATCCCGCCATCTGCATGACGGATGCAATCACTTCACTGTCGGCCACATTCATCTGGCAGCCGTAAGTCTCGATAAACAACTTCTTGTTGTCATCAGCAGTTGCAGATTTAAAGTCTGCTCCCGTTACTTTTTCCATAATCAGTTCGTTTAAAATCAGTTTATATCATAAGTTGGTATCTGTCATCCGGAGCGCAAAGATACTTCTTCCCTCCCAATAAACGGATGAAATGAAAGAAAAATGCCATTACAAGTTGTCAATCTGCGCCTTATCAGCTAATTTATGTTAAGAGAGCAAACATTTTCCGAGTGTTAATTTGGCATAGAGCAAATTAATTCACAAATTTGTGGAATGAAAGAAACATTAGATTTTTTCATAGTTAAGGTTTAGGTTAAAAAAATTAAGGGGAGCTGTGAAGCTGCCCTTTTTTATTACCAATTCCTTGGCTGTAATCAGATTAAATAATTAACTTTGCCCAAAAGCAAAGATAAGAGATAATTGCACTATCTTTGGGTGGAAAATCAAAAAGAATATGGAAGATGTCTTCAAGTTTCTGTTAGTTGCGGCTGTCATAGTAATCGGACTCGTCAAGCAGTTTAAGAAAGAAGCAAATAAAAATGCTGACAAGAGTCCCGACATACCTATGCCCGACGTTGACAACCCACTGCCCGAATACTGGGGCGGAGATACTTACGGAGGCTTTATTTCCGGAGGCCCCAAGCCGGCAGAAAAGCCCAAGCCGGTATCCAAACCGTCTGCCAAATCCAAGCACACTTCCATAAAGGCTTCCCCTCCCTCCCCGGCATCCCGTCCGCAAGAATCCGATGAAGTAACGTCCGAATACGGCATCCACTCGGCAGAAGAAGCGAGGAAAGCCATCATCTGGTCAGAAATACTTCAACGGAAATATTAAAGACAGTCGATAATTGCAGAACCAATTACGAGCCCCTTCAGAATCTTTACACGAAAAAATAACTATTTATATTATGGCACTCAATTACATTTCGGCAGCAGAAGCTGCGAGCCTGATTAAACATGGCTACAACATCGGCTTGAGCGGATTTACTCCCGCAGGAACAGCCAAAGCCGTTACGGCTGAATTAGCAAAAATCGCGGAAGCAGAACATGCAAAAGGAAACCCGTTCCAGATAGGTATCTTCACCGGTGCTTCTACCGGAGACTCTTGCGACGGTGTGCTCTCGCGCGTCAAGGCCATCCGCTACCGCGCGCCCTACACCACCAACTCCGACTTCCGCAAAGCCGTGAACAATGGCGAAATAGCCTACAACGACATCCATCTCTCACAGATGGCGCAGGAAGTACGCTATGGTTTCATGGGAAAAGTAAACGTTGCCATCATCGAGGCATGCGAGGTTACTCCCGACGGTAAAATCTACCTGACGGCAGCCGGCGGTATCGCTCCGACTGTCTGCCGCCTGGCCGACCAGATTATCGTGGAACTGAATGCCGCCCACAGCAAGAACGCCATGGGCCTGCACGACGTCTACGAACCCCTCGACCCGCCCTGCCGCCGCGAAATCCCCATCTACAAGCCGAGCGACCGCATCGGCCTGCCCTACATACAGGTAGACCCTAAGAAGATTGTGGGCGTAGTGGAGACCAACTGGCCGGACGAGGCACGTTCGTTTGCCGCCGCCGACCCGCTGACCGACAAAATCGGACAGAACGTGGCCGACTTCCTTGCCGCCGACATGAAACGCGGAATCATTCCGCCTACCTTCCTGCCGCTGCAATCCGGTGTGGGCAACATTGCCAATGCCGTATTGGGTGCTTTGGGACGTGACAAGACCATCCCGCCGTTTGAAATGTACACAGAAGTCATCCAGAACTCTGTTATCGGACTTATCCGCGAAGGCCGCGTGAAATTCGGCAGCGCCTGCTCACTGACCGTAACGAACGACTGTCTGGAAGGCATCTACCAGGATATGGACTTCTTCCGCGACAAGCTGGTGCTCCGTCCGTCGGAAATCTCCAACAGCCCGGAAGTGGTGCGCCGACTCGGTGTTATCTCCATCAACACCGCCATCGAAGCCGACATCTACGGCAACGTGAACTCCACGCACATCGGCGGAACCAAGATGATGAACGGCATCGGCGGAAGCGGTGACTTCACCCGCAATGCCTATATCTCCATCTTCACTTGTCCGTCCGTTGCCAAGGAAGGTAAAATCTCGGCTATCGTGCCGATGGTTTCGCACATGGACCACACGGAGCATGACGTCAACATCATCATCACCGAACAAGGTGTGGCCGACCTCCGCGGCAAGAGTCCGAAAGAACGTGCACAAGCCATCATCGAAAACTGTGTCCATCCGGACTACAAGAACATACTGTGGGATTACCTGAAGCTGACCGACGGCAAATCACAAACTCCCCACGCTCTGCGCGCCGCACTGGCTATGCACGCTGAGCTGGCCAAAAGTGGAGACATGAAGAATGTAGACTGGGCACAGTATAAATAAACCGCTCCCTCAAAGGCGGAGAGAAACCGCCCGAAAGATATGCCGCGTTGCATGTATATTTCCGGTTTGCTGGATCTATATATGCAACGCGTTGCATATATAGATGGAACACGCTGCATCTATAGATCCAACAACAAGCTATTTCAGTACCTACTACATCCCTGCATCAATTCCTGGCAAAACCTCCTTCTTACCGGTAAACTCACTATCTTTTGCTTCAGTTTCCTTTTCAGTTTCTTCAATCGATCTCTCACCGAGCCAACACTTATCGTTCGCATTGAGTGAAAAACTGCAATAATTTGTCTAGAGAAATACTTGCCTCCATTTGATCCCTCCTATTCATTGAAAACGGGCTGTCCTGGAATCACTTCCCGGACAGCCCTTCCTTCACATTTAAAATGAAGATGCAGAGAGAGTAGTATGATGACACTCTATTCCTGACCTCCCCCTAACGCCTTGTAGAGGTTAATCAGGCTTTGTATTTCAGAAAATCGATTTGCCGTCTGTGCCAGTTGTGCGTTGAGCAATGTCTGCCGGACGGTAAGCACCTCCAGATAGGTGGTGTTGCCATGCTCCATCAGCAGGGAAGTGCTGCGGGCAGCTGTCTGCAAGGAAGCTACCTGCTTGTCCAGCAGTTCGCTTTTGGATAGGCTTGTCTGCCAGGCAGTCAAGGCATCGTTCACCTCGCTGCCTGCATTCAGCAATGTCTGCTGGAAGGCAAGGGAAGCCTCCTCCTGCTGGGCACGGGCTATGCGGTACTGTGCAATGACCTGCCCGCGGGCAAAGAGCGGCTGCGTCAGCGAACCCACTGCCGAAGCCAGGAACTTGCCGGGATTCACAATCATTGAACCGGCAGAATTGGTCCAGCCCGCACTCCCGCCCAGCGTGATGGAGGGATAGAAGGCAGAGCGCGCCGCATTGGTGCCGTAGAACGCCGCTTCCAGTGTCCGCTCAGCCGAACGGACATCAGGACGGCAGGAAAGCATCTGAACAGGAATTCCTATGGAAAAGTCTGCGGGGAACTGCTGCTCGGCCAGCACACCGCGTTCATAACGGCGGGGTGTCTCTGCCAGCAACAAAGCAAGGCTGTTCTCCACTTGGTTTATCTGCTCTTCCAAATCGAGCACGGAAGCCTGCACCTGATAGTAGGCAGCCTCCATCTGCGAAACTGCCGACTCATCAGCCATGCCCGCATTCATCAGCGCACGGGTAGAAGCAACGGTTTCCTTCCAAGTCTCTTCCGTCTGCCTGGAGATGGCAAGTTGTTCGTCCAGCATCAACAGGGTATAGTAGGTATTGGCTATCCCGGCAATGAGCTGGGTGCGCACCGCTTGGCGATAGTCCCGGCTCTGCGCATAGAGCGCCTTCGACTGTTTCTTGGCATTGCGCATACGGCCGAAAATATCCAGTTCCCAACTGGCAGTGACGGGCAGCGAATAGGTCTGCGTAGCCTTGTGGCTGTCAAAGCTGCTCACCGTGCCCTGCGGTGCAAGGGCAAAGGAGGGCAGGAAAGCAAGCTTTGCGGACAGCAAGGTGGCTTCGGCTTCCTCCACGCGGAGTTGTGCCGACTGGTAGTCGGTATTGTTCTGTAACCCCTGCCCGATAAGCGCCTGCAAGTGGGGGTCAGTGAAAAGCTCGCGCCAGTCCATTCCGCCCAAGCCACGGTTCAGGCTGTCTTCGGTAGCCACCGGAGAACCGTCGGTGCTCTCCGTAAAAGCGGCCGTTTCTTCCCCGTAGAGGCCGTCGGGAACCTCGGTAGCGGGTTTGTATTTGGTGTACACGCCGCAACTGCTGAACAGCAAACCGGCGGCGGACAATAGGATGATATGTTTCTTCATTGTTCCAATCTGTTTTTTTATTCCGTTTCCTCTGCATAAACTCAATTCTTCGCCCGTTCGGCCTCACTTTTCTGCTTTTCGAGCAATACCTGCACATCGGCTTCCTCCTCCATCGGCGGACGGATTTTCTCCTGCAGATACTCGAAAATGATGTAGAACACCGGAACGACGAAAAGCAATGCCAATGTTCCTACAAGCATACCGCCTACTACACCCGTACCCAGCGAAGAGTTGCCGTTGGCGCCCGCACCGCTGGAGAACATCAACGGAAGCATACCGAATATCATCGTCAGTACCGTCATCAGGATAGGACGCAGGCGGACCTGGGCAGCCGAGTAAGCCGATTCCACAATGCCCATTCCCTTGCGGCGGCGCTCGATGGCATACTCCGTAATCAGAATGGCTGTCTTGGCAAGCAGACCAATCAACATAATCACACCCGTCTGCAGATAGATGTTGTTTTCCAATCCCAGTACTTTGGCAAAGAGGAACGACCCCATCAGCCCGAACGGTACGGAGAAGATGACCGCAAACGGTATCAGGAAACTCTCATAAAGACATGCCAGGATGAGATAGATAAGGAAGATACAGATGGCATAAATAAAGACAGTCTGCGCACCACCAGTATTGGCTTCCTCACGTGCCATACCTCCGTACTCGTAACCGTAGCCCAGCGGCAATGTCTGTTCCGCCACTTCCTCAATCACTTTCTGCACTTCGCCGGAGGAATATCCTTCTGCCGGATTCACGTTGGCAGAGATGGCACTATACAGATTGAAGCGGTTGGCCGTCTCCGGACCAAGCACCCGGTTCAATGTCACAAACTGACTGACCGGAGCCATCTCCGCACCGTTGCGTACAAACATATTGCTCAACGCCTGCTCGTCCAGACGATATTCGGGCGATGCCTGCATCATGACGCGGTACACCTTACCGAACTGGTTGTAGTTGGAGATATAAGCTCCACCGCAATAACTGCCCAACGCATCGAGCACCGCACTCGGCGAGATGCCTGCACGCTTGCACTTGGCCGCATCCACATCTACCGATACCTGCGGGAAGTTCATGGCATAAGAGGTATACGCCATCGCCACTTCGGGCCGCTGGTTCAAGGCACCCAAGAACTGCATCACCGACTCGTAGAACACCGTTCTGTCACCGCCCGTCCTGTCCTGCAGGTTCAGCTCAAGGGAGTTACCCATACCGTAGCCCGGAATCATACCCGGCTGGAAGCTGAATATCTGTGCCTCCTTCACACCGTAGAACTGGGCATTGAGGCGTGCCACCACAGCATCGGACGTGTGTTCGCTTCCCTTTCGCTCACTCCAGTCCTTCAGACGAATGATGATGGTACCGTAGGAAGTTCCCTGGCCGGACATCAGCCCGTAGCCTGCCACCTTAGAATAGTGCTCTATCTCAGGGGTATGTTTCAAAATGTCCTCCAGCTTGTCCATCACCTTCGTGGTTTCTTCCAGTGTGCTGCCCGGCGAGGTGCTGACGTTCACCATGATGACACCCTGGTCCTCCTGCGGCACAAGCCCCGTCTTGGTGGTACTCATCAAGTAGACCAGCAGCACGATGGCGGCTACCAATGAAGTCCATACCATCCAACGGTGGCGGATGAAGAACATGACACCTTTCTTATACTTGCCCAGCACGGCGTTGAACGAAGCATTGTATGCCGCACGCACCCGTCCGTTGATGCTCTTCGCACTCTTCGTACCGTCCGACGGACGCATCATGATGGCGCACAAGGCGGGGCAAAGCGTCAATGCCGAAATCATGGAGATGCCCACTGCCGTTGCCATCGTAATGCCGAACTGCGTATAGAACACACCCGAAGTACCGCCCATAAACGTCACGGGGATAAACACCGCCATGAACACGCAGGTACAAGAGATGATAGCCATCGTCACATCGCCCATCGCATCCTTCGTGGCAAGGTAGGGAGACTTATATCCGGCGTCGAACTTGGACTGCACAGCCTCCACCACCACGATGGCATCGTCCACCACCGTACCGATGGCAAGCACCAGCGCAAACAGCGTCAGGATGTTGAGACTGAACCCCGCAGCCACCAGGCAGGCAAACGTACCGACCAGCGACACGATGATGGAGATGGACGGTATAAGCGTACTCTTGAGGTCCTGCAAGAAGAAGTACACTACCAGAATCACCAGGATAATGGCAATGACCAGCGTCTCCACCACATTGTGTATGGAAGCGAAGAGGAAGTCGTTGGAGCTCATCATCGTCACAAACTCCGTCCCTTCGGGCAAGCTCTTCCTCATCTCGTCTATCTGTGCGGTAATCTGCTTGTTGACGGCGGTTGCGTTGGAGCCTGCCGTCTGGAACATCATGAAAAGTACAGCCGGCTTGCTGTCCATCTCACTGCGGAAACTGTAAGTCAGCGTGCCCAACGCCACATCCGCCACGTCCTTCAGACGGAGCACGGAACCGTCGCTCTGCGAACGGACCACCGTGTTCTGGAATTCCTCCACACTCTTCAGGCGTCCGCGATATTTCATCGTAAACTGGAATACGTTCTTTGAATTTTCGCCCAGCGAACCGGTGGGCGCTTCGATGTTCTGCTCGCCCAATACGGCAGTCACATCCGAGGGAACCAGTCCATACTGCGCCATCCGTTCCGGTTTCAGCCAGATACGCATACTGTAAGTATCGCCCAGCTCCATTACATCACCCACACCCTCGATACGCTTGATTTGCGGAATCACGTTGATGTCGAGGTAATTGGCAAGGAAGGTCTGGTCGTAGCGTCCGTCGGTGCTTACCAAAGCACCGATTTGCAGGAAGCTGGTCTGTCGCTTCTGGGTAGTCACACCGATTTTCGTTACTTCGGCAGGCAGCAGTCCCTGCGCTTTGGATACGCGGTTCTGTACGTTCACCGCAGCCATGTCGGGGTCCGTGCCCTGCTTGAAGTAGACCTGTATGGTGGCAGAACCGGCATTGGTGGCGGTAGAGCTGATGTACATCATGTTCTCCACACCGTTGATGCTCTCCTCCAACGGCATGATGACACTGTTCAATACGGCTTCGGCATCTGCACCGGTGTAGTTGGCGCTGACGTACACCGTGGGAGGCGCAATGTCAGGATATTGTTCCACCGGCAGCGTAAAGAGCGAGATAAGCCCTATCACCAGAATCAGTACGGATATGGAGATAGCCATCACCGGCCGCTTTATAAATATATTTCCTTTCATCTTAATGGGTCATTGATAGTTGATAAATAGCAGTTCATTATTTCACCTGTGTCCCTTCGCGCAGCAGTCCGGCACCGGTGGAAACAATCTCGTCGCCGACTTCCAGTCCGTCCAGCACTACGTATTCGCGTCCGTCATTTATTCCGGCCACGGTAATCAAGGCAGAAACGGCCTTGCCATCCACTACCTTATATACCACTGTCTTGTCCTGCAACTGCACGGTGGCCTCTTGCGGAATCACAATACAGTTCTTATAAGTGGTAGGCACCACCACCGTGCCCGACGCCCCACTGTGGAGCAGGCGCGATTCATTGGGAAATACCACACGTGCCACTACCGTACCCGTCTGACGGTCAATGACGCCACTGATGGACTCGATGGTTCCTTTCTTGTCATAGACGGAATTGTCGTTCAGTCTCAGTTCCGCTTGAGGCATGTTCTTCAATGCCTCGTCCATGCTTCCGTATTGGCGGGTCAGGGCAAGCAACTGGTTCTCGGTCATGGAAAAGTAAACGTACATGTCGCTGTTGTCACTGACCGTTGTCAGCGGTTGCGGCAAGCTGGGGCTGACCAATGCCCCTGCACGGTAGGGCAATGCCCCCACCACCCCGTCGCTGGGACTCTTCACTTCCGTATAGGAGAGGTTGTTGCGTGCGCTTATCTCCTGGGCCTCGGCCTGCGAGAGTTGCGCCTTGGCGGTAAGGTAGCTGTTTTCGGCAGTCTTCAGGCTGAATTCCGAAACCACTTTCTGCGCATACAGTTCCTTGTTGCTGTTATAAGTCAGTTCGGCAGTAGCCAGTGCGGCACGTGCCGCTTCCACATTGGCAACGGCCGTTTTGAGTGCAGCCTTGTAGGGAACCTGGTCGATGATGAAAAGCAGTTGTCCCCGGCGCACCTTCTGCCCCTCGGTCACACACAACTTCTCGATGGTACCCGACACTTGCGGATAAATATCTATGTCCTGCCGTCCGCGTATCGTTGCTGAGTACGAAGTGGAAAGCTCTTTGTCCGTCGCCTCCACTTTCATGGTAGCATAAGAAGGTTTCATTCCGGAAGCATCCGATGCCTGCTTGCAAGATGCCAAACACATTGTACAACCGACAATCCCTATCAGCCGTATCCATTTCCTGTTCAATGTAATCATACTTTTTCTCATTGTCTTTTTGTTAAAACTGGTGGCAAAAGTAGGAGAAAGGAACAACGCCATAATGACCAATTACACTCCAAAGATGTTCCTTTTTCGACATTCATCTTTTTTAAGGCTAATGAATTGTCTATAAATGATATATAGAACAAGAAAGCCGCATAATGGAACATCCCATATTTCCCATTATTCACCAACTTTGCAAAACGAAAAAGGAAGAATATGGAGAAAGGGAACATAAAAATCGTAGAAATCGCGGACTTTAAAAACAGCGAACATGTCCTTGACTATGTAGACAATGACTTTGTCATAATCAACAGTCTGGAGGGAAGCCCCTACAATGAAGATACAATAAGATTGGGATGCTTCCTTATCGCTATCTGTCTAGAAGGCTGCATCCAGTTGGACGTCAACTACAAAACCTACCAACTGGAAGCAGGCGACTTACTGCTCGGCCTTCCCAATACCATTATCAGCCACGCGATGGTAAGCCCAAAGCACAAGATAAGGCTTGCCGCATTCTCCACACAGTTCCTACAACGCGTGGTCAAGATGGAGAAGGATACATGGAATACCGTTATGCATATCCACAACAGTCCCATAAAGTCTGTCGGGGAGGAAGGGGACAAGGAAATCTTCAAATTCTACCGAGAACTGCTTATGGCAAAGATAAACGACGAGCCTCATCACTACCACAAGGAAGTGATACAATACCTGTTCTCGGCCATTTTCTGTGAAATGCTGGGTCGTCTCAACAAGGAAATGAATCCTTCCGAAATGACAGTCGATACAAAAGAAAGCATCAAACAGTCCGACTATATCCTGCGTAAGTTTATAGAGATGTTGTCCAAAGACAACGGCATACACCGTTCTGTAGGATATTATGCCGATGCACTCTGCTACAGCCCCAAACACTTTTCGAAGGTTATCAAACAAGCGTGCGGACGTACACCGCTTGACTTGATTAACGAAAGTGCCATCGAGCACATCAAGTACCGGCTGAAGCATTCGGACAAGTCCATCAAGGAGATTGCAGAAGAATTTAATTTCCCCAACCAGTCTTTCTTCGGGAAGTATGTGAAGTCTTATCTGGGTATGTCTCCGGCACGCTACCGCAATACGAAAGAGGAATGATTTCCCCTACTCTTGGGGCTCACTCCGTAAAGGTCTGCATTAGGAAGCTAAACCTTAACTTTACGACGCTAAAGGTCAACTTTACGATGGCTAAACCTCAACGTATCACTTCATCACACACCGCATCCTGGAAAGCGCGTGCTTCCCTGCCCGACAGTGCATTCTGGTTCATGATGGCAAAGGCTATCTCGTGTCCGTTGCGGGCTTTAAGGTAGCCGACCAGGCAGTTGATGGCGGTAAAGGAACCCGTCTTGGCATGTACATTTCTGTGGGAAAGGGTGCCTTTCTTCATGCGGAACTCCAGTGTACCGTCCACGCCGCCAATGGGCAAAGCCTTATAAAGTTTCCGGAAAACATCCGTACGCGAGTAGGCATATCGCAGGAAAGAAACCAAAAGTTCCGGTGAAATGTAGTTGTAATTGGAAAGGCCGCAACCATCTGCCAGATTATACCTATCGGGGTTATATCCCATCTCTTTTATCAGCATGCGGATGGCGGAAAGCCCGTCCTCGGCAGAGACACGCTTCTTTCCGCTGCTCTGCACACCCAACCGGCAGAGCATGGCTTCGGCATTGAGATTATCGCTCTCCTTCATTATCTGTTTCACCACATCCTGCACGGAAGTTTCATAGGAAGCCATCCGCACGGAAAGACTGTCTTGCCGGAACTCGCCGAAGAGGTAAGAGACTTCCGCATCTACCGCCGGAATGCACCGGATGCCTCGTGCCTGCAACCGTTCCATAAAGGTATGCATGAAGAAGTCCTGCGAAGAAAATATATTGACCGTACCTGCACGGCGGGCATCGACGTTGCCCGTCACGGTGATGTTGTTCCCGTTCACCAGCCAGTCGCGCGACACACGGAAACGTCCGGCAGAAGGGGTACGGCTTTGGGTCTTGTTCGTCAGTGTATAATAGGAAGAGGCGGGAGTGCATTCAAGGCGTGCGCTGTCGCCCCGTTCGCCGGGTGTGGCGGTAACCTTCACCACTCCTTTATTCAGCATCAGCGGTGAGAGGTAGGGCTGGAAGGAATAGGGAGTATCATCCCACAACCAGCCGCTGCCCCAGTACAAGGAGTCTTTCATGGAGACATCTCCATACACCTTGCCTTTGATGACAGAGAAGGGGAAACGGGCCACGGCAGCCACCAGGGAATCCAATGCCTCTTCATCAAACTCCGGGTCGTAACCGCCTATCACATACATATTCCCCTGCAAGGTATCGCGCTCAATGGTTCCCTGATACCACACTTCCGTACGGAACGGCTCGTCGGCTTCGGGACGGGAAAGGGCGGTAATGGTGGTCAGCAGCTTCATAGTGGAAGCGGGACGGGAAAGCTTGTCCGCCTGATAGCCGTACAAGGGCTTGCCGGCAGTCAGGTCATAGACCGAAATGGCCACATTAGAGCCTGCGGGAAGTTTGTGTTCTATCAACGCATCAATCCGCGCAGAGAGCGGCTTCACCGGAGTTACCGTCTCTTGGGACCACAATGGGAGCAGGCAGACGGATAAAATTAACAGCAACAATATCCTTTTCATAAATATATTTATCTTTAAAGGCAAAAGTACGACAATCTTACAAATGAACAATAACCAGGTAGTCTTTTCATAAATTATATCCAGCCATCCATCTTAATATTCCTTTAAAAATACTACTTTTACATAGGCAAAATCTCCCAGTTACTATCACTCTAAAATTGATGTACCATGAAACTACAACTTACAATTGCCAGCTTTACAATATGCCTCCTTTTCTCCCCCATGCTTCGGGCACAAGAATCTCCGCGCATTGTCAGTTATGACTTAACCGTACAGATTGATGTACCGAACCGACAGGTCGAAGTAGGCGGTTCGTTTGAAGTTGATTTCCAGGACAGTGACTCAATCTCGTTGGTACTATGGCGCCATGCCCGTATCGACACACTACGCCACAGCAGCCGGGAGATAACCTACCGTTTCGATACGCTTGCCCCGGCACCTGCCCAATTCATTCCCGACGGACGGACCTTGACCCTCTACCGGCCGGCAGGAGCCGATGACCGCTGCCGCATAAATACCCGTTACACACTCTACATGCAGGAAGTGCAGGGCCCTGCAAAATCATTCAATGACCATTGGATTGAACTTGGTTACTATACGGGATGGTATCCTGTCTGCAACGGTAACCGGGCAGATTATTCGCACTTACGAATCGGCATCACTGACGGTTATACGGTGAGCGGCTCAGGTATTATTTCCCATACAGAAGAAGGGATGTGGGAAATGAAGCAACCTTGGGAGAATTTCGACAATGTTATCCTGGCTTCACCCATGCTGAAAAGCCGCCGCATCAATGATAACGGAACTACCATTGAACTTATCTATACAGACTTCCCGGATGCCGGTGCAGACTCGGCACTTCAATGTTGCCACAATGCCTTGAAATTCTTCCGACACCTTTATAAAATTGCGGGAGATGAGGATATTTACATGAAATTCCTGCTTTCAGCTTCCGGCACCTCAGGAGGGTACAGCCGTAAAAATTTCATTATGCTCAGTTCACGAACATTCAATGAATATGTACTCAAGAACACCGCCCACGAAATCGGCCACTTCTGGTGGAACAAGGCTCCGGTGGAATCTTGGCACGACTGGCTGAACGAATCTTTTGCCGAATTCAGTGCTTTGCAATACATACGCCACGCCCGCGGCGAAAAAGCCTATGCCGCTTACATCGACGCCTACCGTAAGGAAACACGCCATATCCGTCCTATCTGGGGTATTGACCGCAACGACCGCGAAGCGCATCTTGCCCTCTATAGGAAAGGGTCAGTGCTACTCGCCGACCTGCTTGTCCGGGTGGGTGAAGAACCTTTCTTCAACTTTCTGGCAGGTGTCATCCAAGCCCATATAACAGACACATCGGCTTTCCTGGATTTTGCGGAAAGCCGATTGGGACGTAAAAACCGGGACTGGATTGAAAAGCGGTTAAAAGAATAAACACCTGATTATTCTTCAATTGTTCCTTTCGCCACCGGCTTCTCAAAATGAGTGCCGCACTTCCTGCATACATACTCCCAATGCTCAGTGCCCGGAGGTGCGGCCGACAATGCCGCAATAACAGCAGCCACCACAGCACGCACCCGATGGCTCTTCTTCAGCACAAACTTAATCTCATCCGAACCGCAATGGGGGCAGTACCTCAACTGTTCCGGAATCATCTGGTTCCGTTCAAGCAGACGGAGGGCATTGTCATATTCGTCCTCATAGACAAATATATCCACTCCCGTGACATCACGGACATATCCGCGCATCACGGAAGACATGTTTTCATTATGCAAAACAGACGCAATGCCCTCATTCTTCAAGGCACCCTGAATAACATGTGCCTGAAAGGCATCGTCGCAGGTGATTAGCTTTACGGTTTTCATCTTTTATGTTTATATGAAACAATAGTCATGGGTTCTACAATGCCTCCTTGAATATCTCTCCCACCGTGGGGTGCGGAAAGACAATCTTCTTCCATTCATCGGCAGTAAGTTTCAGTTCAATAGCCATGCCTGCCAGCGTGATGATTTCCGAAGCGGGATTACCCAAGACATGTGCCCCCAATACGGTATCGTCACTGCCCAACAGTAACTTGCAGACGCCATTCACTCCTTCATTCTCTGCTACAAAGCGACCACTGTACGCCATCGGCAGCTTCACGGCACGATAGGCAACGCCTCTCTTCTGCAGGGATTCTTCTGTCTCGCCCACACCGGCTATTTCGGGATTGGTATATACCACGCCGGGGATGGCACGGTAGCTCATGGCATCCTTCTTGCCAATGATGGAATGTATGGCTACTTCTGCCTCGCGGACGGCTGTATGCGCCAGCAAGGAATATCCCGTCAAGTCGCCGCAAGCATATACTCCGGGAACTGAAGTCTGCATCTGTCCGTTGACAAAGACATTTCCGCGCTCCGTTCTTTCCAAGCCCAGATTCTCCAATCCGAAGCCTTTCATTACCGGACGGCGCCCGACACTCATCAGAAGCCGTTCGGCAACGACGGAACCGGGACCGTCGGCTGTTTCATAATTCACCTGGATAAGGGAAGAAGCTTCGGCAGTATCCGGCATGACAGACACTACTTTTGCACTCAGCATGAACTTGATTCCCCGCTTGGCGTACTCTGCACGGAGCATACCCGCCAGCTCTCGGTCCATACCGCCTCCCAGTATCTCGTCCAGCATCTCGACGACGGTTACCTGCACTCCCAGGCTGTTGAAGAAAGAAGCGAACTCCATACCGATGACACCGCCGCCGATGATGGCAAGCGAAGCGGGCAGTTCCTTGTTGTCCAGCGCGTCACGATGGGTCCAGTAAGGCACCTTGTCTATGCCGGGAATGGCAGGGACAAAGGTTTCGGAACCGGTGCAGAGCAGCAGGTTCTCGCATTCGTAGGTTTCTCCGCCGCACTCCACATGATTCTTGTCCGTCACTGTGGCCTCTCCGCTGACAATCGTCACACCATGGGCAGTCAGCTTTCCTTTGATTCCCAATACCAGCTTGCGTACTACCTTCTGCTTGCGGGCAATAATCTTGGGCAAATCAAACGATACTTCGGGCACACTGACCGCATACTTCGAAGCATGGCGGGCTCCGTCATAGGTCTTGGCCGAATACAACAAGGTCTTGGTAGGGATACACCCTTCATTCAGGCACACTCCACCGAGACTCTGCTTCTCAAATAGTACGACACTCAATCCTACTTTTCCGGCAGCTTCGGCAGCAGTATATCCCGCAGGACCTCCACCGATAATGGCAACTTGGTATTTCATGGAATTAATGGTTAGTGGTTAATGATTAGCGATAATTTGTGCGCAAGTTAATAAAACCCGTATTATCCGACAAAAAAGAACACTTCTTTCTTTCGGAGAATACAGCGTAAAGAGGAAATAATTATCTTTGTCGTGCAGCATTTACAAAGAATGCCACGTCCAATGGACATAAATCAAATAATAACCAACATGAAAACGACTGACTTATTCCAACCCATCCTTCTGTTCGCTCTTTTTCTTTGCGGCCTGGCTGCTTGCAACAACGACGATGACCTTCGCCTCTCACCCATGCAGGAAACTACCATGGACGGCGATGCCTCCACCCTGCAGATAGACCTGACACGCAGTAACTGGCGCATTGCCTCCATCACCACCCTTGGCGGAACCACAATGGTAGACACCAACAACCGCCCCTTACAGTTGGAAGGCTTGGGAAGCCTTCACTTCCGCTGGTTTGACCTCACCCGCGAGAACGAAACCCAGCTCACACTAAAGACTGAAGATAATTTCGACGGAGAAGAACGCGGGCTTATCCTCAACCTTGAGATGAAGACGGGCTTCTACAAAGAACAAATCACCATACGGCAAGCGCCATGCGAGAATTTCTATCAGATAGAATCCATTGAATACAGCGTGGGAAATAATGACAGGGTGGAAGAAGCCGGGACGGAACCCGACAAGAGTACCTATAAAGATGAAACTATGGGCAACACAACCGGAAAGCATGACCATTATCCGTTCATCAACAAATGGACAGAATACGCATTCTTGCTCAACGACCACTCCAACGATGTCTTCAACTGGATAGACCCGAAGAAACGCAGCATCTGCCTGCCCGACCGTATAGAAGACGGGAAGGTGGTGATGGGGCAACAACAGCTATTCTTCCTTGCCCAAGGCAAGTACTACAAAGAAGACGAATTGAGATATAAACATTTTGAAATGGATATAGTGGGCATGAAATGGAACATATACACTTCAACCATCTACTACAAACGGCTTCAAGTGACATTCACCGCCACTCTTTCACGTCCCGGTAGCGATACAAAGAAGGTACTCAAGGGTAAATTCATGCAGAGATACCCTTATGACTGCTCGGAAATACATCACGAAGTAAAGGATTCTTTAGAAGATTAGAGTCCGGTGTCTGTCAGACAAGACTCCACCTCCTCCCTGCTCAATGCCGGAGCTCGCCCATCGGCAAGCTTACGGCATACCAACCGGCCGGCCGCCAGCGCTTCCGCCTTTGTGGCAAACGGCAGGCGACCGCTCAAAGCAGGTATAAAAGGTTGATATATCAGGGTATCGGCTCCATGCAGCACCACGTAGCCGTAACCGCCTTCCACCTCCATCACCCGGCATTTCAACTCATTGCCACCGCCGGCAGTATGACCCGAACAGCAAGAAAGGCATACCGCCATCACAGCCGGTACACCTATCTTTATCATAATAAACATCAGCTTCATAAGTTCCGTTCAGTTATGGGGCGAATCAGACTTCCTCTTCCTCATCGGGTAGAAGTTCGTACACATCATCAAAGTAGCTGGTACCACTTGTTCCCGTCAGCACGAAACCACGTTCGCCGGTAGAGAAACCAACGGCAGCCCTGCGCGAAGAAGCGCCGGAAGGATAATTATGTACATCTGTAATGGGGGTAAAGTCGTCATCGGAATCGCCGTACCATAAGTCCTTGTCAGGGTCGTACAGCCAGTAGTCGCTGCTCAAGGAAGTGCTGTTACGTATTCCCGTAGCCACAAATCCCCTTCCACCGATGACGAAGGATACGGCTTCGGACCGTGTGATGGCGTAGTCATCGTCATAGTCATTGTCGGAGTCCGTATCGGCAATGTCACGCAACTGGGTCCAGTTGCTTCCGTCGAACTTCCAGAAATCCACCAGGTCAGTACTGTTGTTTCGCCCGCAACAGATGTAGGCCACCTCATCGATGACGAATGCCGTACCGAAGTAGCGCTTCTCGCCTCCATACCCGCTCACCGCTTCCCATTGCGAACCTTCGGCGCCATTGGGGTTGAAACGGTAGAAGTCCATCTTGTAGGCACTCTCGCTGCCGGTAGCGTCGCTGTTGCAGCCCGTACCGACATAGCCATATCCGCCTATACTGAAAGCCAGGGCACCGTCGCGCACCCCGCCTTTGAAGTCGTCTTTCCGTGTCCAGGTATCCGTGGCAGGGTCATACTCCCAGGTATCTGCTACACAGTAGGACGAGGAGCCGTCCTTCACGGAACCGGTCGTAATGTATCCCTTGCCATTCACGGCAAAGCCCACAGCAGCCTTGCGCCCGGCAACGGGCATGTCGGCACACTGCGTCCAGCTGTTCCGGCTCATGTCATACTCCCAAAGGTCGTTCAGGTAATCCTTGTTCGCTCCGTAGAAGCCGCCACACAAATATCCATAATTGCCGATGGTGAAGCCGGAGGCATAAGCGCGGTACACACCGTTATAGCTGGCTTTCTTCATCCACTGCCCCTGAGTGTATTCATCCTCGTCCGTACAACTGCCGGCAATGCACACGATGGCCAGCAACATTATTCCTACCAATAGTCTGTTCATTGTTTATTGTTTTTTTAATGATTAAGCTTTATACTTCCCACTTTCCAAAACAAGAAGCTGCGGGAGGTCCTTTTTGTCTGTCCGCAAAAGTAAACCACCGCAACCACACCGACAAAAATAACCGACGAACAGTCCGAAATTCCCGTTAAACGCCTTTACCGATAAAAACCGTCCGAACGCCGATTTTTGTAGGAAGATATAAAAGTTTTGCCTTTCCTTTGCCGCCAACTAAAAGAACAGAAATGAAGAAGTCATTGTACAGCTTATTCGCAGTCCTCGCTATCTTCTGCGCCTGCCAAGACGAGAACTCGCAGCTTGGAAAGAGCCTCGTGGAAAGCTCCTTCTATAATGTATACGCAGACACCTGCTCGGTAGACATCAGCACCATCCTGCTAGACTCCATAGAGACCCGGGGCGACAGCATCTGCCAGCTGGGACATTACCGGAGCAGCGCCTGGGGAGAAGTATCCGCCACCTACTATGCCGAATACTCCACGTCCGACTTCACCCCCAACACAGACTATACCTATACCCTCGACTCCCTCGTACTGCGAATGATACCTTCGGGCCATTTCTGGGGAGATACCCTGACGCAACAGCGCATCTCCATCTACCGGCTGAAAAACCCTATCGTGCTGGACAACGACGAGGACCTTTACAACAGCACCGTACTCCCGACGGAAGATGCCCCACTCTTCAGCTTTACCTTCACCCCCTGCCCGGGGCGGAAGAAGGAAGTAAGCGTCCGCCTGCCCGACTCATGGGGACAACAACTGCTGAATGACCTCGTGGCCCAGGATGACTACTTCGATACCCAAGACAAGTTCAAGAAGAAATTCCCCGGACTGGTCTTTGTTCCCGAAAACGACGGGCAGTGTATCACCGGATTCATGGTGAATGATTCTGCCATGAACATCAACCTCCACTATCAGGAAGTCTCCAACCAGCGGACCGGACAAGTGCTGACTTTCAACGTAAACACCGACTATGCCTATACCGGTATCCGGCACGACCCCACCGGCACCCACCTTGCTTCCCTGAAAAGCGGAATAGAGAACCTCGTCCACTCCAGCGACATGGGTTGCCTGGCCTATATGCAGGGATTGACGGGTTACTACAACCAACTGGAATTCCCCTACCTCAACAGCCTCGGAAGTGCCGGACAGATAGTCTCCATAGAGAGCGCCACACTCTACCTCTATCCTCTGGCCCGGAGCTACAACGAAGTGAGCCAGCTTCCCGATGACATCCGCCTTTATATCACGGACGAGAACAATGTGCTGGAGGACTACGTATACGGCAGTGACGGCGTAACCGTACAGACCGGCGACCTGACCATCGACGAGATGTACGGGAAAGAGACCTACTACTCCTTCGACCTCACCGAATTCATCCGCAACAACTACGGCACTTCGGGCATCAAGCGGCAGAAACTGCTGATGAGTCTGACAGACGAAGAAAGCACCACCACCTTCAACCAGGTCATCTTCACCAACGACCCCGAACAAGAGAGACAATGCAGATTAGACGTAAGATTCAAAATATACAACGAGCAATGAAACGCCATTACCGGATTCCCCTTCTGCTGTGCAGTCTGTGTACGGCAAGCCTCACCGCCGTGGCACAAAACACCACCAACCTGCCCACCTCCATGTACGGAGTGGGCGAACTGAGTGCCGGTGACGGCGGACGTTATGCCGGCATGGGCAACACGGGCATCGCCCTGAACCGTACCGGATTTCTGAACACGCTGAACCCCGCAGCCATCACCCGCATGGACACCGCCTGCTTCACGTTCGATGTGGGTGCATCTGCCTCATATGCCCGCTACTCCTTTCTGAGCGAACACAGCTCCAACTTCACCGGCAACCCCAACCGCATCAGCATGGGCTTCCGTGTCCTGCCGCGCTGGTATGCCCTTGTAGGTGCAGCACCATACAGCAGTGTGGGCTATGTCATCCAGACCGAAGAAGAGATAGAGGGAATGCCCGGCAACTACACCTACTCGCTCTTTGAGGGTACGGGCGGACTATACCGGTGCTACGTCACCAATGCCTTTGCACTGAGCAGGCAACTGTCGGTCGGCATCAACCTGGGGATGATAGCGGGCACAGTGACGCAAAGCGAAACGCAGGAAAGCGCCGTCGTAAAGTACGAATCTTCTAAACAGGCCTTTTATGCGGACTTCGGCATACATTACGAATGGGGTGCGACCGGACAACGGAAGTGGGCGGCAGGGCTGGTATTTGCTCCCTCCCTTCCCATCAGCCACGACAATACACTGACTTACAGCAACTCATCTACCAGCGAGAACCTCGATAAAGGATACCACAGCCGTACACAATATCTGCCCATGCACCTCGGCACCGGCCTCAGCATAACCACCGAACGCTGGGTGCTGACCGCCGACTACAACTACCTGGACTGGAGCCGCAACTCCTCCTCCTACACTTCCATGAAATACGAGAACCAGCACAAAGTGAACCTGGGAGGCAGCTACATTACCAAGCCACGTCTGGCACGTTCCACCGAGCTGATGGGTGGAATAGGTTTCGGCAACTCCTATATCAACCTGAAAGGCGGGAAGATGCAGTATCTGGAAGCCAGTGTAGGGGCGAGCTTCCCCATCCGGTACTCCTATCTTTCGCTGGGCGCCACCTGGCGGAAACAACTGAACACACGCAGCAATCTGATGCAGGAAAGCCGATTCAGCCTGAATCTGAACTTGACGTTCGGGGAAAGGATTTCGAGAGCAAAACTAAAGTAATACAAGGTTCCGGTTCACCACAGATTACACGGATTTTACACCGAATGATTATCATTTGTTGGATCTATATATGCAACGCGTTGCATATATAGATGCAGCACGCTGGAACTATAGATCCAACAAACAAAGTATATAGTATCTGAAAACAGGGTATTACAACACTGCCAGCCTGGACACATACCCTTTCACCCTTTCGCGGTAAGCATCGCCAATGGGGACATCCTTCTGCTCTATGAGCAGTGTACTGCGCCCGATGGCGCTGATGCAGTCCATGCGGACAATAAAAGAACGGTGTACGCGGATAAATTCATCGGCCGGAAGTTTTTCTTCCATATACTTCATGCTACACAAGCTCAAGATAGGCTTAGGGGCATCTTTACAGAAAATCTTCACATAATCGCCCATACCTTCTATATAGTTTATCCGTTCCAGGTCGAGCCGCATGATGCGGTTGTCACACCGCATGTAAATCACCTTCGGAACCTCTTCCGGACCTTGCCTTTGCTTGGGGGCGGACGTACCTGCATCCTGCAAAGAGAACCAGCGTGCCGCTTTGCTGACAGACTGGAAAAACGTGGAGAAATTGAGCCCGTCCATCAGATAGTCCAACGCATCCAGACGGAAACATTCGGCAGCATAGCGGTCGGTGTCTGTAATGAAAATGACACGAGTAGACGAGGACAAGAGCCTGCAAAAATCCATTCCGTTGATTTCACCTTCTTCCACCGGATAGATGCCGACAAAATAAACTTCCACTTTTGTCTCATAATAATCCTTCAGCGCTTCAAGAGGATTGCCGTACTTTCCGTGCAAAGAGAGAAAAGGAACTTTGCCGATATACTCTTCCAATCTTCCGGCAATCTCCGGGTCCGCATGCAAAATGGCACAATTCAAGTTCATATCCGTTTCTTTTTTACATAATGGACGCTGCCACATCCAAAAAACTGCAAACAGAAGAGCTAAAATTAAGCTTTATTTATGATTCAAAAACAATCTGCCTCTACGGAAAGACTATATTATCAGGAAAATAAAGTGCTTATTATGAACAGTTTCAAAAAATAAACTTATCTTTGCATGTACATCCCCACAAAAAGTAAAGGCTATGAAACAACAGAAACTATTCCACCTCGTATTGTCCGCCATGCTGATTGTTTGCACGACCGGCTGTTATGATAAAGACGAAATTAAAGATGCTGAAAAATATCTGTTCAAAGATATTCAATACTCTTTTGAAGAAGGGGATGGATTCAGTACGTATGATGTAGAGCTCCTGCCCTTCATCATGGAAAACAATTTAAACAATAGTATCACCACCACAAACTCCCCCTTCGAAGACACATGGCAGGAAACCACCTTCCAGAGCAACGACCCCGAAGCATTTGTATGGATGGGGGAAGAAGATGTGTTCGTCAATACCCCTTACATGTTTGGAGATGAACTATTGTTAAGTGGGGCAACCATAAAATATGGCAGCGAAACAACAAAAGCCAAAGGTCCAAACAGCAGTACTTCCACCATCAGCATACAACCTCACTGTCGGCTCATCATAAAAGGAACACTACACTACAGCAAGCTTGTAGCTACCTATACGCTGACATTCGCAGGTGAATATACAAAAACGGAAAAACAGATAAAGGGAAAGTTCATACAAACAACTCCGGAAAGCTACACAGGAGACATTACCATGGAGCCGATAACGGCAGATTAAAACGGAATCGCATACGTGGGCACACCCTATTGCTCACCCTCTCCGTTCCTCCAGTAACCGGATAAACTCCTCCTCCTTGACGGGAAGAAGCACTGCACACTTGCCCTCGCCATATTTCACGAGCACATAGCGCATCACCGCAAACCGCCCTACCTGCATGGAAGAAGCACGCTCCACAGAAGTGATGTCTTTCATCAGAATTTCCTTACTCCGGGAGAAACGGCCGAAGGACAGCACCAACTTCCCGTCGGGCGTTACGGTATAGGTGGTATGAATCAGCTTCTCGATAATAACCACCAGCCAAAGCATGAAAATAGCAGCCGGGAACGGAGACTTGTACCAAAGCATATAGACGGCGAGAATACCTATCAGGATGAGAAACAGATACTGCCCCATAGCAATGCGCGCATGAAAGATTCGATTCATTTTATCTGATTTTTGCCGCTAAGGTACGTATTTTTATGATAACAACTTCTTCATTAGTATCTCCATTTCTCGAACTTCCGTCACATTCAGCTTGCGGCAGACCGAAGCACATAACAATTCTACCCGTTCCGGCGAAAAATAAATCAGTTCTGCAATCTCCTTTACAGACTGTCCAAGAGCTACCAGCATACATATCAGTTCTTCATCCTTATCCACCTCCGGAATAGACTGATAAAGTTTCTCTAAAAAAGAAGGATAATGAAAAATAAAGATTTCACGGAATACAGCCTCACGAGTTCCGGACAACAAAGCCTCCGAAGCATTGGGAGAATCTTCCGAAATCATTTCGCGCAAAGCTCTGGCAATCTCCTGCATATTAAAAGGTGTCACTGTTTTCTTTGTTTTCATTGTATCTTATTTCACCATTATACATATTTACAATCGTTTTGATACAAATTTGCAAAATATGCACAACCTAACCATAAGAATACGATATACAATCTGATATACAATTTCATATTATATTTATTATCAAATAATTAACAAGAAACAAAAAACAAGTCCATTGTTGTAAATTTTAAATTAAGAAATTATATCTTTGCCTTACAAAACAAACAGTCCACAAAATATGAATGCCAAAAAACTTTCATTTTTACTTCTGATTCTCGTAGCTGTAGCCTGCACCAACCGCTCCACCTCTTCGGAACAAGACGAAATGAGGCATTGGAACAATGTCCTTCAACAAATCAATGCCTTACTACTCGAAAACAAAGCGCGACAAACGTTGGATCTTGCCAAACAGACCTTGCCCGAAATCCTGGAATCGGCAGAAAAAAACGGAACTACAGATACCCTGATTTACTATGCCCGCAAGATATTTAATGCCTGCGGGAACAATTACATAAACACCAAACAATACAAAGACGGCATCGACTATATGGACAGCATTGGGAACCATCCCCTCATCCGCGAACATTGCCCGCACGAACTGCTGAGCTTCAAGGCCGGACTGAACCAACTGTATGGCAATAACCCGGAAGCTGTCCGACTGGCAGAAGACTACCTCCAGTTACCGGTCTGTACCAGTGCCAATGACTTTATCCGGCAGGCAGAAATCATAAGCGGTGTCTACATGTACTCCGGAAACAATCTACCCAAAGCTATCCAAATTTTGGAAAAAGCAATAGATGTCTACCGGAAAGGCGGAAACTTCCCGAACATGCTGCGGATAATGTCACGGTTGGGCATCTATTACCACCTCAGTGGCGAATACGAGAAAGCTATAGCCACTAACCAAGAAGCCATAGCCACTTACAACGACAGCATAGCACCTGGAAATGTAGTGATTGCCTACGGAGAACAAGCTAATCTCTACGCCGAACTGGGTATGTACGACCAGGCCCTGGAAATGAACAAAAAAGCCCAATACTACTCCATGCTGAAAGACAGCTTCGGACTGGGAGACTTGTACCGCTACCGTGCCCAGATCTTTCGTAACATGAATCAAAAGGACTCTGTATTCCACTACCTCAGGCTGGGAGAAAAGTTGTCAATGATACAAAACAGCTTTAAGGGCGTATTCGTAAACAAAGTAGAAACGGTAAACAGTTATCTGGACTATCCCGACTCTTTGGAAAAAGCACTGCAACTTGCCCTTAGCATCTGTCCCGATACCGTGCGGATGCCCCAATGGGCCAAATACCAACTCAACCTCCACCTAGGCCGGGCCTTACTGCAAACCGGGAAGGAGCAAAACGGCATACACCTGATAGACCGGGCTGCACAAGACCTCATCAACATGAAGTTCATGGAAGGCCGCGATGCCAACGAGATATTAATGGATTACTATCTGGCCAAAGGCATGAACGACGATTTTGCTCGTTGCTACATCCGTAACCGACAGTTTGCCGATTCTCTGGACAATAACGAAAAGAAACGTGCTGTGGCAGCAGCCAACATCCGGTTTGATGCCAACCAAAAAGAGAAAGAAAACAAACTGCTCTCGGCACAAGTGCAATGGCAGCAACAGCAGTTGTTCTACAACATCTGCATCTCCATTACATTACTGTTGCTACTTATCACCACTACAGCCTATTTCATCATCCGAAGGAAGGCCAACCACCAGCTTATAGAAAACAACAAACGGGAAATACAGACCCTCATTACCCGGCAGCAAGACCTGAACCGTCGCAACGAACAACTGACGGAAGAAATAGAACGGGCCATGGCTACCAATAACCTCAACTCCATTCGCCAGCTCACCGTGCAAAGCCTGCTCAGCAGGGAAGATGAGAACACATTCCGCCGGTCGTTTGCCACCATACATCCTTCTTATCTGCCCAAGCTCCGCGAAAGTTATCCTCAACTGACCCGCAACGAAGAATTGCTGGCCATGCTCATCTGCATGAACCAAAGTACCGACGAAATAGCCCTTATCATGGGAATCAACCGGAATAGTGTAAACGTAGTCCGTTCGCGCATGCGCAAGAACATGGAATTGCCCAAAGAAAAATCCCTGGATGAAGTATTGAAACAATACCTTACATAACAAATAAAAATAAGCCCGCTTATTTTGCTCTACGTTTGGTTTACACTATCTTTGCGGCGTTTAATACACAAAACCTATGGTAAGAAAGTTCGATTTTCTCGTTATCGGCTCCGGACTTGCCGGTATGAGTTTTGCGCTGAAAGTAGCGCATAAAGGAACAGTAGCCCTCATTTGTAAGGCAGGTTTGGAAGAGGCAAACACTTATTTTGCACAAGGAGGTATCGCCTCTGTCACCAATCTGGCCGTAGACAATTTTGAAAAGCATATCGAAGATACCATGATTGCGGGTGACTGGATAAGCGACCGTGAAGCCGTAGAGAAGGTGGTGCGCAATGCCCCCGAACAAATCAAGGAGCTTATCAAATGGGGAGTGAACTTCGACAAAAAGGAGGACGGAGAGTTTGACCTGCACAAAGAAGGCGGCCACTCCGAATTCCGCATCCTCCACCATAAGGACAATACGGGTGCAGAGATACAGACCAGCCTCATTGAAGCTGTGAAGCAACACCCCAACATCACCGTACTGACCGACCATTACGCTGTGGAAATCATTACCCAGCATCACCAGGGAATCATCGTTACCCGCCACACCCCCGGCATCAAGTGCTACGGTGCCTATGTGCTGAACGAAGCGACGGGCGAGGTGGATACCTTCCTTTCCAAAGTCACCATCATGGCAACGGGCGGTTGCGAAGCCGTTTACCGCCATACCACCAACCCGCTGGTGGCCACGGGAGACGGCATTGCCATGGTCTACCGTGCCAAGGGAGCAGTGAAAGACATGGAATTCATCCAGTTCCATCCCACAGCCCTTTTCCATCCGGGAGACCGCCCCTCGTTCCTCATCACCGAAGCCATGCGCGGTTATGGCGGCGTGCTGCGTACCAAAGACGGAAAAGAATTCATGCAGAAGTACGACCCGCGACTCTCACTGGCCCCGCGTGACATCGTGGCGCGTGCCATCGACAACGAAATGAAACAGCGCGGTGAGGACCATGTGTATCTGGACGTCACCCACAAAGACCCCGAAGAAACCAAGAAGCACTTCCCTAACATATACAAGAAATGCCTCAGCATCGGTATAGACATTACAAAGGAATACATACCGGTAGCCCCCGCCGCCCATTATCTCTGCGGTGGCATCAAGGTGGATTTGGACGGACAGAGCAGCATCCGCCGCCTGTACGCCATCGGCGAATGTTCGTGCACCGGACTGCATGGTGGCAACCGTCTGGCAAGCAACTCACTGATTGAAGCCGTGGTTTATGCCGACGCGGCAGCCAAACACGCGCTGAGCGTACTGGAACGTTATGACTTCAACGAAGACATTCCCGAATGGAACGACGAAGGTACCATTTCCACCGAAGAACGTGTCCTCATCACACAAAGCATGAAGGAAGTGAACCAGATTATGGAGGCATACGTAGGTATTGTCCGCAGCAATACCCGGTTGACACGTGCCTGGAACCGACTGGACATACTTTACGAGGAGACAGAAGCACTCTTCAAGCGGAGCAAGGCTACCCGAGAGCTGTGCGAACTGCGCAACATGATAAACGTAGGATACCTGATAACAAAGCAAGCCATGGAACGCAAGGAAAGCCGCGGACTGCACTACACGATAGACTATCCGCACGTCGGGAAGTAACTAAAGTAAAACTCGCGCCACTATACTGGCACGGAAAACGAACATGGTCATTTAAACAAAGCGCCCGGATGCTTTCTTCAGAGCATCCGGGCGTTTCCCGTTATCCATACCTGCACAAGCAGGAGACATTATCAATAGTTTGACTTCTTTACTTCGAAGTAAGCCTGCGGATGCAAGCAAGCCGGGCATACCTGAGGAGCTTCCTTACCGGTGTAGATGAAACCACAGTTGCGGCACTGCCATACCACTTCGCCTTCCTTGGCAAATACGCTGGCAGTCTCTATATTCTGGATAAAAGCGCGATAACGTTCTTCGTGTCCCTTTTCGGCAATGGCGATGTTACGGTACATAAGAGCGATTTCGGGGAAACCTTCTTCGTCTGCAATATCAGCAAACTTAGGATAATCCAATGACCATTCTTCGTGTTCGCCGGCAGCAGCTTCCTGAAGATTTTCCAGGGTAGTGCCGATAACACCTGCAGGATAAGAAGCGGTGATTTCCACCATACCGCCTTCCAGCCACTTGAACATACGTTTAGCGTGTTCCTTTTCCTGGTCAGCCGTTTCTGTGAAAATAGCGGCGATTTGTTCGTAACCTTCTTTCTTGGCTACACTTGCAAAATAAGTGTAACGCATTCTTGCTTGTGATTCACCAGCGAATGAAGTCAGCAGATTCTTCTCAGTCTGAGTTCCTTTAACACTTTTAGCCATAGTCTCTTTTTTTATTAGTTAATATAATTACGTATAAATGTCGTTCGTACTGTTTATAAACAACACAAAATTACGAATTTAGTTTGGAATAATCACACCTCTGCCCCATCGGATTTATTTATCGTCTTATAGAAAGAATCTATCTTCACCGATAACCCGAAGAGGTATTTCAGACATAATTAATAGCACATATCTGATAAGGAAAACAAAATACATCACAGTTGTGTTCACTAATATCCATTATTTTATCTACTTTTGCAGGCAATTTGCAATATATACATTACATTCTGTATAAAAAAACGTATAAAAAAGTAGATTATAATGAAAGCGTTCGGATTCAGACCAAAGCTATACACGGCTTTAAAAAATTACTCTAAAGAACTGTTCATGGCAGACCTGATGGCAGGTATCATTGTAGGTATCGTTGCCCTCCCGCTTGCCATTGCATTCGGTATCGCCTCCGGCGTATCACCGGAGAAAGGTATCATTACGGCTATCATAGCTGGTTTCATCATCTCCCTGATGGGTGGGAGCAAGGTACAGATTGGAGGACCGACCGGTGCGTTCATCGTCATTATCTATGGCATCATCCAGCAATACGGTGAATCGGGGCTTATTGTCGCCACACTGATGGCAGGCGTACTGCTTATCCTGCTGGGAGTTTTCAAGCTGGGAGCTGTCATTAAGTTTATCCCCTATCCCATCATCGTAGGTTTTACAAGCGGTATTGCCGTCACCATCTTCACTACGCAGATTGCCGACATTTTCGGGCTGACGTTCGGAGGAGAGAAAGTTCCGGGAGACTTTGTAGGAAAATGGATGATTTATTTCCGACATTTCGATACCGTAAACTGGTGGAACACGATTGTAAGTATTGTCAGCATCTTCATCATTGCCATTACACCGCGGTTCTCGAAGAAGATTCCGGGGTCACTTATTGCCATCATCGTGGTGACAGTGGCAGTCTGGCTGATGAAAGTATATGGAGGCATTGATTGTATTGATACCATCGGCGACCGTTTCAGCATCCGTGCCGAACTGCCGGATGCCGTGATGCCTGCCCTGGATTGGGAAGCGATAAAGAACTTGTTCCCCGTAGCCATTACAATCGCTGTACTGGGTGCCATCGAATCTTTGCTGTCTGCCACCGTGGCCGATGGTGTGATAGGCGACAAACACGATTCCAACACGGAACTGATAGCACAAGGTGTTGCCAACATGACTACCCCGCTGTTTGGCGGTATCCCTGCCACCGGAGCCATCGCGCGTACCATGGCAAATATCAACAACGGAGGAAAAACTCCCGTAGCAGGCATGGTGCATGCAGTGGTATTGCTGCTTATCCTACTGTTCCTCATGCCGCTGGCACAGTATATCCCAATGGCTTGCCTGGCGGGTGTACTGGTCATAGTATCCTATAACATGAGTGGTTGGCGTACGTTCAAGGCATTATTGAAGAATCCTAAATCGGATGTCACGGTACTGCTGATTACTTTCTTCCTGACCGTCATCTTCGACCTGACTATTGCCATTGAAGTAGGTCTGGTGATTGCCTGCGTGCTGTTTATGCGCCGCGTCATGGAGACTACCGAAATATCCGTCATCAAAGATGAAATAGACCCGAATGCAGAATCGGACATTGCAAGCAATGACGAGCATCTGATAATCCCCGAGGATGTGGAAGTATATGAAATAAACGGTCCTTACTTCTTCGGCATCGCCACCAAATTCGAAGAAATCATGGCGCGGCTGGGCGACCGCCCCAAAGTGCGCATCATCCGCATGCGTAAAGTTCCGTTCATCGATTCTACCGGTATCCACAACTTGACAAGCCTTTGTGAGATGTCCCAAAAGGAAAAAATAATCATTGTGCTCTCCGGTGTCAATGAAAAGGTACATAAGGTACTGGAAAAATCGGGCTTCTATGAGCTGTTGGGCGAAGAAAATATCTGTCCGAACATAAATGTGGCACTGGAAAGGGCCAAAATGATTATCCAACACTAATCCCGGCATGGCACGAAAAAAAAAGAAACAATCGCAAGGCGTCTATTATCTTATATTGTTTATATGTGCGGTCTGCCTTGCCTATGAACCCGTTGCAAAGATACTTTCGGATGCCAGGCAAAAGAGTTCTACGCCTGCCAAAATAGAACTCACGGCAGGCACACGCCTTGAAATACCGGCAAAGCTGAAGAACGTCTCCGAACAGATTCTCCAGCGGAAAGGCTACACAGTATCCTACAACAAAGATTTAAAGATACCCAACTGGGTAGCCTGGGAACTCATTCCCGAAAAACTGGTGGAGCGTGAAAGCCGTACAGACAAGTTCCTGCCCGACCCCGACCTGCCTGAGCACGAGGCAGTAACCACCGATGACTACAAAGGAGCCGGCATGGACCGCGGACATATGTGTCCGGCCGGTGACAACCGCTGGCACTGGAAAGCCATGCAAGAGAGCTTCTACATGACAAACATTTGCCCGCAGAACCACAATCTAAACCGTGGCGACTGGAAAGAACTGGAAGAGTCATGCCGCCGTTGGGCACAAGAAGAAGGCAAGATATGCATTGTATGCGGTCCTATTCTCTATGACCAACGTCACCGTACCATTGGTAAGAAGCACAAAATTACAGTGCCCGAAGCATTCTTCAAGGTCGTTCTGTGTGCAGACAGCAATCCCCCCAAAGCCATCGGCTTCATTTATAAGAATGCATCAGGCAATCATCCATTGGACAGCTACGTCAATACAGTGGACGAAGTGGAACGTATTACAGGTATCGACTTCTTCCCCGCCCTTCCGGATGAAATAGAAGAGAAGGTGGAAGCCGAATATGACTTGAAATTGTGGTAAAGGAGCTATTCCTTTACCCAGGCATCTACAATCTCGGCTACATAAACCCGGTGCAATCCACCGTGGTCACCGCCATACCAACGCTCGTAGACGGAATGGTCGAGAAAGAGTTCTTCTTTCATATCGGTAATGAAAAGCTTGCGGCACTCCAATCCCAGGCGGTCCTGCTCAAAGAGAATGTTTCCCCGCTCGGTAACGATAGGATTCAGACCAGTTTCCTTTACCTTATCCACTTCCCTACCCGATTTACTGCCACAAAGGTTGTAAATGCTCCGGTTTTCCTTTCCTAAAAAAGAAAGGGTGAAATATTCGTTCTCCTCCATAAACTCATACGTATAGCGCTCGGAACGAATAAAGACAAACACCACCGGCTTGTTCCAAAGCCAGCCAATACCTCCCCAACTGGCAGTCATGGTGTTGAAATGTTCTTTACTGCCTGCCGTAACCAGCATCCACTCTTTGCCTATCACTTCGAAGAAGTTCTCGCTTAAATCTTTAATTGCTATTGATTTCATAAGTATATTATTAATAAGAAACACTTACCGGTATACCCGTTTCACGTATCCGTTCTGCAATGCGATCCAGTTCCTCATGAGTGGCCTTCTGCAAATCATGGTCGGGCGTTTCACGGTCGATGGTATAAATCATCACTTGGCGGGGAGCAATCTCCTTGACAGCTTCCAGCCAGGGAAGAACAAATTTATCGGATGTATTATCCATATCTTGTCCTTTATAACTTCCTTTGAGAAACATGGTCTGGATAATGCAGTTCCCTTTGAACGCTTTCATCCCTTCTATAATCTCCCGGATGGAGTAATGTCCGGTAGGACGGTCAAGTACACGGACATACTCTTCATCCACCGTATCCAGTTTAAGGATGTTGTTGTCAATCTTGTTCAAAGCTTCGAATACGGCAGGACGATGAATAAAGGTAGAATTGCTCAGTACGCTCACCTTTGCATTCGGAAAATACTTGTCGCGCAAGGCAAGTGTATCTTCTATGATTTCGGGGAAACGGGGATGTGCCGTCGGTTCTCCATTACCGGCAAAAGTCAGTACATCCGGTGTAGGTCCGTTTTGCTGCATGTCCCGCAGGCGGGCTTCAAGGGCCGAACGGACTTCTTCGCGCGTAGGCAACGGCTGTTTGGGACGATGGTCGGCATTGAAACCACATTCACAATAAATACAGTCGAAGGTGCATACTTTGCCGTCTGCCGGCAATAAATTTATTCCCAAAGATACTCCCAGACGGCGAGAATGAACGGGACCGAATATGGGAGATGGATAAATGACAGTCATACTATTTACTATTTGACGATTTACTATTTACTATTTAATACTCCGAGTATCTACTAATCTTAGCACTCCAGAGTTCATCCTTGGATTATCATACGGACAAAGATAAAGAAAGAAATAAAAAAGCTATCAATCATTCCTCTAAAACTTGATACGCAGTTGCATCTGCAAGTCCGCTTTCCTATTTCCCGGTATCTCATCATTGCCCGAACCAATCGTCTCCCTATCCTGATAAACCGTCTGTCCGAATTTGGCAAGAAACATGAAGTTCTTACTCAAATCATATCGCAGATGAGCGGAGTAACGGAACCCTTTGCCATAGAAGGAAGGGGTATAGAAAGTATATAACAATCCACGCTCGGAGGCGTAAACACGCGAATCGTAATCGTCCGTATGAAACCAGGTTCCCTGCACGGAAACTGACAGAGGGAAGGGGAAAGTGTACGAGCAAAATTGAGTACACTGATAACCTTGCCGTCTATCAAAGCGATACCCTTCCCCATCCTGCTGACGGAAGTGGTTATAATCTATTGTAGTACGAAAGATATATCTTCCCGGCATATAGGTCAGCCGATAACGGAGTTTATGGTGATAGATAGGTTCGATAACTGCACCGCTTGTACCCGTCACGTCTCTTTCTTTCTGTTTGTACCGATAATTAAAATACATCGAAAGGCTCTTTCGAGGAGTATAAGTAACCTGAAACATGGCATCCACTCCCTTTGAGGGCTTACTTATACGGTATTTCCACCAAGGAAAAGAAAACACATCCAGTGAAGTGAAAAACTTCCACCGGGCGAAAGGTGTGGCCTCTGCTGCCAGATACCATCCGTTCTCATTCTGCGGCATACTGCTTTCGCCAAAGGAACGCCCAAACAAAGTCCAATAATCATATGAATAATACCGGTGAACAAGTAGCAGATGATAATCGGAAGAAAGATTATACTTCAGCCGGTTCAGCAACGCATAGCCTTTACTGCCGGTTGCCGCTTCCCCCACCCAGACAAAACGGCCCAGACGATACCTATAATCCATGCCCACATTATAGAAATCACTTCCATGAAGATTGTACTTTGCATACTTGTTCAACCGAGGCTTGTAAGGACGGTCGAAAAAATAGTAAATCCCCGTCACTCCCACCTTCAGAGAGTTCTTTTCATAGGTCATGTTTCCACCTATCACCTGCAAGGCAAAGGCATTCATTTTATCTGCCTCCTTCTGCGTGCGATGCAATCCCGTCTTGTAAATGGAAGTTATCTCGCCATCCTCCACCACACCGTCCATGGAGCGATGCGAATAGAAAGCCGAAATATCCAAGTAAGGCAATACTCCCACCGTTGCCGCCACTCCCCGGAAATAATTGTACTCATCGGTAGAACTATGCTTACGGATGCCTCCGGTACGATATTCTGTTGTAGACATAGAGAATGTTTTTCCTAAACGAAAATCCGTACTAAGTACCAGTCCCTGCCCGAAGCTCAGACGGTAATTGCCCAATGCCAAAGCCTTCAGCCGCCCCAGATTCTTTATCAGAAAATAGAAAGAATAGTAATCATAGCCTTTTCTGTTGTGCAGGGCAAAGAAGGGTTCTCCGGCATCCTTCTCTCCCGTCACGCCTATTTGGAGATAATCTCCATAATGAAAATTATAGCGCAAAGAATGGTAAAGGGAAGGTCCCAGGTAATTCTTCTCATATCCTTTACGGATATAGAACGGTACATCCAAACGTGCCAATGTTTCGTGTTTCCCGTATTTCAGTATAGATTTTAAAGCAGGATACCCCCTACCCGCTTTCACTGCCCGCACACAGACAAAGGGCAGCAGTAGGTCGATGGTACGTTTATCCATCTCCTCCACCAGTTGCAATTCATAAATGGTCTGCATCTGTCCGTGTATATAGACATAAGCCAGAAGATTCTCTATCTGTATATCCGTAAGAAAAGGAAACTGCTCCAATTGCCGTTTAGTGGCGGCATTGAGGTTGACAGGCTCTTGCAGACGTCGGGACAACTCCTCCAATTCATCTTTCCAACCGTATTCTTCCTCATTCCCGATGGAAAGTTGTTCCAAATTTTCTTCCAAAAGAAGTAAAGGCTGTTCTTTCTGAAGGCCGGATATATTTTGAGCTTCAAGCATAGGAGTCATTGACAGCATACTTACAAAAACTCCTATCTTGAGTAATTCCATTAATAGTAGGTCACTTTCATGTTTTGGGAAGCGAAGTTACCTTAAATAAGTTAATTGAGCAAGGAAAAATCAACATGATGCAACAACATTACACAGAATGGTGTACTTTTGCAACATGAACGCAAGGCTTAACATAGTAATACTCATCATGTTTCTTTCTCTCGGAAGCCTGAAATGTTTTGCACAGCAGCAACCACAGTCTGCTGCGCAAAAGAGTGTCTATCTTACTCCCATGTGCGTTTACGAAGGAGATACCATCCCTTATGTCAAGCTCCCCACTGTCTACATCTTCAAGCCGCTTAAATTCAAGAACAAGCGCGACATGAACAAGTACTACAAACTCATTCGTGACGTAAAGAAGGTACTTCCCATCTCCAAGGAGATTAACCGTGCCATCATTGAAACCTACGAATACATGATGACCCTGCCCACCGAGAAAGCCCGCCAGAAACACATGAAAGCAGTAGAGAAAAGCTTGAAGGAGCAATACACTCCCCGCATGAAGAAACTTACCTTTGCCCAAGGCAAACTGTTAATAAAACTGGTAGACCGACAGACCAACTCCACCGGATATGAACTGGTAAAAGCTTTTATGGGCCCTTTCAAAGCCGGTTTCTACCAGACTTTTGCCGCACTCTTCGGCGCCAGTCTAAAAAAACAATACGACCCTATGGGAGACGATGCATTGACCGAACGGGTGATATTGATGGTAGAAAGCGGACAATTATAAACTGATGTTTATTCCCGCCTTGCGTGCCTGCGAATGTTGAAATTGGCGTTTCACATTATATGTCTTTCCGTCTTTGACGAACTTAGAACCGGTCTGCTTGAACCAGAAGTCCACTTTATTTTCCACACAAATTCTGCGAAGGTCCATCACCCATTCAAAATCACAAGGGCGGGCTTCGTAACCGGATTCTCCCCCTGCAACTATCTGTTCAATCCATTCGCCAACAGCATAAGTACTTAAATCTATCCTTTCCAGCAGCGGTTCACAGATTATTATCTTATGCTTTATGGGAGCTCTCCTATAGATGGGCAAGCGATAATCGGCGCAAGCCTGGTTTTCAACCGTACAACAAATGGTTACATTATCATATCCGTCTCCCCAATCATCGGGCAGACAGTCAGAAAAACGGTCTATACGCTTGGTAATCATCATAAAATGCAGGTCACTGCGACAACGAATCATCTCCCATGCTTCGGCCCGCCATTTGTCAGCATCTTCCACAAAGAAATCGGAAGTAAAGCAGGTGTAGACAAATGTTCCAGGTGGTATCTTGAATTCTCCGTTACGCTTTTTACGCAAAGGCAGGTCAAAGTTTTTTGTCCGCACCACCACCGAACTGTCCACCTCTCGTCGGGCATCACCACGATAAACATAACAATGCTTGCAACCTGCACTCAATTTATGGCAACCATGCCATAAGTTCCACATCATCGACTTCGCAACAATACCGTTCATTCAAACAAAAAACTTATCGTTAACACCATGTTGAAAACTATGTTAGCAACATAAATAATCAGTTATTAAACAATTGATATTAAGCTATATATTCAGTTAATAACAGAATGAACAATTGTTTATTACTACCTATTCGGGTTGTACCTCTCCTGCCATCGGAAGCTCTTTCCAACCTTCACCAAATGCATCATAAGCATCGGTAACCACTACAAAAGCCTTTGGGTCTACTTCCCTTATCTTCTGCTTGATACCTACCACTTCCTTGTAACTCACCACAAGAAACAGCATTTCCTTGTCTACATTGGTATAAAGACCACTACTTTTGATGCAAGTGGCTGTACGGTCCAAATCTTTAAGAATATAGTCGTGCAAAGCGGTAAGGCGCATATCACTGATGACAAACAGTATCTTGTCATTCTTCTCCCCATTTATCACATAGGCCAATACCCTTGAAGTGACAAAAATAGCTATCAGTGAATAGAAAGACAAATGCCACGAAGGTTGTGTAGCATCATCCGGATTTCCGATACCGAAACCGATAACCAATAGGCCGAATCCCACCACAATGCCATCTACCAGCAGTATCGCCTTTGAAAAACGTATATGGCAATATTTCTGCAATATCATCGCCACAATATCCGTACCTCCTGTAGTAGCCCGGCTACGCACTACAATACCACAGCCTATACCGATAACCACCGCACCAATCACAGAAGTCAGCATCAAATGGTCGGACATATTCAGACTGCCACCCAGCAACTGTGTAGGGTCCAACTGATGGAGCGCTTCTTCAGAAGGATAGGAGAGGAGAGACAGCACATTCATGGCAAGCGGAGTGAATAGTGCCGCCACGATAGTACGTGCTCCCAATTTTGCTCCCAGTACCAGCACGGAAATGATAAGCAAAGGAATATCAAACATATAACCGAAAGTACCTACCTGAATAGAAGGGAACAGATTATGAAGCACAATACTAGCTCCATACACCCCGCCAGGAACAAGATTATAAGGATTGATAAAGTAAACAAAACCTGCTGCCAGAATAGTACAACCTACAAAAATGCCTATCCATGAAGATATTATCTTTTTCATATCGATATGATTTATATATATTCAGCAAATATACAAAAAATAAGAAAAGACACCAACTGTACAGCAAGTTTTCCACATACAACCGATATGTGTTGAATACATGGTTAACAAAAAGGATAAAGTAGAAGATAAAGCATTAATTTACAATGAATAAAGTGGTTGATTTTTATAATCAACCACTGTTCATAAAATCTCTCATCATACCTATATAGAACTAGTTTATTGGATCTATAGATGCAACACGCTGGATCTATAGATGCACCGTGTTCGATCTATAGCTCCAACAAACCCGATATATTGACAGCTTATTAACAGCCCTGTTATTATCTCAGTTTCTTGAATAAATCCCAAATAACAATACCCGCCGTAACCGATACATTCAACGAATGCTTTGTGCCGTATTGAGGAATTTCAATGCAACCGTGCGAATGGTCAATCACTTCTTGTTGAACACCCTTCACTTCATTTCCCATTACCACAGCATACTTTTTAGTCTTGTCCAGCACCAGTTCGTCCAGCATCACACTACCTTCCGCCTGCTCTACAGAATAAACGATGTATCCCTCGGCTTTTAGGTTATCAACAGCTTCAACAGAGTTATCAACATATTTCCAATCTACGGTAAATTCCGCTCCCAAAGCTGTTTTGTGCATCTCCGGATGGGGTGGGATAGCTGTAATGCCACAAAGATAAATGCACTCGATGCGGAAAGCATCCGAAGTACGGAAAACGGAACCTATATTATGGAGACTGCGGATATTATCCAATACCACTACCAAAGGCAGTTTTTCGGCTTCCTTAAATTCCTCTACACTAATACGATTCAGTTCAGTTATCTTCAGTTTACGCATGACAATATACTTTTAAATCTCCCTGCAAAGATACTTTTTTCCGTTTATATCCCGGTTAATAACCGTTGAAAAGGTGTCAATACAATAGGGAAACAATTTTAAAAATAATCCTTGCATTATTCAAAGGTCTGCATATTACAGCAGTGAAACGAACAAACCAAAAAAGTTAAGGAGAATTTTCCAGGCTTCATTCAACATATTTTTCAGCCTGGTTTCATCGGTTTATAACTCTAAAGTTATTAACTTTGCATATTATTAACAACATGTTAATGCTGTTTAGCAGAAGTCTTATTATCAACGGATAAACTTAAAAACCCCGGTTTATAAGCATAAGAGTAAAATTCAGCTTGATACTAATAACTTCATAGGCAAGAAAAATCGTATTTATTTGTCCACACTGTTAACAGCCTATCATTACTATCAAAGGATTTTTAAAGAAGAAAGAGAAATTAAAAAATATAATTATGGATAATCTTATAGAAGCTATCAAGCAGCTGAAGAAGGAGAAGAACGCAATCATTCTGGGGCACTACTACCAGAAAGGTGAAATACAAGATATAGCCGATTACGTGGGCGACAGTCTGGCTTTGGCGCAATGGGCGGCCCGAACGGAGGCGGACATCATCGTGATGTGCGGTGTGCACTTCATGGGAGAAACGGCGAAGGTGCTTTGTCCCGACAAGAAGGTACTGGTGCCCGATATGGCGGCAGGCTGTTCGTTGGCAGACAGTTGTCCGGCAGACAAATTCAGTCAGTTTGTCAAAGAGCATCCCGGATATACGGTGATATCCTATGTGAACACAACGGCTGCCGTAAAGGCGGTGACCGATGTGGTGGTAACTTCTACCAATGCAAAGCAGATTGTGGAAAGCTTCCCCAAAGATGAGAAAATAATCTTTGGCCCGGACCGGAACTTGGGTAATTATATCAACTCCATTACCGGAAGAAATATGTTATTATGGGATGGCGCATGCCATGTACACGAGGAATTCTCGGTTGAAAAGATTGTTGAAATAAAACGGCAGCATCCCGATGCGGTGGTACTGGCACATCCCGAATGCAAGAGTACAGTCTTGAAACTGGCTGATGTGGTAGGCTCTACGGCAGCTTTGCTGAAGTACGCAGTGGCACATCCCGAAAAGAGCTACATTGTAGCTACCGAAAGCGGTATCCTGCACGAGATGCAGAAACAATGCCCGCAGACAACATTTATTCCGGCTCCTCCCAACGACAGCACTTGTGCCTGCAATGAATGCAGTTACATGCGGCTGAATACACTGGAAAAGCTTTATGATTGTTTGAAAAATGAATCACCGGAAATAAAGGTGGATGCTGAGATTGCAGAAAAAGCAGTGAAACCGATTAAGAGGATGTTGGAAATATCGGCTCAACTGGGGTTATAATGTGCTGATATGCCAATGTGCCAATGACCTTTCGGCGTGACAGCGCAGCCAATTAGCACATTGGCACATTAGCATATCAGCACATTAAAAACATTATCTCATTAAGAACTTACACAACTTGTTAGTGGCCAATGCCCGGTGACTGATTTTATTCTTCAGTTCATTCCCCATTTCTGCGAAAGTCTGCGTATATCCTTCGGGAATGAATATGGGGTCATAACCGAAGCCTGAAGCGCCTTTTCTGTTTTTCGTGATTTCTCCTTTCACGATGCCTTCAAACAGATGTTCCTTTCCGTCGATGATAAGTACAAATACGGTACGGAATTGCGCTTTCCGGTTCTCGATGCCCTCCATATCTTTCAGCAACTTCTTCATGTTTGCTTCCGAATTGTGTGCATCGCCGGCATAACGGGCGGAATATACACCCGGTGCCCCACCAAGGGCCTCCACTTCCAAACCGGTATCGTCGGCAAAACAGTCCAGATGATAGTTATCGAAGATATATCTTGCTTTCAGCAAAGCATTTCCTTCAAGTGTGTCTGCAGTTTCCGGAATGTCAGTATCGCATTTGATATCCTTTATGCTGAGAAGTTCGACCTTCTCTCCCAAAATGGCAGTCACTTCTTCCAGTTTGTGTGAATTGTTGGTGGCAAATACAAATTTCTTTCTCATATTATGTTCTCCTTATACTTGTGGCTTATACAAGTCCCTATTTCACTTTCAACCGGTCGAAACCTTCTCCGTATACACCGATGACGGAACTTTGGGAAATGAAAGCGTTCGGGTCTATATCTTTCACCATCCGGAATATTTCTACCGATTGGCGTTTGTAGGCAAGGACGACCAGTACCTTCACGTTGTGTTTACTGTACCAGCCGATACCGTCGAGTACCGTTACACCGCGATGGGTTTCTTTGGTGATGCGGTCGGCAATCTTTTCATATTCTTTGGAGAAAATAAAGAATTGAACGGATTGCCGGGCACTGTTGACTATGTAATCCAGTACAAATCCGATGACAAACAAAGTTACAAAACCGAATATCACGCGTCGCCAGTCATGGAATACCACATAGCAGGAACTGATGATAATGAAGTCGCAAGCCATAATCATGCGTCCCAGCGTGACATCCTTGTATTTATGGATGATGGCTGCAATGATGTCCGTACCTCCTGTGCTGCCGTTGCAGTTGAACACGATACCCAGTCCGGCACCGCACATTGCCGCACCTATCAGGCAAGCCATGAAGTCTTGTCCTTCGCCCAGCAGTTGGGGAGGGACGCCGTCCGAACCGTTCACCAGCAACTGAAAAAACCATAAGAAGAAAGTGAGTCCGAAGATGGCAAACGTAGTCTTGATACTGAACTTCGGTCCGAGTATCTTGATGGCAAAAGTCATCAGTACGGCATTGATGATGAAGTATGACCACTGGATGGGAAATCCGGTGGCATAATAGATGATGGCACCGATACCGGTAGTACCTCCGGTCGTAATCTGATAGGGAATGAGGAATGCCGCCCATCCCAGTGCATAGCTGATGAGTCCCAGAGTGATGAAGATATAATCCTTCAGCTCTCTCGTCACTTCCGCTTTGGTTGGTTTTGTAATTTGCATATCTGTTATTTGACAACGATGTTCACAATCTTCTTCGGCACTACGATTACTTTGACGATGGACTTGCCTTCCATCCATTTTTCAGAACGTTCGTCGGCCAATACAGCAGTCTGGATGGCATCCGATGCCGCATCTGCCGGGAACTCCATGTTGAACCGTGCTTTTCCGTTGAAGGAAACCGTATAGTTGACCGTATCTTCCACCAGGTATTCTTCGTTGCATACCGGCCACTTGGCATCGCATACGGAGCCTGCATTGCCCAGTGTCTCCCACAACTCTTCGCATACATGCGGAGCAAAGGGAGCCAGAACGATGATAAACTGGTTCAGGATTTCCTTCTTGCTGCACTTCATTCCGAACAGCTCGTTTACACAAATCATAAAGGCACTGATACTTGTGTTGTAAGAGAATTGCTCGATGTCTCCCGTCACTTTCTTAATCAGTTTATGGAGGGATTTCAGTTCTTCCTTGGTGGCAGGTTCATCCGTTACCAGATAATTGTCGTTGCGGTCGTAGAACAGTGACCAGAACTTCTTGATGAAGCGGTGCACACCGTCTATTCCGTTTGTATCCCACGGCTTTGATTGTTCTACCGGGCCGAGGAACATTTCGTACATGCGGAGAGTGTCGGCACCGTATTTGTCGACAATCATATCGGGATTGACAACGTTGAACATGGATTTACTCATCTTTTCCACAGCCCATCCGCAGATGTACTTGCCGTCTTCCAGAATAAACTCGGCAGTTTCGTATTCTGGACGCCATGCCTTGAAGGCTTCAAGGTCCAGAACATCATTGGATACGATATTCACATCCACGTGGAGTGGGGTAGTGTCGTACTGGTCTTTCAGATTCAGGGACACGAATGTATTGGTATCTTTGATGCGATAGACGAAGTTGCTCCGTCCTTGAATCATGCCCTGGTTCACCAGCTTTTGGAACGGTTCTTCGGCTACGGAAATGCCGAGGTCGTACAGGAACTTATTCCAGAAACGGGAGTATATCAAGTGACCGGTGGCATGTTCGGTACCGCCTACGTAAAGGTCTACATTGTGCCAGTACTCATCCGTTTTCTTGTCTACAAGTGCCTGGTTGTTGTGTGGGTCCATGTAGCGCAGATAATAGGCGCTTGAACCGGCAAATCCGGGCATAGTATTGAGTTCCAGCGGGAAGACGGTGATGTTGTCTATCTTTTCGTTTTCTACGACGCATTTGTTTACGGTATCCCAAGCCCATTTTGCGGCATGTCCCAATGGAGGTTCACCGGTTTCGGTAGGCAGGAATTTGGCTACTTCGGGCAGTTCCAAGGGCAGGGCGCTCTCGTCAATCATGTAAGGCATGTTGTCCTTGTAGTAAACCGGGAACGGCTCGCCCCAATAGCGCTGGCGTGAGAAGATGGCATCGCGCAGACGGAAGTTCACCTTTACACGTCCCAAGTTATGCTCTTTCACATATTTCTTGGTAGCGGCAATCGCTTCCTTGATGGTCAGCCCGTTCAGTGAGAGGTCGCAATAGGGAGTAACGCCTTCGCGTGGAGAGTTGCATACAATGCCTTCCTTGGCATCGAAGCTCTCTTCGCTTACATCGCAGCCTTCTACCAACGGACGAATTTCGAGACCGAAGTGCTTGGCAAAAGCATAGTCACGGCTGTCGTGCGCAGGCACAGCCATGATGGCACCCGTACCGTATCCTGCAAGTACATAGTCGCTTATCCAGATGGGAACTGCCTCACCGGTAAAGGGATTGATGGCATAGCTTCCGGAGAATACACCGGTAACGCTACGGTCGGCAATACGTTCGCGTTCGGTACGTTTCTTGGTGCGTTCCAGATAAGCGTTTACTTCATCTTTCTGTGTGTCGGTGGTAAGTTGCTGTACCAGTTCGCTTTCGGGAGCCAATACCATGAAGGTGACGCCGAACATGGTATCTGCACGGGTGGTGAAGATAGTGAATTCCAAATCGCTGTCTTTTACCTTGAATTCTATTTCAGCGCCTTCGCTGCGTCCTATCCAGTTCTTTTGGGTTTCTTTCAGGGATTCGGTCCAGTCGATGGTATCGAGTCCGTCCAGCAAGCGTTGTGCATAGGCAGATACACGGAGACACCATTGACGCATCTTCTTTTGAATGACGGGGAAGCCGCCTCGTTCGCTTACGCCGTCCACCACTTCATCGTTGGCAAGTACGGTTCCCAGCTGAGGGCACCAGTTTACCATCGTCTCGCCCAGATAGGCTATACGGTAGTTCATCAGGATTTCCTGTTGTTCCTTTTCGCTCTTGGCATTCCACTCTGCGGCGGTGAAACTCAGTTCTTCGCTGCAAGCCACGTTTATTCCTTCGGTACCGGTTTGGCTGAATGCTTCAATCAGTTCCTGGATGGGACGTGCCTGCTTTTCATCGTTGCAGTAGTAGCTGTTGAACATCTTTTGGAATGCCCATTGGGTCCAATGGTAATATTCCGGTTCGCAGGTACGGATTTCGCGGTTCCAGTCGAAAGAGAAACCTATCTTATCCAACTGTTCACGGTATCGGTTGATATTGTTGACGGTCGTAATTGCAGGGTGCTGTCCCGTTTGTATGGCATATTGTTCTGCTGGAAGTCCGTAAGCGTCATATCCCATGGGATTCAGTACATTGAAACCTTGCAGTCGTTTGTAGCGGGCGTAAATATCCGAAGCAATATATCCCAGCGGATGACCTACATGCAATCCCGCACCGGAGGGGTAGGGGAACATGTTCAGTACATAGAATTTTTTCTTCGTTTCGTCTTCCGTCACTTGGTAGGTTTTGTTTTCCACCCACCTTTTCTGCCATTTCTTTTCAATTTCCCTGAAATTGTATTCCATAGTGGTACTTATTAATATTTTGTTGAAAACATTGTTTATTCAATGGTTAAAACCGGTTAGTATTCGGTTAATATCGGTGCAAAGTTACGGGTTTATTTTCAGATTTGTAGCGAAGTAACATAAAAAACAATGGCAAAGACTTGATAATTCACTTTTTATTACTTACATTTGTGATGTGCTTTTAAAACTAATTTTTTGTTTGTAATACAAATAATAGCTAAATTAATTCAATAGGATATTTACTAAAAGATTTTTAGGATATAGCGAAGGATGAAGTCTGGGAAGATTTCATCCTTTGTGTTTTTTGTCTGTGTATTCGGCAGATTGTTGTTTATTATTCTGCCGATAAATGAGAGTTCGTTCAATAGGCTTCTAATAAGGGGTTTAAAGATTTACTAAAACTCGAAGGAAGATTTACTAAAACGGGAGGAAAGATTTAGTAAATCTTCCTTCGAGTTTTAGTAAATCCTCCTTGAACATTATTTATGGTTGGTTTCATTGTATTGAAAAAAGAAAGTACGTATATTTGTGCGACTTGTCGGAAGTGTATGAACGCAATGAAAAATTATACTTATCATCTTGTTGCCGTCCTTACGGTAGGTATTTGGGGGCTGACCTTTATTTCAACGAAAGTATTGATTGGGCACGGTCTTTCTCCGCAGGAAATATTCTTGCTTCGTTTCCTGATAGCTTATATGGGCATTTGGCTTATTTCTCCCCGAAAACTGTTTGCCGACAATTGGAAAGATGAATTTTGGATGTTTTTAGGAGGCATGACAGGCGGTTCATTCTACTTTTTTACAGAAAATACAGCTTTGGAGATTACATTGGCGACGAATGTGTCGTTTATTGTCTGTACGGCTCCGTTGCTCACCACCATTCTTTCTTTGTGGATTTATAAAAAGGAGAAGGCCACCCGTGGATTGATAGGCGGTTCTTTACTGGCGTTGGTTGGTGTGGCATTGGTGGTTTACAACGGTAGCTTTGTATTGAAAATTTCTCCTTTAGGTGATTTTCTTACTTTGCTTGCTGCTTTTTCCTGGGCATTCTATAGCTTGATAATGAGGAAAATGTCCAACCGTTATGGTATAACTTTCATTACCCGTAAGATATTTTTTTATGGAGTATTGACTATTCTTCCTGCATTTCTGGTTCATCCCTGGCAGTTCGACATTGCTCGTCTTCTCGAGCCGGCTATTCTGTTCAATTTACTTTTCCTGGGTGTATTGGCTTCCTTGATTTGCTTTGTAGTCTGGAATGTAATATTGAAACAATTAGGAACAATAAGAGCTTCCAACTATATTTATCTGAATCCTCTCTTCACGCTGATAGGTTCTGCTTTTCTGTTGGGAGAACGGCTGACGATGGTTGCTCTGATGGGGGCGGTGCTGATATTGGGGGGAGTTTATTGGGCGGGAAAAAGGTGATGAATAGAATAGTCCTTTGAAATTCTTGTAAATCGCAGATTTTTTATAAATGGCAATTGAACATTAGTGTCCCATTAAAATTGGGACGTTATTAAAAATCAAATAAACTTGGTCCATTTGGTCCAAATCGTTCTTTGTTATTTTGCAATTTAGTTTTGTCAAAGAGGTCTCGAAGAGGCGTTTTATCTGTCAACTAGATGCTCAATATTTGAAGAATTTCGTACGTGCTCCTATCCAGTTGCATGTCGTGTTGAACAATTGCGACCAGGCAGTAGGTGCATATAGCAGCGTAGATTTGTATCCGAACGGCATTCTCGGTAGTACCTCAAAACTTTTTGATTTTGAGGTGCTGCTTCAGCCATTTGAAAAACAGTTCCACTTGTCATCGTTTTTTGTAAAGTTCAGCAACTTGAAGGGCAGAAATGTGTGTTGCATTCGTTAAAAAAACAAACTCACGTTTTTGTTCTTCATCCCAATATCTAACCAAGCGAAGAGGTTCGGGATAGTATTGTTTGGGATAAAAGCCCGTCAATCCAATAGTCATATCTGAAAATACGTTTTTAGGTAACCTGTGCTTCCACTTGATAGGCATGTATTGAAGATTTTTCTTGGCTCTGACAACGAAGTAAGCACCTATCTGATGAATCCGATACAACATCTTGAAGTTGTTGTAAGCACGGTCAAAGATATAATAGGAGCCAGATTCATAGGGAATTTCATTCATCGCCTTTGAATCATGCACGGAAGCTTCGATAATGTGAAAGGATGCAGGTATCTGCGTTTCCACATCATATAATGTATGCACTTTGATACCACCCTTCTTCTTACGGAATTTAGCCCACCAGAATACGGAGAGGCATAAATCAATGGTTGTTGAATCAAAGGCGTAAACGTTTCCACCGAGTTTGAAGATGTCGGTAACACGCTTTTGTCTTGCTTCGTTTACCAAGTAGTAAGCATACGCCTCAAAGATGTGATAGTCCCTGTCCCCGTTGGCTCTAGCCAAGGATGATCTTGAAACATTTCTGCCCATCCCCAGATGATAACATTTAGAATGATGAGCATCAAGAGCGACAATCAAATCTCTCAGACTCTCACGATTCGAGAGTTGGCCAAACATCAAAGATAGCAACTGGTTCCAGCAAGTGAAATGCTTTGAGAACTTCGCCGGAAGGAAGACCCCAACAATAGTTAAGAAGTATCTCTTAAGTTGACTTTAAAAGATTGTTTTGAGATTTTATACTATGAAAAGTTGTATATATATAAAAAATGAGAACAGTAGAAATAGAGTATCTATTTTCTGCTGCTCTCATTAGAGTAATAGGCTATTTAGTAAGTTTTGTAATTTATCCTTTTCTTATTTTTATCCACCTTTTATCCTTTTCTGTTCTATAAATTAAGAACAAAAGAGGGGATAAATAAGGAGGAAAAGAAGTTCTACCCAAAAAGTAGTCCGTTCTTATTTCATAATGTGGTTTATTAATTCTTCCGGTGAAAGAGGTGTGATACCAAAAATATAGCTTTGACCAGACTGAAATGGTTCAGTCAGTTCAAAGTTCTCATAAGCGATACCACCAGGTATCGGAGATTTACTTGCCCAATAAGTATAACGACCATTCACAACTCCTTCTAACTCATTACTTGGATTGGAACAATACCAATATTGCGTTGCTTTTTTACCAGTATATTTCCAATGTGTATGTGTATCTTCAGCATATACAGCTTTTGTAGGGTCTTTCTCATCAGGTGACGCTATAAACCATACACCTCCATTTTTATCTTTTATCATTTCTGCCACTGGAGTATGGTTATGTTCTGTGAAATTAGAATCTTTATAGCTCGGCCATAATTGGCCGGCTTCTTTCGTTTTACCATCTGCGAGATGTAATGTCCTAAGTCTTGCTTTGTTTCCCATAGTAGCTGTGAGTATAAAACGATTTAGCTCATCTGACTCTTCCGTGGTATACGTAGTTAATTCAAACTCATAAGGCTTTCCTTCTGTGAATTTAGTCCGGACATAGATATCCGCACCATTATCAAAAGTTTCACAAAAGAAATACACAGTAAGTGTTTCAACTCCATTTTCCTTTGCTATTACTCCGTGAGCTGGATAATATTGATTTGGGAATGAGGGAGCTTCAGGAGTATTCCCACTCCAAAAACGTTTTCCACGAACATTATCAAGTTGACTCCATTCCAATTCTGAGAGCCCCCTATTATTTTTTGCTTTATCAATTGGTTCAAAAGCAATGAAATTGGTAACAACAAATTCATCATGTTCTAAATAAGGTGTATAGATACGAATTAGCCCACGTGGACCTCCTAATGGAGCAATTCCTATTCGGATACCATTTGCAAATCCCCAAATGGGTTGTGCTTTTGTATTTTGAGCAGGTTGTAACCATATTCCATTTTTTTCCGGAGTTGCTAAAGTTTCCGGAGCTATTTGTAGGTTAGTCTGTCCATAAAGGTAGTGTATTCTGCATGCAAAGAATAAAAGTGTAAATAGAATCTTGGTTTTCATGATTTTAAAAGTTTAAAATTAATTTTTATGTGTCGTTTATGGTAGTTCATATCGTTTTTAGCATGATTTGGTACTGCAAATATAAAAATGTTATAACGAATTAGCAAAATAATTTGCAGATTTAATTTTTATGTTTATATTTGCATCGTGAGAATACGATAAGTGCTACTGATTCAAGAGGTAACCTAAAAGTATAATACTATTATATAGCAAAAACGTTACACAAATATATGTCGTCACTAAAAAAAATATCGCTGAAGGATATTGCTGAAGCTGCAGGCGTTTCAACAGCATTGGTTTCGTTCGTTTTGAATGGGAAAAAGAAAGAGTATCGCGTGGGAGAAGAAACTGCCCAACGCATATTGAAAATTGCCAATGAAATGAACTACCAGCCTAATCTTGCGGCCAAAAGTCTTCGTAGTGGCAAAACAAAAACAATAGGATTAGTGGTTTCTGATATTTCCAACCCATTTTTTTCTCAATTAGCGCGTGTATTGGAAGATGAGGCAACCAAACGGGGATATACCGTACTTTTTGGAAGTTCAGATGAGGATAAGGATAAGATGACTCGTGTTGTTAGTAACCTTATTAATAAAGGGGTAGATGGACTCATCATTGTTCCTTGTGACAATTCTGAGAAATCCATCGCTTCACTTGTGAACAATAATATCCCTATTGTTTTGTTCGACCGCTATTTTCCGGAAATCAATGTCAGCTATGTGGCGTTGAATAACTTCAATGCTTCCTATATATCAACCAAACATCTTTTGAATGCAGGCTATAACGCTCCTTGTATGGTGGCTTATGATGTCAACCTTATCCATATGAAAGAGCGTATCCGTGGTTATAAAAAGGCTATGGATGAAGCCGGTAAGAGAAACTTGGCTAACGTGGTCTTTTTGAGGCAGGATGCTCCCAGAAAGTCCGCAGACCGTTTGTTGCCTAAAATGATTGATGGCGGTGTAGACGCTTTTCTTTTTGCCACCAACATGATTTCATTGGCTTGTTTATATACAATAAAGGACATGGGAGAGGGAATTATTGGTAAAATAGGTTTAGTGGGTTTTGACGGTAATCCGGTATTTGACTTTTTTGATGCCCCTATATCCTATATTCAGCAGCCTATAGATGTTTTGGTACAGAAAGCACTTGAAATACTGATAGATATCATTATTAACGGTAATACAGTGCAGTCTGTGCTTGCCGAGGGAGAATTTATTGAAATGGCTCCTTAGGAGAGCTGTTTTTTTTTACATGATAGCTTAATCGATTTAGTTAATTTTTATATTAATCTCAATAAAATCAGTTGAACCATGAGAAATTCAAGATTAATCGGTGGAAAGCCGAAAATTGGTATCAGACCTATTATTGACGGTCGTCGTGGAGGTATCCGTGAGTCATTGGAGGATATGACTATGGCCATGGCCCATAAAGTGGCCGAGCTTTATTCTTCTGTCTTACGTCATAGTGACGGCACTTCCGTAGAGTGCGTCATTGCAGATACAACTATTGGTGGAGTGGCTGAAGCTGCCATGGCAGCTGAAAAATTCCGTAATAGTGGAGTCGGTGTTGTACTTTCTGTAACTCCTTGCTGGTGTTATGGATTCGAAACTATTGATATGGACGGAGAAATGCCAAAAGCCATCTGGGGCTTTAATGGTACAGAACGTCCGGGTGCGGTTTACCTGGCTTCAGCATTGGCAAGCCATACACAGAAGGGATTGCCTACTTTTGGCATTTACGGACGTGATGTACAGGAGGTGACCAATATGGAGATACCGGAAGATGTACAGGAAAAATTGTTGCGTTTTGCCCGTGCAGGTATAGCTGTGGCTACAATGAAGGGGAAATCCTATCTTTCAATCGGCAGTGTATCCATGGGCATTGCAGGCTCTATTCCCAATCCTGATTTCTTCCAAGAGTATTTGGGCATGCGTAATGAGTATGTGGATGCCAGTGAGATAGAACGTCGTGTCCAGTTGGGCATTTATGACCATGAAGAGTTCGCACGTGCCATGGCATGGACAGAAAAGTATTGCAAGAGTAATGAAGGGACAGACTTTAATCCGGAACATCTGGTATATTCCCGTGAAGAGAAAGATGCCCGTTGGGAATACGTGGTAAAAATGACTCTTATTTTCCGTGATATGATGATTGGCAATCCCAAATTGGCTGAAATGGGGTTCAAGGAAGAGTCAATGGGACACAATGCGATTGCTGCGGGTTTCCAGGGACAGCGCCAGTGGACGGATTATAAGCCTGACGGTGATTTTTCAGAAGCTATACTGAATACTTCTTTCGATTGGAACGGTATCCGTGAAGCATTTACTTTCGCTACGGAAAATGATACGTTGAATTGTACTTCAATGCTCTTCAATCATCTATTGACCAATACTGCACAGATATTTGCGGATGTGCGTACTTATTGGAGTCCGAATGCCATAGAACGGGTAACGGGTAAGAAATTGGAAGGTAAGGCGGCAAACGGTTTCATTCACCTGATCAACTCCGGCTCTTGTACGCTTGATGGAACAGGCTGTCAGACACGTGACAATAAACCGGTAATGAAGCCTTTCTGGGAAATTACGGAAGAGGAAGTAGAAGCTTGTCTTTCTGTAACCAAGTGGCATCCGGCCAGTCGCGAATATATGCGTGGCGGTGGTTATTCTTCCCAGTTCCTGACTCGTGGTGAAATGCCGGTAACAATGTGCCGTTTGAATCTCGTAAAAGGTCAAGGTCCGGTATTGCAGATTGCCGAAGGCTGGACAGTAAATTTGGATAAGGATGTTTTCAAGGCTATCAATGAACGTACTGACCGTACATGGCCTTCCACTTTCTTCGCTCCACGTCTGACAGGTAAGGGGTATTTCCGTGATGTATATACTGTTATGAATAACTGGGGGGCTAATCATGGCGCTATCAGTTATGGTCATATCGGTGCTGACTTGATTACTCTGGCTTCCATGCTTCGTATCCCGGTATGCATGCACAATGTTTCTGAGGAAAATATTTTCCGTCCCAGTGCATGGACCGCTTTTGGCGAGGATATGGAAGGCAGTGACTATAGAGCTTGCAAGAATTATGGACCTCTCTATAAATAAAGGAAACAGGCGTTATGTTGAAATCAACCAAACTGAAAAACACTCTGCTGGTAGGTGCAACTGCAATACTTGTATCATGCGGCGGACAAAAAGAAATCAAGATGGGAAGTTATGCTTATGATGCCCAGTTCTTAAAGGACCACGGCATTGAATATACTGAATTGGTATCTGCTGATGGGAATTCTAAAGTGATGGTTATTCCTGCATGGCAAGGCCGTGTAATGACTACTTCTGCTTCCGGCGATGAAGGTGATAGTTACGGCTGGATTAATTATCGTTTCATAAATGAAGGCAAAGTCAGTTCTCAATTTAATCCGGTAGGAGGTGAGGAACGCTTCTGGCTTGGTCCGGAAGGTGGTCCGTTCTCACTTTATTTTAAGGAAGGACAAGAGCAGGTTTATGATAATTGGATAGTTCCTCCGGTACTTGATACTGAAGCTTTTGACATAAAGTCGCAAGACAACAGTAGTATCCGTTTTGTGAAAGATACTCGTTTGACAAATGCTTCCGGTACTACTTTTGATATGAATATTGACCGTACTGTATCGTTGATGGATGCTGGTGAAGTGGCTGCCGATTTTAATATCCAGCTTACAAATGATATGAAAATTGTAGCTTACAAGAGTGAGAATAAGATTACCAATACAGGTGACAAGGCATGGACAAAAGAGGGTGGTCTTGTATCTGTGTGGATGCTCGGCTGTTTTAATCCTACACCGACCACTACTGTATTCATTCCTTATAAGCAAGATGCGGAAGGAACAATTGTGAATGATGAATATTTCGGTAAGATACCGGCGGATAGGCTGATAAAGGAAAATGGTATTATCTATTTCAAGATTGACGGGCTCTATCGTTCCAAGCTGGGATTGCCGGCTTCACGGGCAACGGATATTTGCGGAAGTTATGATTCATCGAAAGGCGTACTCACAATCCTGTGGTGTAGTCTTCCCGAAACTCCTTCAGTCTACGTAAATGGCCAATGGGGACCTCAGGAAGATCCGTTTGCCGGCGATGTAATCAACTCTTATAATGACGGTCCGGTAGAAGACGGTTCTATAATGGGACCTTTCTATGAAATTGAAACGTCTTCTCCTGGTGCGGAGCTGGCTCCCGGTGCCTCATTGGTCCATACGCAAAAGGTGATTCATATACAAGGTAAGGATGAACAATTGGTTCCTATCGTGCAAGATTTATTTGGAGCAGATTTGAATGTAATAAAAACAAAGTTTCAATAGGGTAACTATATAATGGAGAATTCGTATGGAATCAAATAAAATAATACCGAAAGGAATCCTCTTCCCATTCATTCTGCTCACTACTCTTTTCTTTGCCTGGGCTGTGCCGAATAATCTGACAGATACTATGCTTGCAGCTTTCAAGCGCATCATGAGTATGAGTGATTCAAAAACAGCTTGGATACAGGTAGTGTGCTATTTGTTGGGATATGGATGTTGTGCTGTTCCCGGTGCCTTGTTTATCAAGAAATACACTTATAAATCAGGCGTGATGCTGGGGCTTGGTCTATATGCATTTGGGGCTTTACTGTTCTATCCTGCCATGCTTAGCTCGGGAGTGAATGTTGATTTCAGCTTCTTTATGTATCTGCTGGCAATCTTTGTTCTCTTTGCCGGACTTTCAGTTCTGGAGACGTCTACTAATTCTTATGTATTGGCAATCGGTCCTGAAAGTACCGCGACACGCCGTTTGAATCTGTCTCAGGCCTTCAATCCGTTCGGAGCGATTACGGGAGTGGTGATCAGTCAGATTTTCATCCTCTCACAACTGAATGGAATGACAGCGACAGAGCGTGCCCAACTTCCGGCTGAGGAGCTGGCCGCCATCCAGGGGCAGGAATTGAATGCTGTTACTACTGCTTATGTGGTACTTGGTCTGGTGATGTTGGTGCTCTTACTTGCTATTCGGCTTACCAAAATGCCTAATCTTAGTGAAAAAGGTGAAAAAATAGAGTTTGGTGCCACTCTTCGTCGTCTTATAAAGAATAAGAATTATGTATGGGGTGTAATAGCACAATTTTTCAATATTGGTGCACAGATAGCCGTATGGTCATTCGTGATCCGTTATGCTATGGTACAGCTGAATTTTGACGGTGTATTGGCTTCTTTAGGAGATTCTGCTTCTGCAGATGCTGTTGTAAATGCATTACGGGGAGTGGAACCGGTAGCTGCCGCATTCTATAATTGTTGTGAATGGCTTGGATTGAATGATTTGCTGCCACGTACAGCAGAACAGGCTGCAGCTACTTACTATATCATGTCACTTATTCTCTTTGTAGTAATGAGATTCGTATGTACTGCCATGATGAAATATGTGAAAGCTTATAAACTCTTGATAGGACTTGCGCTTCTTGCTGTAATGTGTTGTTTGGGTGCCATGTTCGGCAAGGGCAGTTTCGGCGTCTATTGCCTGATGGGCATTTCTGGTTGTATGTCATTGATGTTCCCGACCATTTATGGTTTTGGTCTTACAGGTTTGGGGGATGACACTAAGATTGGAGGTTCATTCATGGTAATGGCTATTGCCGGTGCTGCCGTTCTGACCCAAATTCAGGGTATTGTCTCCGACCAGACGGGTAGTATTATGGCTGCATATGTTGTACCGGCCGTTGCTTTTGCAGTGATTGCCTATTATGGGCTTTTCATTGCAAGAAAACAAGAGTTAACAACCAAATAATGCTTTAGAGTATGGAATCAAACAAGAAATACGTTATTGGTCTTGATTTTGGTACGGATTCTTGTCGTGCACTGGTAGTGGATACATATACTGGCCGTGAAATGGCTACGGGGGTAAGTTTTTACCCCCGTTGGAAAGCGGGGCTTTACTGCGATGCACACAACAATCGTTATCGCCAACATCCATTGGATTATATTGAATCCATGATAGAGGCTGTACATATAGCCTTATCAGATTTGAAGGAAGAAGAGATTGCTTCTATTTGTGGATTATGTTTTGACACAACTGGTAGTACTCCTGCTTTAACCGATAAGGCAGGAATGCCATTAGCTTTATGTCCCGAGTTTGCAGAAGAACCGGATGCTATGTTTATTCTTTGGAAAGATCATACAGCTGTTCGAGAAGCTGAGCAAATCAATGCACTGATCAATAAACGTAACCTTGATTATTTACTTTATGAAGGTGGTACTTATTCATCAGAATGGGTATGGTCAAAGGTTTTACATATTATCAACACAAACGTCGCTATAAAGGATGCTGCTTATGCTTGGGTAGAACATTGTGATTGGATGACCGGATTAGTAACTGGTAACACTATTCCGGAACAGATCTTTCGTAGCCGTTGTGCTGCTGGACATAAAGCAATGTGGCATGCCAGTTGGGGTCTTCCTTCCGGCGAAGTTCTCGAAGAACTTAATCCGGCCTTGAAGGAAATGCTCCCCCATCTGTTCACAGAAACCCACACCAGCGACACCAAGGCAGGGGAACTGACACCCGAGTGGGCAGACAGGCTTGGACTTCCCCAAGGAATCGCCGTGGCCGTGGGGGCGCTGGACGCCCATATGGGAGCCGTAGGCGCATCCGTCGCCCCGGGGATACTGACACGTATCATGGGAACATCCACCTGCGACATCATGGTTGCCGGCAAAGACGAGGTAGGCGGACGCTGTATCAAGGGAATCTGCGGCCAGGTGGACGGTTCGGTGCTTCCGGGATTCATCGGTTTCGAAGCCGGACAGTCGGCTTTCGGAGACATCTACGCCTGGTTCAGGAAGATGCTGGCATGGACACTGAAAGATATCCCCGGAGGGGAGGCCAGGCAGAAAGTTCTGGACGGCATGCTGGTGGAACTCACCCGTGAGGCCCAGGACATGGAACCCTCCGAGGACGGTGTTGTCGCCCTGGACTGGATGAACGGCCGCCGTACCCCCGATGCGGACCAGAACGTGAAGGGTGCCGTTGCGGGACTCACGCTGGGTACCAGCGCCCCGGAAATATTCCGTGCGCTGGTGGAAGCCACCGCCTTCGGTTCCCGCCGTATTGTGGAGCATATGAAGGGCCAGGGGCTGCGCATTGATTCGGTCAATGCCATCGGAGGTATCAGCAAGAAGGCGCCCTTCGTGATGCAGACGCTGGCGGACGTGCTGGACATGCCCATCCGTGTGGTACGCTCGGAACAGACCTGTGCCTTGGGAGCGGCAATGTTCGCGGCAGTTGCCGCAGGGGTGTACAAGGATATCAACGAGGCGACAAGGCACATGGAGTCGGACATCGAGGCTGAATACCGGCCGGATGAGAAAAGAGCCCTCATCTACGAAAAACTATACAAGAAATATCTTGAACTGGCAAAACTTGCTGAAACCATTAACTAAGTATACAAACCATTAATCTATTTAAAACATGAGAATCAAATCATTAATTTTGGCGGCCTTATGCATGGTCACCGTGGGTGTTTACGCCCAAAGCAACTATCCGTTCAACGGTCTGGACATGAACATGGGTAACCTGTCAAGACTGTCCGATGCCAAGACACGTTCCATCAGCCCTGAGAACTTTACAGGCGAGAAGGGCAAGGGCGGCATGGCCGATCCGGTCAGGGACAAGGACCAGCGGAATGTGGCCAACGCCCACCATGCGGCCAAGGACCTGGGCAAGGGTTGGAAGGTAAACCCCTTCATCATCGTGAAACCGGGAGAGACAATCACGATTGCGGAAATCGAGGGTCCGGGAGCCATCCAGCAGATCTGGATGACACCGACCGGGAACTGGCGCTTCTCCATCCTGAGAATGTACTGGGACGATGAGAAGGAGCCTTCCGTCGAATGTCCGGTGGGTGACTTCTTCTGCAGCGCATACAATGAATATGCACAGCTCTCCTCACTGGCCGTTTGCGTGAATCCGGGCAGCGCCTTCAACTGCTACTGGAAGATGCCTTTCCGCAAGAAAGCCCGTATCACGCTGGAGAACATCAACACCGCCGAGGAGATGCGCCTGTACTACCAAATCAACTACACCTTGACAGAAGTTCCTGAGGACGAGGCCTACTTCCACGCGCAGTTCCGCCGCTCCAACCCGACCCAGGGGTCGCTGCACACGCTGATTGACGGTGTGAAGGGCAAGGGACAGTACGTGGGTACCTACCTGGCATGGCGTGTAAACGACAACTGCTGGTGGGGTGAAGGGGAAATCAAGTTCTACATGGACGGTGACAAGGAATACCCGACTATCTGCGGGACCGGGACTGAGGACTACTTCTGCGGCTCGTACAATTTCGAGAACCAGAAGACGCGCCAGTACCAGGAGTTCACCACCCCCTATGCCGGCATGCACCAGGTAATCCGTCCCGACGGGCTGTACCGTGCGGTGACCGCTTTCGGGCTGTACCGCTGGCATATCCTTGACCCGGTACGCTTCGACAAGGACCTGAAGGTCACGATACAGGATTTGGGATGGCGTCATGACGGACGCTACAACAACCAGAAGTCGGATATCTCGTCGACCACTTTCTGGTACCAGGCCGAGCCGCATGCCAAATTCCCGGCTTTGCCGAGCAAGGACGATTTGGAAATTCCAAGATGGTAAAATTGGGTATACCCGATATTTAAAATTACGTTGTTTTTTTATTAACTATTAAATCAAAGTATTATGAGGATTTCTTTTAAAAGGAATGGTTTCATAGCATTGGCATCAATGCTATCATTTGCAGTGTATGCAGGGGATAATTTGCCCCTTGCAACCGCTGCATCGGGGACAAATGGATCTATTCAAGTATCTGAGCATGGCGTAGATACTTCTAATGAGATTCAACAAGCGAGAGTAATACAAGGAACAGTTCTGGAAGAAGGGACTAATGAACCTCTTATTGGGGTAAATGTTGTCGTTAAAGGAACTACTATAGGTACAACTACTGATGTGGAGGGAAAATATTCGATAAGAATACCTTCTGATAATGCTGTGTTAGTCTTTTCTTATATTGGTCAAAAAACAGAAGAATATTCTGTTAAAGGCTTGAAATCTTTGGATGTTATTATGAAAAGTGATGCTACGATGTTGTCTGAAGTCGTTGTATACACTGGTTATATGACTCAGAAAAAAGCTGACTTAACCGGATCGGTTGCATTGGCGGATTCAAAAGACATCAAGAAGACTTCCGCTAACGTTATGAAAGCTATGCAGGGTAAGATGGCCGGTGTGAAAATTAGCAACAATGGCGGTAATCCTGCAGAAGATATAGGCATTCAAATTCGTGGTCTTTCTTCTTTGTCTGGAGCTGTTACTCCATTAATTGTATTGGATGGTATGCCAGCTGAAGGTCTGAATCTACGTGACATAAATTCAGGAGATATTGAATCTATTCAGGTATTGAAAGATGCTGCTTCTGCCTCAATTTATGGTGCACGTGCTTCTGGTGGTGTGATTTTAGTCCAAACTAAAAAAGGTAAAGCTGGTAAGACTACCATTGACTATAATGGTAGTGTTTCTGTAAGTTCTATAATAAATAGACCGGAAATGATGAACGCCACAGAATGGGGTACTGCTGCCTTCCGCGCTGCTGCTTATGATGAGTGGGCTTATGGTTCAGGCCTATTATTACCCAATGGCTTTGAGTATGAGTATCATAGAGGTGATAATGGAATGCTGGTATTGGATAATATGAAAATGAAAGAATATTTGGATAATAATCAATTGGTAAAAGCAACTGATACAAATTGGATGGATGAGATTTTCCGTACAGCAGTTTCTACAAATCATCAGTTGACTATTTCTAATGGTTCGGATAAAGCTAAAAGTTTGTTTTCATTAGGGTATACTAACAACCAAGGTACACAAATTCATTCTTTTTTCAAACAATATTCTGTACGTGCTAACACGGAATATAGTTTGATTAAAGATCGTTTGAAAGTAGGAGAAAATTTAGCTATTTCTTATTTGCAGTATAAAAGTCAATGGGAAACCTTTTTGGCTATGATTATGCCACCTATGGTTCCTGTTTATGATGTAAATGGTAACTGGGCAGGACCTGCAGGACTTGATGATTTTGATAATCCGGTACGTAAAATGACTATGGGTAAAGATAATATCAATAATTATGTGAAAATTATTGGTAATGTTTTTGCAGACCTGAATATTTGGAATGGTATATCTGCTAGAACTCAGTTTGGTATAAATTATGGTAACTCTTATAGTAGAACAGTAGATGGGGCTTATGTAGAGACTGGTTTTAGAGGCAATGATAAAAATTATGTAAGAAATAACCAGTCCCATCCGTTAAATTATGTATGGACTAATACTTTGTCCTATAATAAAAGTTTTGGAAAACACCATATTGATGCTGTATTTGGTAGTGAGTTTACCCGTTATGTACAAGAAGGTTTTTATGCAAGTAGAGAAGGACTTTATTTGGAAGATCGTGATTTTGCCGGTCTTAGTGTTGCTACCGGTGATGAAATTGATGTAAGTAGTTCTGCTGATGAATATACTTATTTCTCTCTTTTTGCTAAGGCCAATTATTCATATGCTGGTAAATATTTGTTGTCTGCAACTGTACGTCGTGATGGTTCTTCTTTGTTTGGTGTCAATAATCGTTATGGTGTATTTCCTGCATTTTCTGCTGGTTGGAGAATTAAGGATGAAGCTTTTATGGAAGATGCGGACTGGTTGTCTGATCTGAAAATTCGTTTCAGTTGGGGTACGAATGGTAGTGTACAAGGATTACCTCGTGGTTACACAACTACTCCATTTACTACTAATTATTTTGATACTGCATATCCTATTAAGGGACAAGCAACCGGCGCTTTGCAGTCTGGCTATAGAAGAACTTGGATTGGTAACCCTGATTTGAAATGGGAAACAACCAAACAAACAGACTTCGGCGTTGACTTTGGATTTTTCAATCAACGTTTGACTGGTTCTTTTGACTATTACTATAAGAAAACAAATGATATCTTGGTCCAGACTCCATATATCGCAGCAATGGGTGAAGGTGGTGAACCTTGGGTTAATGGTGCTAGTATGAATAACCAAGGTGTAGAATTTACAGTATCTTTCAAGAGTGACCCCTCCAGTGAATTCCAGTGGGCTGTTAGTGCCAATATTGGTACATACAAAACTGAATTGACTGACCTTCCTTCCAATGTAATCAATAAGTATGCTGGTGATGGTGTACACGATTTGATTTTAGGACGTTCTCCAAATTCTGCTTATGGTTTGGTAGCTGATGGTATTTTCAAAACTCAAGAGGAAGTTGATGCTCATGCAGACCAGCCAGGTAAAGCAGTTGGACGTATTCGCTACAAGGACTTAGATGGTGATGGTGTAATCAATGAAACATATGATAGAACTTGGATAGGTTGCTATGACCCGGATTTCTTTGGAGGTCTTAATTTTGATTTCGCTTATAAGGGCTTTGACTTGAACTTATTTTTTGAGGGTATGTTCGGTAATGATGTAAATAGCGACTGGAAGAAAGAGAGTGATATTTGGCTTTTCACCAATCCTGCATGGAAAAATCATGCAACTCGTATGTTGGGCGGTTGGTCACCTGACAATCCGAATTCTGATATTCCGGCTATCTCGAATAATACTGCCAATCAAGAACAAAGATTCTCTTCTTGGTTCATAGAAGATGGTTCATACATTAAGTTGAGAAATATTGAATTGGGTTATACATTTCCGACTAAGCTTATCAAAAAAATGCATATGAGTAATCTGCGTTTGTATGCTGCTGCATATAATGTATTTACTTTGAAGAAGTTTTGGGGAGATGACAAATATACAAGTTTCGATCCAGAAAGACCTTCTTATCATTATCTGACACCATTTACTTTCAATTTCGGTATCAATGTTTCTTTTTAAACTTAATTAATAAATTATTATGAAAAGCAAATATATAACTTTATCAATTGCTCTATGCTCTATATTGGGAGTCAGCAGTTGTGATTCATATTTGGATATCAATCCTAAACAAGTTCTGGACCAAAATATACTTAACAAACCTAGCGATATAGAAGGTTTTGTCACAGCAGCCTATGCCCGTATGTGTGAGATGGGGTCATTGGATTCCTCTCCTTATATGTATTGGTGGAGTGGTTCTATGCGTTCGGATGACTGCTACAAAGGTGGTGGTGGTGTTGCTGATGCTGTAGGTTCTTTTGGTAACATATCACTTTTTACTTATGTAAATCCTAATACTGGTGCATTGGATGGTACTTGGTATAATTCTTATCAAGTTATCCAAAGATGTAATACAGCAATTCAAAGAATGGCAAATTTTACGGAAGAAGAGTTACCTAATAAGAATAGTTTTATGGGTGAGATGCTCTTTATCCGTTCATTTACGTTGTATCGTTTGAAAAAACTTTGGAAATATGTACCCTATATTGATGAGAATGTAGTAGGTATGTCAGATGCTTTTGAAGCAGTACCTAACCGTGAATTGGATAAGGGGAATGATCTTTACTTATGGCAACGTATTCTTGATGATTTTAAAAAGGCCGAGGAATTATTGCCTTTGGATCAGATGGATAAAGGTCGTGTAAGCCGTAATGCTGCTACTGCTATGGTTGCTAGGACAATATTAAATATGGCTTACGAACAGGATGATCGTCATCAGGTGATAAATATCAATAAGGAATTACTTGCAGAAGCTTTGCCTTATATTGATAAAATTATTGATCAAGAAGGTGGTCGTGTAGGTTTGGAATCTGATTTTGGTAATAACTTTTTGGTAGAGTATGATAATGCTACTAAAGAATCCATTTGGGAATTACAATTTGCTCTTGATAATAATTTTCATACAGCAGGTCGATTTAATCGCGCTGAAGGTTTGAATCATCCATGGATGTGGCCCGAAACACAACCTGGTAATTTTGTATTTAAGTGTTGTGACTTTAACCATGCTAGCTATACGTTGACTAATGCGTTTAAGACTGATGAAAACGGTTTACCCCGTTTCGAGGATTATAATGAGGATGATTATGGTCAATATATTAAAAATTCAGATGGTTCTTATAATTTGGATATCGTTAATTCTGGCGCTAAGCCTTACTTTGATAAGTATACATGGGATCCCCGATTTAGCCATACTATCGTAGCTCCTGGACAGCCTTGGAAGTATGATCCTGATTTATTATTCCATTCAACTGCTACTCGTGATCCGATTACTTATAGTTTCTTGAAACCCATCAAAGATATGCCACATCCTGATTGTGGTTGTATTGCTTATGATGGATGGCAATTTAATTCTATGAATAAGAAGATGATTCGTTACGATGACGTGTTGCTGTGGAAAGCTGAGATTTTGATTCAATTGGATAGAGAAATGGAAGCCCTGCCATATATTAACCAGATTCGTACTCGTGCTGCCAATAGTTTGGTTCGTTTGACTCAAGCTGACGGTTCATATACAATGAATTATCATATTGCTACTTATCAGCCGGGTATTAACTGTAATTGGACTAAGGACTTTGCATGGAAAGCCTTAATGTGGGAAAATCGTCTTGAATTTGCTTGCGAAGGTCATCGTTTCTTTGATTTGCAGCGTTGGGGATTGTTGGAAAAGACAATGAACGAATATTTTGCTATTGAAAGAACTCGCTTCGATTGGTTCAATGATGCTCGTTTTACTGCCGGTCGTGATGAGTACTTTCCGATTTCCCAACCACAAATGAATTATTCAAAGGGTAACTATACGCAGAATCCGGGATATTAATGTTTAACTATTAAGAAGAAAATTATGAAAAAGATAGTAACCATTTTTACAATGTTGTTGGTAGTGTTATCACTGTCCAGCTGCTATGACAGAGATGTGCTTGATGACAAGGGCTTGAATTATTTCATGCCTACGCCTGAGAATGTGCAGTATATTCAAGATAATGCTACTACAGTGACATTGACTTGGAGTATTCCTTCAGTAATTCCAGAAGACTTCAGACGTCCTATTTCAGTACAGATTCAAATAGTGGAAAATAATATTTATAGAGATAGAATAACCTTGGTAAATGAGGAAACCTCTCATACTTTCACTATTGATCCTGCTAAGAAGTATCGCTATATCGTTAAATTGGTAGGTACTTTTACTGAGGAAAATCAAGAAACAGGGCGTACATCTACTGTTACTTCTGAGGGTGTAATAGTTAATGTCGAATAGTTTCGAGAAGGATTTTTGTAGTTAATGATAGAGAGTGGGCTTTTACTGGTATTTTTCTGAGTCAGCTCACTCTCTATTTTAATATTTGATATAAGGCGAATGGGTTATCTGGTTACGATAAATTGAAAAATGAATCAATAGACATGAAAAACATATTATTTATAGTATTCTCTTCGTTTATATTTTTATTTGTTTCTTGTACTTCTGAACAAGAAACTGAAACTTATATTCCTATTGATGAAATTATACCTTTGGATACTCATTTGATTCCAAATAAGGATACAAAAATTGTATCAACAACATTGAATTTTAAGGATATTGATGCCATAGATTATTTGCTGGTTAGAAAGAGTGTAGGTGACAGCTATTCAGCTAAGATAAGTCAAAGCGAACTTACGTCTGATTATATTTTCAATTATACCATCCAAAAAACAGATCCACAGAATTTTCGGCTAGTATTGGCTGCCTTTTACAAAGATGGTAATATGTCGAAAGAGCTCTCTTTGAATGTGGATAACCGTTGGGGTTTTTTTATTCGTAATGTTACTCGTATAGCTCGTGTTACAGGGAGTATAATAAATGGAGAAAACTTTCCAAGTCCTAATAATACTGCGACAAAATGGAATGTAGGAGGAACAGATCTTGGCATTATTTGGGAGATGCAGCCCGGAAAATATGGAATTTTCTTTGGTGATACTTTTGGGTATGACTTTAAGCCTAATCCAGCTAATCCTGGACCTAACGGAGGGAGTTGGCGTAGTAATGTGCTGGCTTTCTCGGAGGATAATAATTTAGAAGATGGATTGTCATTCAGCAATATGGCTACTGATGATAAAGGGTATGCCCGCGAGATAGTATATGGGGGAAAAGATTCGTCAGGTAATGGTGATTGGACTTCTATCCCAACAGCTGCTATTCGTGCTAATGGAATAGATTATGTGCATTATTTTAATATGAGAAATTGGACGGGATGGATTACAAATTATTCGGGAATATATAAGTCGGCTGATAATGGTTTGACATGGGCTAAATGTAAAGATATAACCTTCTCATCTTATAGTTTTTTTGGTCAGGTAGGGTACTTTAAGAAAGATGGATATGTTTATATGATAGGTACTCAAACGGGGAGGGATAGCGATGCTAAATTAGCACGATTTCATGAAACAGATATTGAGAATAAGACAGCTTATGAATATTGGAATGCTTCTACTAATCAATGGATAAAAGGCAATGAAAATGAGGCAACAGTATTAATAGAAGATAAGGTTGGTGAACTTTCTTTTATATATAATGAAACACATAAGAAATGGATAATTGCTTATTTCAATGCAGATAGATATAATATAACTATGCGTACGGCAGAAGACATAACTGGCCCATGGAGTGAACCCTATGAGCTTGCTAATGGTAGAGAGTATGCCCAATTGTATGGTTCTTACATTCATCCGTTGTCGGTAACTGGTGATAATTTATATTTTACGATGTCAATGTGGATGCCTTATAATGTTTTTTTAATGAAGGCTGAATTGGCTGATATGGGAGAGTTTTAATTATATTGATAAATATAATATCATGAACACACGCACATTAATTATAACTTTTGTTTGGATGATAATGTCCAACATAGGCATCTGTGCTCAAGAGCATTGGGATGTACAAGAGAAAATTGAGTTGAATAAGGATGTTTTTCCGAAAAATTTTAGTAAAGCTATTGATGCTATACAGTATGATTTATTAGGAATTGAGAGAGGAAAAAGCCATGTGAAGATGATAGATAATAACACTTTGTACATAAACCTTTCTTTTTCGCTTAAAAACTCTGTTCAACAAGGTGATTGGCGTATAGCGGTAAAGCCGGATTTTTTACCTTCATTCCATTGGGCGCCACATCTTACTCCTACTGATAGAAATGTCATCGATCAACATGTATTCCGTTCTCCTGCCCTTATTGTAGCAGACGATCATCAAACTCTTATTCTTATTCCCGATTTGGATATTATGCAGAAGGGGACTCCTGTACGATGGTATATGGATATGGACGCATCCTCTAATACACTTATTCTCGGAATGTGCAATAACCATGTATCCGAACACGTTCTGTTTGAGCGTGATCAAGAAACTACTTACCCAAAAGGCGATATTGAAATAGGCTTTTATTTGATGTATTCTGATAGCAAGGAAGTATTGCGGAATCCTTTTAAGAAGCCGTTAGAATTTATGTGGAGTCGATGGGGGCATACTGCATATGTGAAAGGTAATCCGGTGAAGGAGAACCTAGAAACGTATGTGAAACATACTTATAATTGGGCTTTTAATTCATGGTCAGAAAATGTGTGGCAGCAATTTGAGTTAGATGGGAAAAAAGTGGGTGCTCCCGTATTTATTGTGAATGTTACACAAAGTCCCAATTATCCGGGAGAGATTAATGAACGTGAATTTCGTTCTATCTGGAATCAGGCATGGTTCAGTTCATTGCGTTCTGCAAGTGGGTTATATCGATATGCAAGAAGAACCGGTAATAGGGAGCTTCTTGCAAAAGCAAATTTGACAAAAGAACTGGCTCTGTCATTTCCGCAGAGGAATGGTTTTTTCTATGGACTTATCGGTACGGAAATGCATGAAGTAGAGATTGATGGTAAAAAGTATAATCGGAGCAAGGGGTGGAATACCTATTATTGGGGAAATTCCAACAGAAACCCTTATACCTGGAATCCGAAAGAATCTCCGTATCATATTCTTGATATGAGTTGGACAGCATTGTTGATGCTTCGGTGGTATGATGAATTAGAAAAAGATGCCCGTCTTTTGGCTTATGCAGAAGACTATGCGATGGCTTTACTTGGGATACAGTATGAAAATGGTTTTTTCCCTGGCTGGCTTGACTTAAAGACAATGCAGCCGATGAACCATTTGAATGCTTCTCCTGAAACATCTTTATCAGTTACTTTTTTACTTAAACTGTATGAGCTTACACATAAGGAAGAGTATAAACGGGCAGCGTTTAAAGCTATGAATGCAGTTATCCATGAAATTATTCCGGTTGGGAAGTGGGAAGACTTTGAAACCTATTGGTCTTGTTCTCGTTACGGTTCGGATAACTTGGTAGGTAAAAAAGTTTTGCGGAACAATATGCATAAACAGAATAATTTTTCAATGTTCTGGACAGCTGAAGCCTTACTGGAGTGCTATCGTCTTACCTCAAATAAAGAATATCTTGATTATGGACAGCGTACACTTGATGAATTGCTGATGACCCAAGCGTCGTGGCAGCCGCCATACATGTATGTAAATGTATTGGGTGGTTTTGGTGTGTTGAATGCCGATGGTGAATGGAATGATTCACGCGAAAGTCTTTTTTCCGAACTCATTATTCAATATGGAAAACTTCTTGGTAAACCAGAGTATATAGAACGAGGATATGCTGCACTTAAGGCATCTTTTGTAATGATGTATTGTACTGAAAATCCTCAAACCAAACAGCAATGGGAAAAAGTTCATCCGTTCTTTGCTTCAGAGGATTATGGATTCATGATGGAAAATTACGGGCATGGCGGCCGTACAAATCCGGCAGGTGAAGGTATGGGTGAGTTTACAATCTATGATTGGGGAAATGGAGCAGCGGCTGAAGCGTACAACCGCATCCTTGATAAATTTGGAAAAATAGAATAATGATTCGTTAACATTAATAATTCAACTATGGTAAGATCAACTTTAACTTTATTGGCCCTATTTAATGTGGCTATACTGTTTCCGGGTAAAGCAATGTCCCAGAACAGTGAAGGGCGGGAGTTTAACGGTAAGTATCAAAAGGAATATCTGGATAAGATTGCATTTCCTATAGGGGGAATCGGCGCCGGAATGTTCTGTTTGGAGGGAACCGGTGCCATTTCGCATGTGTCTCTCAGACACCATCCTGATGTGATGAATGAGCCGTATACCTTTGCTGCGATTTATGTAAAGGGGGTTGAGAACGGAGCAAAGGTATTGGAAGGGCAGGTTCCGACTTGGAAGTTATTTGGTCCTGCACAGAGTGGTTTAGGTAGGGGAGACAAGACGTACGGTCTTCCACGCTTTGAAGAAGCGGTATTCCAGGCACGTTTCCCTTTTGCAACTGTAGATTTGAAAGACAAGGATATGCCTTTGGCTGCAAAGATTACGGGTTGGAGTCCTTTCATTCCGACGGATGCGGACAATTCCAGCTTACCGGTTGGAGTACTGGAATATCAGTTTACAAACACTTCCGATAAGGCTATCGAAACCGTGTTTTCTTATAATACCAAAAATTTCATTGATGGTCAGGGTACTATCCGAGGAGTAAAGAACGGGTTTGTTTTAGAATCCGATCAGAACAACAGTGGGCTAGCTATTTATGTGGACAATGCTGCTGCTGTTGTAGACCATTGTTGGTTCCGTGGTGCCTGGTTCGATCCGCAGACTGTGGTTTGGGATAATATTCGCTATGGGCGGATCGCTGATAAGCAGCCGGTTAAGGGTGTTGCTCCGGGAGCGTCTGTTTATGTTCCGCTGACGTTGCAGCCGGGAGAGACAAAAACAGTCAAGGTAAACTTCTGCTGGTATCTGCCCGATTCAAACCTTTCTATCGGTGGTGCCAGAAAGGTAGGACAGGCATTTACGGGGATGCCCTGCAAGGGAACGGCTTCCGGTCAGCAACCTGTGAGCGGCTTTGTCGGCAAGCAGTTGCTGAACTCGTTCGATAAGGGTGGAGATGGACTGACGGGTATTATTCAGTCTCCTGAGTTCAATATTGGGAAAAGATATCTGAAGTTTCTGGTAGGTGGAGGCAGTCAGGCTGACCGTACTTCTGTAAATCTTGTAGTAGACGGAAAGATTGTAGAGACGGCGGTCGGAAATCAGACGGAGACTCTGAGTGAAACCGTATGGGATTTGAAACCTTATCAAGGAAAGAAGGCTTTTGTGAAAGTCATTGATTTGGATGTTTATCCGTGGGGACATATTCTGGCCGACCAGTTTGTGTTGACAGACAATAGGAATGAAGATATTTACAACTTGTCTTCTACATCCACCTTACTTGCCGATTTTGAAAGTAACAGTTGGGGAGACTGGCAGGTTGTGGATTCTTCTGAAGAAGAAAAACAATTCCTGGCAGATGAAGGAGATGTCGAAGCTACCTACAGACCTTGGTACTCGGAGCGTTTCAAGAGTTTGAATGAGGTTATCGGCTATTGGGATGCAAATCAGGCGATGCTGGAAAAGAACAGCCGGCTGTTCAGTGATGCATTCTATAGTTCCTCTTTGCCGGCAGAAGTACTGGAGGCTGTTGCTGCTAATTTAACTATATTGAAATCTCCTACGGTATTGCGTCAATGGGATGGAAGATTTTGGGCTTGGGAAGGATGCCAGGATTCTTTTGGCTCTTGTCACGGAAGTTGTACGCATGTGTGGAATTATGCACAGGCTTTGCCCCATTTGTTCCCGTCTTTGGAAAGAACCTTGCGTGAAACGGAATTTAGGGTAAGCCAGAATACGGAAGGACACCAGAATTTTAGAGTCAACTTGCCTATTTCGGCACCGCCTCACAACTTCCATGCTGCTGCCGACGGACAGTTGGGTGGGATTATGAAAATTTACCGTGAATGGCGTATCAGCGGGGATACACAGTGGATGAAAGACCTTTTCCCGGCAGTGAAAAAGAGTCTTGACTATTGCATCCGTACATGGGACCCCTTGCATAAGGGCTATCTTGAAGAGCCGCACCACAATACTTATGACATCGAGTTCTGGGGACCGGACGGCATGTGTACAAGTTTCTATTTGGGAGCTTTGACTGCGTTTATAGAGATGGGCAAGGAGCTGAAGCAACCCGTTAAGGAATATACGGCCCTGCTGTCAAAAGGCAAGAAATACATGGAAACTGCACTCTTCGATGGAGAATATTTCATACAGAAAATTCAGTGGGAAGGGCTTCAGGCTCCCAATCCGGTTGATGTAATGTCTTTCGGGGGAAGTTATTCCGAAGAGGCCCTGAAATTGCTGAAGGAAGAAGGGCCAAAATACCAATACGGTACCGGTTGTCTGTCCGATGGAATTTTAGGGATGTGGATGGCTTCCGTATGCGGACTGGATGAAGTGCTGGACAATGAAAAGGTCAGGAGCCATCTGGTGGCCGTACACAAATACAATCTGAAACATGACTTGGTAGACCATTTCAATCCTCAAAGACCGGTGTATGCTTGTGGTAAGGATGGCGGATTATTGCTTTGCACATGGCCGAAGGGTGGTATGCTGTCACTGCCTTTTGTATACAGCAATGAAGTCTGGACCGGTATCGAATATCAGGTTGCCAGTCATTTGATGATGAAAGGTGAGGTGGAAAAGGGCTTGGATATTGTCCGTGAATGCCGTGAGAGATATGATGGAAGAGTAAGAAACCCATTCAATGAGATAGAGTGCGGCCACTGGTATGCACGTGCCATGGCAAGCTATGGAATGTTGCAGGGGCTTACAGGAGTGCGGTATGATGCTGTTGACAAAACCATGTACATCAATTCTAAGATTGGTGATTTCAAAAGTTTCATCAGTACTGATACCGGTTTCGGAACTATTGAATGGAAAGCAGGAAAGCCTGTGTTGAACGTGGTTTATGGCAACATTGATGTGAAACGCTATAATGTTTCAGGCAAGATTGTGGATTGAGGTCAATTAGGATAGGGATGTACAATCAAAGACAGATTAAGATGACAGAGAAGAAGAAACTTCTTGTTTTGTGTGTTGCACTATTTTGTTTTATAGCTGTTTCTGCACAGCAGAGAATGTCTGTATCGTCTCTTGACGGAAAACTTAGATTTTCTCTGAAAGTAACGCCGGAGAGTGTTTCATATGACATCGACTATAGGAAGCAGCCTCTTATAACAAATTCTTTGCTTGGTTTCAGCTTTGATAGCGGAGAGTTCGGAAGGAATCTTAAAGCAGGAAAGGTGCAGCGTAAAAAGATTGATGAGACATACAAGCTCATTGTCGGCAAGACAAGTAGTGTACGTAGCCGTTGCAATGAAATGACCGTTCCCATGCAGGAACGGTCAGATTCCGGCCGTCTGATAAACCTGGTTGTAAGGGCATTCGATGACGGGATAGCATTCAGATATGAATTTCCGGAACAGAAAGCATGGGATTCATACGTGATGTATGATGAAAGGACACAGTTCAACTTGCAAGGAAACCCGATGGCGTTGCTCATGTACCTGCCCGGGTATGTGAATACACACGAAGGGGTATACAGTCATGTAAGATATGACAAGGTGGCAAGGAAAAGGCTGATAGAGATGCCGGCGACATTCGAGTTCGACAACGGGGTGGCAGTGGCTATAACTGAAGCGGCCATAAGGGACTATGCGGGAATGTACCTGGTGAAGGAGAAGGGTGGACTGGTGGGAAAGCTCTCGCCAAAACTGGGGCAGGAGAAGATAAAGGTCGAGACAGACAGTTTCCCGCACCGTACCCCGTGGCGCGTAATCTCCGTTGCAGACCGGGTGGGAGGATTGCTGGAGACGAATATACTAACAAGCCTGAACGAGCCCTGCAGGATTGAAGACACTTCATGGATTAAGCCTTGCAGGACCACGTTCACATGGTGGAACGGGAATGTCGTGCCGGACAGCACGTTCTCTCCGGGAAACAACTTCGATACAAACAAGTACTACATCGATTTTGCAGCACGCAATGGCTTGGATGCACATGGAATCTACGGATATGCGGAGACTCCTTGGTACTATGATGACAACTTCAATTTCGGATGGGCGGGACCCAATGCGGACGTTACAAAACCGATACCGTGCCTGAACATGCCGAGAATTGTGGAATATGCAAGGAGCAAGGGGGTTGGCATACATCTGTGGGTACACTGGAGACCGTTGTACGACAAACTCGAAGAAGCCTTTGCGCTCTATGAGGGATGGGGGGTCAGGGGACTCATGGTGGACTTCATGGACCGCAATGACCAAGAGATGATACGCATTCAAGAAGAGATACTGGAATGTGCGGCAAGACACAGACTGTTCATACAGTTCCATGGGTCGAGCAAGCCTTCCGGACTGGTAAGGACGTATCCGAATGAATTCACACGGGAAGGGACACTCAACTATGAAGTATGCAAATGGGACACGCTGGTGAATGCGGACCATGACATTGCGATACCCTTCACCAGGATGCTGGCGGGAGCGACGGACTATCACCTGGGAGGGTTCAGGGCACTGCCGCGCTCGGAGTTCAAGATACAGTATGTAAATCCTCATGTAATGAGCACGCGCTGCCATATGTTGGCCATGTATGTGGTTTTGGAAAACCATCTTACCTCGTTGTGCGATACGCCAAAGGCTTATGAAGGTCAACCGGGGTTCGAGGTGCTCCGTACCGTGCCGGGAACGTGGGATGAGATAAGAGTTCCGCTGGCAAGGATGAATGAGCATGTCACGGTGGCCCGCAGGAGCGGTTCGGACTGGTGGGTAGGCTCGCTGAACAACGGTACGGAAAGGGATCTGAAATTGGAATTGGACTTCCTTAGTGAGGGGGACTACCAGGCAACGATCTATACCGATGCGGAGGATGTGGAGCGGAATCCAAACAATCTGGACAGACAGGTACGGAAAGTTACAAGGAAGGATATCATTGAACTGAATCTGGCAAAGGATGGAGGAGCGCTATTACATATCAGAAGGTTATAAGGGTGATGTTTATCAGTTGAAATTGTATTTCAATCAGTTGTTAGTTTGTTAGGATAAGAAGATTGTTCCAGGATAATATTTTTAATCAATGGATTTATAGCATGAACAGAAGAAATTTTATAAAGAGAGTGGGCCTTTTGGGGGCAGGATATGCGCTGAATAAAAACTTGATGTTTGCGAATTCAGGCGTAGCTTCGACAGCTACCTCTTTTTCGTCGTTTCCAACAGTAAGGAAGCCTATATCGGAAAGGAACTTCAAAAGTCCTGCCATTGAAAAGGCCATTGCTACTTTTAAACAGAAGGTCAAGAATGAAGAACTGGGCTGGCTGTTTGGGAATTGTTTTCCGAATACGTTGGACACAACCGTTTTTTATTCAGAAAAGGATGGCCGACCGGATACATATGTGATTACCGGTGATATTGATGCCATGTGGTTAAGGGATAGTTCTGCCCAAGTATATCCGTATTTGGATTTCATGTCTGAAGATAAGAACCTGCAAAGACTGATAATTGGCGTTATCAATAAGCAGACCTCCTTTATATTGAAGGATCCGTATGCCAATGCCTTTTATGATGATGATACGAAGTATACAAGATGGAACAGCGATCATACGGAGATGAAACCGGGTATTCATGAGCGTAAATACGAGTTGGATTCGCTTTGCTATCCCATTCGCCTGGCATATGGATACTGGAAAAAGACAAATGATGCTTCTCCTTTCGATGCGCAATGGAAGAAGGCGATAGAAACCATTTTAAGAGTCTGCAAGGAACAGCAGAGAAAACATGGTAACGGGCCTTATAGCTTTCGCAGAACTTCGGAATGGGCTATAGATGCTGTTCCTATGGGTGGAGTGGGCTATAAAGTAAATCCGGTCGGATTGATTTGTTCTACTTTCAGGCCTAGTGATGATGCCACTATCTTTCCTTTTCTCGTCCCGTCCAATTTCTTTGCGGTGGCCAGTTTGAGGCAGGCTTCCGAAATGGTTCAAAAGATAACCAAAGACAATGTATTGGCTGATGAACTGTTGACGTTGAGTAAAGAAGTTTATAATGCTTTACAGACGTATGCCGTGGTGAATCATCCGAAGTTCGGTAAAATCTATGCTTTTGAAATAGATGGCTTTGGATCGGCTTATCTTAGTGATGATGCCAACGTCCCTAATCTGCTGGCGTTACCCTATCTGGGTGGTGTTGATAGTGATGATGCAATTTATGCCAATACCAGAAGATTCGTGTGGTCGGAATACAATCCTTATTTCTTTAAAGGCTCTTATTTTGAAGGGATAGGAGGACATCATATTGGTACAGACATGATATGGCCGATGAGTCTGATAATGAAAGCCCTGACCGCTCAAAACGATGAAGAGTTACAGCAATGTATCCGGATGCTCCAGAAAACGCATGCCGGTACCGGATTCATGCACGAGTCATTCCACAAGGATGACCCCAAGAAATTCACAAGGAGCTGGTTTGCATGGGCCAATACATTGTTTGGAGAATTGCTGTGGAAAACATTCAATGAGAAACCCTATTTATTGGAATACTAATCATCTAATTAATCAATGTAAACAAAAAATCATGAGAAGAATTACAAAATTCAGTTTGTTGCTTTCCCTTGTTTTGGGATTGTACTTTCCTGCTGTTTTTGCACAGTCGAACATGACGAATGAAATGTTTGACTTGGCAAAGTTGAAATCGGGTGTAAAGAACAAAAGAATCTCCAGTACAGACCCTACCGGAGGCAACAGAGATCATCTGGAACCTTTCAAGCCGGGTGAGAAACGTATCATTGCAGACATCAAGGGAGCAGGGGCCATCAACCATATTTGGGTAACCATTGCGCCTCCTCCTCCCACGTTGAGCAGAAATGATATTATTATCCGTATGTATTGGGATGGCAACGATTATCCCTCTGTAGAGTCTCCTATCGGACCTTTCTTTGGGCAAGGATGGGACGAAAGATATAATTATGCATCATTGCCTCTTTCATCAGGTCCTGAAAACGGTACCGGAATGTCTTGCTACTTTACCATGCCTTTTGAAAAGGGAGCACGTATTGAAATCGAGAATCAAAGTGACAGGAATATCGATGCCTTCTATTTCTATGTAGATTATCTGGAAATGGACAAGCTTCCCAAAGATATGGGCAGATTCCATGCGTGGTACAACCATAACCTCACGGAGGCCCTTCCCGAAGGTGAAACGGAATGGGGGCTTACCGGAGAGCAGAAACCGAATACTACCGGTAAGGACAATTACGTGTTTGTAGAGACACAAGGAAAAGGTCATTTCGTTGGTATTAACTACTATGTACACTGTCCTACTACTATGTGGTATGGTGAAGGGGATGATATGTGGTTCATTGACGGAGAAAAAACACCTTCATTGATAGGAACGGGTACGGAAGATTTTTTCAATACTTCCTGGTGTCCTAAAGAGGCATTCTCGCATCCTTATTTCGGGTATCCTCGTGTAAATAATGACATCGGCTGGTTGGGACGTACCCATGTTTACCGCTTCTTCATAGCTGATCCCATCTTCTTTGAGAAGAGTGTTAAAGGAACGATAGAGCATGGTTCTAATAATAATTTGACGTTGGATTTAGCAACCGTTGCCTATTGGTATCAAGATTCAGCCGTTGCTCTTCCAGAAGCTCCTACGAAAGCACAAAGAGCACCGAAGCCTTTCATCAATCACATGGACATACATCGTTGGCGTGACGCTTGGCGTAAGTCCAAGGGTAACAAAGCCACTCTGTGGGGCAACGAGTAAGCTTTGGTAGCGCTCTTTTCTATACATTCATAGGCTGATATTTATATCCGGGGTCTTGCCACTATAGTGGCAAGACTGTGCCTCTATATTGGCAAAGTTGTGCCACTATAATGGCACGACTATGGAAGAATAGTTCTACGGAGCAGCAAATTCAATAAATCATTAATAAAGGTACGAAATGAAGAATATTCCCAAAAAGCAATTTGTGGGCTGGATGCTGATGCTACTGTTGTGCATCAGTAGCTCGGCATTTGCCCAGTCGCCTAAGAAGGTGACCGGACGTGTGATGGATGCACAGGGTGAGTTGCTCATCGGTGTGAACGTGACGGAGGCGGCAGACCCCTCCAATGGTGTGGTGACGGACATCAACGGTACGTATACGATTACGTTGAAAAGTAATAAGCCGTCATTGAGGTTCTCTTATATCGGCTTCAAGGACAAAGTGGTAGCGGTAGGTTCCAAAGGAGTGCTTGATGTAGCTTTGGAAGAAGACGTGGCAGCCCTTGATGAAGTGGTGGTAGTGGGCTTCGGAACGCAGAAGAAAGCTTCTGTGGTCGGCTCCATCACCAATATCGAGCCTGCCAAGCTTGCCGCGGCTCCCAGCCGTTCGCTCAGTAACAACCTGGCGGGTATGGTTCCCGGTGTGATTGCGGTTCAGCGTAGTGGTGACCCTTGGTTCAATAACTCCGACTTCTGGATTCGTGGTATCAGTAGCTTTACCGGCAATACTAATCCGCTGGTATTGGTGGACGGCGTCGAGCGTTCGCTCCACGACATCGATCCTGAAGAAATCGCCTCCTTCTCCGTGTTGAAGGATGCCGCCGCTAGTGCCGTCTACGGTGTGCGCGGTGCCAACGGTGTAGTGATGATTGAGACCAAGCGTGGTAAGATTGGAAAGCCGCAGGTGAACGTCCGCTTCGAACACTCCTTTACGCAACCCATCAAGATACCCGATTACATCGGCAGTGTGAAGTATCTGGAATTGATTAACGAAATGTATGCCGAGCAAGGTAGAGCCCCCTTTGCCAGCGAAGCCACCTTGCTGAACTACAAGAATCAGACCGACCCGGAACTCTATCCCGATGTGAATTGGTGGGACATCATCTCCAAAGACCATGCAGACAACACGAAGGCAAACGTTAGCGTCAACGGTGGTACGGACATCCTTCGCTATGCGTTGGTGGCAGGATATTACAATGAGAACGGTATTATTGAACGCGACAAGAACCAGGAGTGGGACTCTTCCCTGAAGGTGAGCCGATATACGGTACGTTCCAATGTAGATGTGAATGTGACTCCCACTACCTTGTTCCGTGCCAATGTGGGCGTGTTCCTGCAAACCCGTAACGCTCCTCCGGGAGACACGGAAACCAATCAGGGCATTTTCTATCAAGCCATGCGTGTACCTCCTTACGTGCATCCGGCCATCTATGCCGATGGACGCATTCCCCGTGTGATGCACAAAGAGAACCCTTGGGCGTGGGCCACACAGCGTGGATACGAAAAACTAAACCACAATAAGATTGAATCCCTAGTATCGTTGGAACAGGATTTGAAGTTCATCACACCGGGACTGAAGTTCAAGGGAACCTTCTCTTTTGACAAGTTCTCGGCAACTTCCGTGACACGTTCCAAGAACCCCTATTACTACAATCCCGCCACCGCACGCGATGCAGAGGGCAACATCATCACTGATGTGCAGACCACCGGACAAGAGTTCCTGGGCTATGAAAAAGGAGCTAAATGGGGCGATCAGTCCATCTATCTGGAAGGAATGTTCTCGTACAACCGCATTTTCGGCAAAGTGCACGATGTGAACGCCATGTTCCTCTACAACCAGAAGGAGTATGACAATGGTGATGCGCTTCCCTATCGTACCCAAGGCATAGCCGGAAGATTCTCTTATACTTACGACAGCCGCTATGTTGCCGAGCTGAACTTCGGTTACAACGGCTCCGAGAACTTTGCCAAAGGCAAGCGCTTCGGCTTCTTCCCCGCCGTGGCGTTGGGATGGATTGTATCTTCCGAGAAATTCATGGAGCCGGTTTCCGATGTCATCTCCAACTTGAAGCTGAGAGCTACTTGGGGTAAGGCCGGTAACAGTAACATTGGTGGTAACAGACGTTTCGCCTATATTTCTACCATTGTCAATACCGGTTCGTACAGATGGGGTACAGATGCGGAAATCTATCGCCTTGGACGTTCGGAAGGCGAAATCGGTGTGAACAACTTGACATGGGAAACCGTGACCAAGATGAATGCCGGTATCGACTTAGGTCTATGGAATGGTAGCGTGAACCTCGTAGTGGATGTGTTCAAGGAAAAGCGCGATGACATCTTCATGCAGCGTAAGAATGTGCCTGGTTCTGCCGGATTCAACCGCCCTGTTTGGGCCAATTATGGCAAGGTCGATAATCAGGGATTTGATGTGTCTTTGAATGTCAACCACAAGTTCAATAGCGATTGGGCCATTTCCGCTATGGCAAACTATACCTACGCACACAATAAGGTTGTGGAAATAGACGAACCTGCCGCCATCTTGGATACATACCGTTCGCAAACTGGTAAACCTGTAGGGCAATTGTTTGGCTTGATAGCGGAAAGGCTCTTTACGGAAGATGATTTCGATGAAAACGGTATGCTTAAGGAAGGGATTCCCGCACAAAAATTCAGTGATATGAGCAACCTGCGTCCCGGTGACATTAAATACAAGGATTTGAACGGGGATGGTGAAGTGACCGCAGTAGATGCAACAGCCATTGGCGGTACACGTATTCCCGAGATTGTCTATGGTTTTGGAGCTACGGTAAGCTACAAGTCGTTCGATTTGGGAGTATTCTTCCAAGGAACAGGTAAAACCTACCAGCTCCTGGGCGGAGAGACCTGGTTACCGGGTTCCTCTTTAGGTGCCGGTAACATCTATTCGAATATTGACGACCGTTGGACACCCGAAAATCCGAGGCAAGATGTATTCTGGCCCCGTATGGGAGACAAGGCTGTGGCAAACAATGAACAAGCTTCCACATGGTGGTTGCGTGACATGAGTTTCCTGCGCTTGAAGAATCTGGAACTTGGATATACCCTTCCGCAACGTTGGACTACCAAAATTGGCATCCGCGGCTGCCGTTTGTTTGCAAGAGGAACCAATCTGCTGACGTTTTCCGACTTCAAGCTTTGGGATCCCGAACTGGAAACTACCGATGGATTGAGATACCCGCAGATGAAATCTGTATCAGTGGGCTTTAGCATCAATTTCAACAATTAATCAAGATACGAAGAAAATGAAAAAATATAAATCTATAGTAAAAGCTGTCTTATTGTCGTGCACCCTGGCATTGACAACAAGTTGCAACGATTTCTTGGATAAAGCTCCCGATGACCAGCTTACCATGGAGATGATTTTCACGGATAAGATAAGGACCGAAGACTGGTTGGCAGGTGTCTATTCATCTATTCCCAGCCCCATGTGGGGGTATTTCAAGGCACAGGGCTATAACATCATGGGCGATGATATCACCATTCCCCAAGACTGGTCGCCGTATGGGTGGGGCAATGTGTATGCCTACACCACCGGAAACTGGAGTCCTATCTCTACATGGGACCCCTATTATTGGGTAGAATTGCACAAGCGCATACGTTCCGGCCTTATCTTCTTGCAAGAGGCAAAAGTTCTTCCGGAAAAAGACCTGACGGAATCTTATGTCAACCAGATGAAGTACGAAGTCCGCTTCCTGATAGCCTACTATTACTCTTTGATGATTGAGTTGTATGGTGCCATACCGTTTACTCCCGGTGTGCTTGTTTCCGTCGATGCGCCCGAATCGGAGATGATGACTTCCCAAAGACCCTATGCCGAAGTGGTAGATTGGATTGACAAAGAGCTGCTGGAAGTGTCAGAACATCTGCCCGCTGTCTATCCCAACAATACCGATTGGGGCAGGGCCACCTCTATCATGGCTTTGGCAATACGTGCCAAAACGTTGCTATTTGCCGCAAGCCCGTTGTTCAACGGAAATCCGGACCTCAAGGACTGGAAGAATTCGGAAGGAGAATTCCTTTTTGATGCCGAAGCCAAGCCGGAAAGATGGGAAAAGGCTGCCAAAGCTCATCTGGACTTGATAAAGGCAGCCGAAGCAGCCGGACATAAGCTGTACTATGAATATAATGTGGATGGAAGCATCGACCCCTTCATGTCTTACTACAACATGTCGTTGAAACGCTTCTCAGAAGGCAACAAGGAGATTCTTTTCGGACGCCCCGAAAATGTGGACCTGAACTACTGGCAGGCTCATCATCTGCCGAAAGGTATCGGTGGAAATGCCGCTATGGGTGTCACTCAGGAGCTGGTGGACGCTTTTTATATGAAGAACGGTGAAATGCCTATATTGGGATATAACGAGGATGGTTCGCCCATTATCAACCCGGAATCGGGGTATGTGGAAAACGGATTCTCTACCAATACAGAGTATAGAACCACGAAGTGGCCGGGCGGCGGACCTTCGAACCTTGCCAATAAAGAAACCGGTGTAAGCCCGGTAACAGAAGAAGGTACCTACAACATGTATTGCAACCGGGAGCCTCGCTTCTATGTTTCCGTCATCTATAATGGCGCATGGCTGGGAGTTGATAACCGTCGTGTGGACTTCCTTCAAGGAGGCCGTGATACGGATATGACTTTCGACTCTCCGCAGAACGGTTATAATGTCCGTAAGCGAATCTCTTTGGATGTACTTCCCAGAGATGGAAAGTATGTATATCAGCCGGGTATCTTATACAGAATGGCTGAAGCGTATTTGGGCTATGCGGAAGCATTGAACGAGTCTTCGCCAGCTCCCACTCCCGATGTATATAAGTATGTGAACTTGATTCGTGAACGTGCCGGAATTCCCGCTTTGAAGGAAGGGCTGAGTAAGGAAGAAATGCGTGCCGCCATTCAGCAAGAACGTCGGGTAGAGTTCAATTGTGAAGGTATCCGTTTCCATGACCTCCGTCGTTGGAAGATTGCCGACAAATACCTGGGCGGCAAGCTTTATGGTATGAATCATGACGGTTCTGAGAAGAGCGATGATGTGAACAATCCGAAGGCTTTTTATAAGAGAACTTACTATAAGAGCCGTACCTTCAACAAAAGAATGTATTTATGGCCCGTTCCGCAGGCTCAGATGGACATCAACCCCAATTTGAGACAAGCTCCCGGATATTAATAAATAATTAGAGAACAAGTATGAAATCAATAAAATTCATTTTTAGTGCGATGACATTGGCATTTGCTGCATTGACATCCTGTTCGGATGATAACAGTGTGGACTTGTCCAATCGTAAGTTTGTACGTATTGACCAATCATCGGTTTATTTGGAGATTGACGAAACTGCCACAGTTACCGCTTCTGTTGATGACCTGGCAGGCGATTCCTATCAGTTGAAGTGGAGTGTCCTCAACTCCGATGTGGCTACCATTGAAGGTGTGGAAAATAATGCAGCTGTAATTACACCTGCTGCTGTTGGAAAAACGGTCATCAAGGTAGAAACGGCTGATGGCAAGTTGTGCTACTTTAGCGACTTGACTGTTACCAAGACTCCTAAGACGTGTTACATTGACTTTGGTGTCATTGATTCTCCGGCTCCGTTTAACAACTATAGGAATCCCAGAGACCCCGGATTGGTAAATATGCTCGACCATAGAGGTCGTCCTACTACTTTCGGCATCGAGGTGGACAAACCGTTTTCCGGAGAATTGGCTCGCGGTTTGAATAATAATTTGGGTCTTCCAAAAACAGCTTCTGAGGATATGTTTTTCAGCGACGGTATTGCTATTCCGCTCAGTGGATTTAAGGTGACAGGTCTCTCTCAAGGAACAAAATATACGTTCAGTTTCTATGGTCACATCAATGACCGTGGAACTGAAACCGAGTTCCATGTAATCGGAAAGAACGATGGCGTTGCTTATTTGGTTAATGACGATAATTTCGATAGAACGGTAGAGATTAAGGGTATTGAGCCTAATGACGAAGGTGTTGTTTATATCGAAATGAAACCGGGCCCGAACAATGTACAATGGGCCAAATTCTTTGGCGTAAATACCATGGTACTTTCAGAAGAGGAGAATTGATGTGGTTTTATAGACCATAATCCTTTCTATTGAAATAATACTGTCAGTGAGGAGAGATACCGTTTAAACAGGCATTCTCTCCTTGCCTTTTTAAAAAACATATAGTAAAATAGTTTATGAAAATTAATTTGAAAGAAGTTTCTGTTTTCTTGTCTGCCATTCTATTGGCAGGCTCGTATGCCGTGGCTCAGAACCCATACAGATGGACGGATGAGCTGGAGTTATTGAAAAGAGTGGATAAATTGCCGGAGTATCGCACTGGCTCTTATGTGGAGCAGTTCTCGAGTTACGACCGTACCGGAGGCAATGATGATGGTTTTGCGGGTACTTATTCTTTCCTTCGTAAGGAAGGTGATAAGTTGGTGATTGCTGAGATGGAAGGCCCCGGAGTCATCAACCGAATCTGGACTCCTACACCGACGGACAATATGCTCTATTTCTATTTTGATGGACAGAAAGAGCCCGGTCTGAAAATAAAGTTCTCGGATTTGTTTTCCGGTAAGGTTTATCCGTTTACAAAGCCCGTTTGTGGCAATGAAATCGGTGGTTTTTATTGTTATCTGCCCATTACGTATAAAAAGTCCTGTAAAATTGTTTTCGATGGACCTAAATTGGAATTCATTCAGATACAATACCGTAACCTGCCGGGAAAGAAGGTGGAAACCTATACCGGTGAATTCTCACAGCAGGATAAGGATTTGTTGGCTGAGGTGAATAGAATATGGGCTGACTTGTCTCCTGCTGTAACGAATTATACCTTTGGAAAATCAGCTGGTGTACAGACGGAAGAAAAGGTATTTACACTGAGTCCGGGAGAAGAAGTTTCTTTCTTTGAGATGGCAGAACCGGGACGTATTGTAGGTATGTCGATTGATGGCGGAACATCTTTCGAAGGTTTATACAAAGATGTGATTCTTTCAGCTAAATGGGATAATGAGAAGGTGGAGGCTATTTATGCCCCCGTTGCTGATTTTTTTGGATATGCCTATGGAAAAGGAGCAATGCGGAGTATCTTAATGGGTAAGCAAGGTACTTCCAACTACTGCTATCTGCCAATGCCTTTTGACAAGTCAGCTTCTATGAAGATGATTTATAAAAAGAGAGAAGGTATTCAGCAATCTCCTATTTCTGTAAACGTTAAAGTGTACTATAACAGTAATAAGCGTAATGTGAAGGAAGAGGGTAAGTTCTATTCTGTATGGCGTAGAGAGAAAACTCCTCTCGGCATTTTCCATAAGTTTGCTGCACAAAAAGGAAAAGGACATTATGTAGGAACCATCCATCAGGCACAAGGCCTGCGTCCGGGAATGACCTTGTTCTTCGAAGGGGACGACAGCACTTACGTAGATAATAAAATGCGTCTGCACGGCACCGGTTCCGAAGACTATTACAACGGTGGCTGGTATGCTTTATTGGATCGTTGGGACAGAGGAAACAGCCTCCCTCTCCATGGTTGTCTGGATTATTCACTTCCGATGGCCAGAACCGGTGGATACCGTTTCTTCTTGGCCGACAAAATGTCCTATGAGAAGGAAATCTATCATGGAATGGAACATGGTGAAGTAAAAAATAATTTCCCGGTAGATTATACATCTGTTGGATTCTTCTATGCAGCCCAGCCATTGCAAGGCAGAGAAGAGCCTACTGCTGAATTACGCACTGTATATCAGCCGACAGAACATATTTATTTCCCTCAATTGATGCAGCTGAGTCTTGGTGGAGGTGTCCAGGTAACAAATGAGCGTGGAATCCGTATGACCACCCAGCATGGAGGAGTAGTGCGCATCATGCTGAACGATGTGCCCGAAGGAAAATATAAAGTGCTGATAAACTATTTCGAGAAACCGAATGGTGCCGATTTCCAGGTTTGGCAACGCCAGAAGCAACTGTCCGGATGGATCTCTACTAAGAAGGACAAAGAAGTGTCTAAAGACAGAGTACATGTAGGAGACATCAATTTGACGGAACAAACCAATTCGGTCACTTTCCATGTGAGAAATAATAACGGTGGGGACCAGTTTGAACTGGGACTGATTATCCTGGAAAGAATAAAGGAATAGATGTGGGAATGTGTACTTGTATATGGAATTGATAAGAATGAGAACTAAACAAATTTTACTGTTCGGGCTTGTTACCTGTAGTTTGACGGGCAATATGGCTTGTAAGGATGCTGATAGTGAAAAAACGCTGTGTATTGATAATGTACGCATGATATCCCGTGTCACGGGTGATCCTTTGCCGGGAGATACATTGCTGAATCCCAATAATACCGGACCTGACTTTGATGTATATGGAACGGATTTGGGGTTAATGTGGCATATGGATGGAAACCGTGTGGGCATGTTTTTCGGAGATACCAGTGGAGAAGGTTTTGTCGTGAATAAAAATGGTGGCAATGGTTCCAACTGGCGTTCCAACGTACTGGCTTTTTCATCGGATACAGAGCTTACAGACGGTCTTAAAATAGATTCAATGCTGCTTGATGCCGATGGTAAGGCGCTTGAGGTATGTGCGGGCGGTAAGACGAATCCGGAGGTATACCAGACTTCCATCCCTACGAGTGCTATTCGGGCCGGTAAAACGGATTGTGTCCATATTATGAACATCTATGATTGGGGAGCGCCTCATGGACGCTGGCTTACCAATTTTTCTTCTGTCTATACTTCCAATGATGACGGTCGGACATGGGAGCGGCGTGAAGAGGTGACTTTTTCTCCCGACAGTCATTTTTCGCAAGTGGCTTATGCCAAACGTGACGGATGGATTTATATGCTTGGCACACAGGCCGGACGTGGTGATGCTGCGTATCTGGCGCGTTTCCTTGAGAAAGATCTTCTGGATATGAAGGCCTATGAATACTGGAATGGTGAAAGTAAAGAGTGGATACGTGGAAATGAGGCTGCCGCTACTCCGGTATTGAGAGGTCCCGTAGGAGAAGCGTCGCTGATATGGCACAAGAAGTTTGAGCGTTGGATTCTGACTTATAATTATGATCCGAATCATGACGAGACTCCTTTGACCAAAAGGCATGCCATTCTTTATTGTACATCGAAGGATCTCGTCCAGTGGAGCGAGCCGAAAGTATTGGCAGAAGCGGACAGATATCCAGCTTTGTATTGCGCTTACATACATCCGTTGAAAGACAATGATGACCAGCTTTGGTTCATCATGTCCATGTGGGGGCCATACAATGCTTTCCTGATGTGTGCCGATATGAAGCTGGAATAATAATCACTTGACTTGAATTGGATATGAAGCTTAGGAATTTATTTTTATTAATAGCTCTCTCGTTACCGGTTTGCTTGTCTGCACAGACAAGCAAACAAATCTATCTGCAACGAGCCGATTCTTTGCTTCAGCAGATACTTACTCTCTATAAAGTGGAGAAGTATGGCCTGCTGACGGAAACTTATCCAAGAAACCCGGAGCAGAGAATTACATATACGGCCAATACCGGCGCTGTTGTTAACCAGCAGGAGGTCTCTTTCTTGTGGCCTTATTCAGCCTTGGTATCCGGTTGTGTTTCTTTGTATAAGGTTTCCGGGCAAAAGAAGTACAGAAAACTGATGGACCGGCAGATAAAGCCGGGACTGGACCTTTATTGGGACTCTACCCGGATTCCCCATTGTTACCAGTCGTATCCGGCTTTTGCAGGTCATAATGATCGTTATTACGATGACAATGACTGGGTGGCCATTGATTTCTGTGATTACTATGAACGGACTGGTGACAAGGAGTATCTGGAAAAAGCCATCCAGCTGCATGACTATATTTATTCCGGATGGTCCGAAGAGTTGGGGGGAGGAATCTATTGGTGCGAACAGAAGAAAGAATCAAAAAACACTTGTTCGAATGCTCCGGCTACTGTTCTCTGTATGAGGCTGTTTAAGTTGACTAAGGATGCAAAATACCTTGAGCAAGCTAAGAAGACCTATCAATGGACCCGTGACAATCTTTGTGACCCTTCTGACTTTGTATATTGGGACAACAAGAATTTGCAGGGAAAAGTGGATCCGGCCAAATATACTTATAACAGCGGGCAGATGATTCAGGCCGGTGTACTTCTCTATCAGGTAACTGGAGAGAAGCGTTACCTGAAGGAAGCGCAGCAGACAGCCGAGGGTGCCTGCCGTTTCTTTCTGAAGGTACAGCCTATCGCAACAGGAGAGATGAAATTCTTTCCGGCAACTCCTTGGTTTAATGTAATCTTGTTCAGAGGTTTGAAGGCGCTATATCTGGTTGATAGGAATGAGGCGTACATAAAGACCATGATTGCGAATGCGGATTATGCTTGGAACTATGCGCGTGATGAGAATGGCTTGTTTAGTAATGATTGGTCGGGAAACAGAAAAGAGCAGTTCAAGAGTCTACTGGAGAATGCCTGTATGATTGAGCTTTTCGCCGAGATCAGCGAACTGCAATAAATAAAACCTTTAAACACAATAAATAAACAGAAAATGAAAAAACAGATTGCAGTATTGGTATCTGCCTTGCTATTGGGTGGCGGTGCCTATGCTCAAAATAGTGTGCAGGCGCAAAAGCCGAAAGCCTACATGGTGTCTGATGCACATTTGGACACACAGTGGAACTGGGATATCCAGACCACAATCAAGGATTATGTGTGGAATACGATCAGCCAGAATCTGTTTCTGCTGAAGCAGTATCCGGAATATATTTTTAATTTTGAAGGAGGTGTGAAATATGCTTGGATGAAGGAATATTATCCGGCGCAATACGAAGAGATGAAGAAATTCATAGAGAGCGGCCGTTGGCATATCAGCGGAGCCAGCTGGGATGCCACTGATACACTGGTTCCTTCCATAGAGTCTGCGATTCGTAACATCATGCTTGGTCAGAATTATTATCGGAAGGAATTTGGTGTGGAAAGCACTGACATCTTTTTGCCGGATTGTTTCGGTTTTGGCTGGACACTTCCTGCCATTGCGTCCCATTGCGGACTGATCGGCTTCTCCTCCCAGAAGTTGCAGTGGCGCAACAAACCGTTCTACGGCAACGACAAATATCCTTTCACTGTCGGCTTATGGCAAGGTATAGACGGCTCTACCATCATGATGACTCATGGATATGATTATAACCAACGTTTTGAGGACGGGGACCTGTCGGAAAACAAGGACTTGTTGGAATTGACCGGCCACTCTCCGCTTCACATGGTCTACCGCTATTACGGTACGGGAGACATAGGTGGTTCACCTACATTGGAGTCTGTACGTGCCGTAGAGAAAGGCCTGCAAGGCAATGGTCCGTTGCAGATTGTCAGTGCCACGAGTGACCGGATATATAAAGACTTCCAGCCTTACGCAAGCCATCCGGAACTGCCCAAGTTCAACGGTGAACTGTTGATGGATGTTCACGGTACCGGATGTTATACTTCCCAGGCTGCCATGAAGCTGTACAACCGTCAGAATGAGCTTTTGGGGGATGCAGCGGAACGCTCCTCCGTTGTAGCCGAATGGCTGAACCAAGCTTCCTATCCCGGAGCTGCATTGACTGAGAACTGGCAGCGTTTCATTTTCCATCAGTTCCATGATGACCTTACGGGAACAAGTATACCGCGGGCTTATGAATTCTCATGGAATGACGAGTTGATTTCCCTCAAGCAGTTCTCCGGTATTCTTACTTCCTCCATTGACGCTGTGGCAAGAAAGATGGATACCAGGGTGAAAGGGATACCGGTGGTGCTTTACAATGCGCTTGGATTCCAGGTTGCCGATATGGCAGAGGTGGAACTTGCCTTGCCAAAGAAACCGAAAGGGATTACCGTATATGATATGAATGGCCGGAAAGTGGCCGCCCAATTGCTGTCCTATGCTGACGGTAAAGCCAGACTCTTGATAGAGGCTATTGTGCCCGCTACCGGTTATGCGGTATATGATGTCCGTACTTCTGGTCCGTCGGCTGACACCCGGGTATCTGTGGATTCCAATGCATTGGAGAATTCCATTTATAAGATAACGCTGGATACAAAGGGTGATATCGTTTCGTTGTTTGACAAGAAGAACGGCAAGGAGCTGGTGAAACCCGGTAAATCCATTCGTCTGGCACTCTTCACGCAGAACAAGTCCTACATGTGGCCTGCTTGGGAGATCTTGAAGGAGACTATAGACCGGGAACCGGTTTCCATCACAGAGGATGTGAAGATGACACTGGTGGAGGATGGTGAGCTGCGCAAGTCACTCTGCATCGAGAAACGTTATGGAGAGTCACTCTTCAAGCAGTACATCCGTTTGTATGAGGGTAGCCGTGCCGACCGCATAGACTTTTACAATGAGGTGGACTGGCAGTTGTCCAATGCTTTATTGAAGGCCGAATTTCCTTTGAACATGGCAAATACGGAAGCCACCTACGATTTGGGACTTGGAAGTGTGAGGCGGGGCAACAATACGGAGACTGCCTACGAAGTCTATGCACAGTATTGGGCCGATTTGACTGACCGTAGTGGAAACTATGGCATATCTGTCTTGAATGACAGCAAATACGGCTGGGACAAGCCGGACGACAACACCCTCCGCCTGACCCTGCTGCATACCCCCGAAACAGACAAGGATTATGCTTACCAGAACCGCCAGGACTTCGGGCATCATTGCTTTACATACAGTCTGGTGGGTCATGCCGGTGGACTTGACAAGGCTGTCACCATAGAGAAGGCGGAGATATTGAACCAGAAGCTGAAAGCTTTCCGTACCGATAAACATAGGGGTACATTGGGTAAGGAGTTCTCTTTCGTCTCTTCCAATAACCGCAATGTCATTATCAAGGCATTGAAGAAAGCCGAGAACTCGGATGAGTATGTAGTGCGTGTCTATGAGATAGGCGGTGAGAAGGTGCAGGATGCGGTACTTTCTTTTGCAGGCGAAATTGCCAGTGCCTACGAAGCGGATGGCACTGAAAAGAGTATCGGTTCGGCCGAATTCAGTGGAAACGGGCTGTCTGTAAGTATAAAGCCTTATTCTATAAAGACATTCAAGGTACGTTTGAAGTCATCGGGCGAGGACGCTTATCAATTGCAGTATGCCTCTTTACCGTTGTCCTATAACTGTAAATGTTCCTCATTCAACGAGTTCCGCGGTGAAGCTGATTTTGAGTCGGGTTATTCGTTTGCGGCAGAACTGTTGCCCGAATCCCTGACTGTAAACGGGATTCCTTTCCAGCTCGGCGAGAAAGATGCCGCCAACGGAATGACGTGCAATGGTGATACTATTGTTCTACCGGAAGGTAAAAAGTATAATAAACTGTATTTTCTGGCTGCCGCTACGGACGGGGACTATGCCGCCACTTTCCGGTGCGGAGGGAACAAGAGTGAGGTCATTGTACCTTCCTATACCGGATTTGTCGGACAGTGGGGACATTCGGGACATACCAAAGGTTATCTGAAGGATGCCGAAGTGGCTTATGTGGGAACTCACCGCCACTCTCCTACAGCCGATGAGGCCTATGAGTTTACCTATATGTTCAAGTTCGGTGTCGATATTCCGGCAGGTGCTGCCAGCCTTATACTTCCGAAGAATGAAAAGGTTGTTCTTTTTGCTGCCACATTGGTGGAGGAAACTCTGAAACCCGTCCAGGTTGCCACTAGCTTGTTCCATACAGCCATCCGTGACAATGAGATGGAGTTGAACAGTGTGGAGGTGGAAAAAGAAAACCTGTTGAAGGGTGCGAAGATTATCGCCTATTCCGGCTATTTTAATGATAATGAGAAGCCCGAACGTATCGTTGACGGGGATGTCGATACCAAATGGTGTGAAGTGGGAAGTGCGTTGAACTATGTGGATTTTGATTTGGGTGAGGCGAAAACTGTGAGCGGTTGGAAACTGGTGAATGCAGGCCGTGAGGACAAAGGGTACATTACTTCCGCTTGCTTCCTGCAAGGCAGAAACAGCCAGACTGAAGAATGGAAGACACTTGACAATATAGATGGAAACCGGCAGAATGTCGTATCACGTATGATTGACACTCCGGCGCAGGTACGCTATGTACGCTTGATGATAACCCGTCCTATGCAGCATGCAGGAGGAAGGGTGTTACGCATCAATGAGATGGAGATTTACTAAAATAATCGGTTATGATGAAAAAACTAGTTTTTGTAATTCAGTTGATATTTCTCTATAGCGGTTTGGCTATGGCCGACCCGGTTATCTCTCTTAAGACATTGTTGCATGAGATGACAGACCGTTCCGTGCTGGCGCGTTGGCCCGAAAATGCCTATACGTGTAAGCAGTTCAGCAGCTACGACCGTAGTTCGCATAACATGACGGATAAGCGTGCCTGGTTTGGTAATTTCGACCAAGGACAGTTTATCCGCCAGGAAGAGAACGGAGGGAGGACGGAATATGTGATGATGGATGCCGAAGGCCCCGGTGCCATGGTTCGTTTCTGGATGACTTTCTCCGGCATAAATCGGGGACAAGGGACTCTGCGTATCTACATAGACAATGAGGAAAAACCGGTAATTGAAGGCAATGTACGTGATATATTGAGCGGACAAGTCCTTTGTGGAGAACCTCTTTCAACTTCAGTACCCGATGAGGCTCCGATGGAAGAAAGAGGGCATAATTTATATTTGCCCATACCTTATGCCAAGCGGTGCAAGGTGACTATCGAATCGCCGGACTTGAAGATTACTCCGGAGGGGAAAATTGAGAGTAAGACCATTGTATACTATGCTATCAATTACCGCACTTATACTTCTCCGGTCAAGGTGATTTCTTTCTCGGCCAAAGAGTTGAAGAAGAATGCCCGGCTGATAGCTGCTGTCAATAAGAAGCTGTCGGAAGGAACACCTGGTATTGATACTCCGCTTGCGGGAGGAGAAAGTACGCTCAATTTGGCGACTTCTCTGGCTCCGGGTGAAAGCCGTAGTTTTACGATTGACGGCTCTCGTGCCATTCGTCGTCTTTCGATGCGGATTGATGCTGATGACCGTCGCCAAGCACTTCGCTCTACGGTCTTGTCCATTGCCTTTGATGGGGAACCAACTGTCTGGGCTCCGGTCGGTGAGTTTTTTGGGGTAGGCTATTATCCCGTTGCAACTGGTACGTGGTATACGCGGGCCGTACAGGATGATGTGATGAGTGCATGGTGGGTGATGCCTTTCGAGCGGAACTGTACGATTACCTTGACCAATTATGGGGAACAGCCGGTGGAGATATCCAAGGCTGCTGCAGTTAGTGGAAAGTGGCAGTGGGATGAGCGCTCCATGCACTTTGGTACCACATGGCAGCAGTTTACGCATATCCATGCCCGGGGCGATGAGTTTGCCCAGGACCTTACGTTTGCCGATCTTAAAGGTAGGGGCGTGTATGTGGGAGATGCGGTTACTGTCTATAACCCCAACTTGGGTTGGTGGGGAGAAGGAGATGAAAAGGTGTATGTGGACGGTGAAACCTTTCCGTCACACTTTGGAACGGGTACAGAAGATTATTATGGCTATGCCTGGGGGCGCTATGAACCGTGGATAAACCATCCTTTTGTTGCCCAACCCATAGGAGATGGTTGTTATGCTCACATAGGTTTGGCGCAGAATACCCGTGTTCGTAGTTTGGATGCGATTCCGTTTACCCGGAGCCTGCGCTTTGACATGGAGTTATTCGATTGGTCGAATATACACCTTAATTATGCTCCGATAACCTTCTGGTATATGCTTCCCGGAGGCGAAATACAGCCGAAACCCTTTGTGAGCGATGTACGCGAACGGGTTGCCAACCAACCGTCAGATATTTTCGGTTCAGGGATGAGTCTGGTTGTGGAGGGCGAAGTCATGCAGCCTCGTCCGGGGCATATGGGTTCCGTTGAATTGCAGACCAACTTCCACCCCTTGTGGAGTGAGGGTATGCAGCTCTACTGGAAAGAGTTTAAACCGGGAGATAAGCTGTCATTGGTTTTTGACAGTGAAGTGGAAGGAACTTATTATGCGAAAATACAGTTCACTGTGGCGCCTGATTATGGTACATTTGCCCTTCGTATAAATGATAAGGTGATTACTCCGGAAGTCAGTCTGACCAATGGAGAAGTGTCTCTGCTTCTGGTGAATCTTGGACGGGTCAATTTGGAAAAAGGAAAGAATGAGTTGCAGATTGAGTCGATTGCACTGGCTCCGGGACATGATACCGGTTTCTTTGGGATTGATAAGTTGACTCTTCGCAAATAATTCTGTAGACGTCTCTATCGCAGGGATTGTACTTGTATGGATAGCTTTGGATAAATAAAAGTCCAAGGCTATCTTTTTTGTATCAGTTCTTTTTCTATGATAAAATGCTATCTTTGTCCTCAAAATAATAGGTAAGATGAAATTTCGTTCACTCTATATCCTTTCTATTGTAGGGCTGCTACTGGTAATTGTGGTGCAGATTGGTGGTATGATGTATGCTTACGACAATACCAAGAAAGAGGCAGAACGCGCACTGAACGAATGTTTTCGTCTGGCTTTTATCGAAACGGTAGACAACGAGATTAATAATTTACCGTTTCCTGACATGACTATCCCTTTTTACTCGTATCTATCCAAAGACAGTATCAGGTCTTTCGAAGATGAGATGTTTTTAAACTATCAGCAGGCAGCTTCCTTTCTCGAAGATGTATATCATGTCGCCATTCCATTAGATGTGATGGCGAGGTTGGTAGAGAAGAAACTGAAATGGAAAAATATAGACCGGACTGTAAATATCCGTCCTGCGACGGACAGAAGCAAGCGTTCGGTATATGTACGGTTCAAGTCTGTTCTTTCGGAAAAAGCCTGGTTGAATGAGAAGAAAGGAGAGGCCATTGAAGCTGTCATGTTTTCTCCTTTTATACCGCTTGTCAAGGATATAGTCTTTTTGTTCCTTCCTACGCTTCTCTTGGTTGTTTTTCTGGTGTACAGTTGGGCCAGGCAAATGGATTCCATACTTAAACAAGGTAATGATATTGAGAAGCAGCGGTCTGCTTTTTATGTGCTGGCAGAGAAGATGAGGTTGCCGATAGGTGAGGTACGTAGTCAGATATCGGAGAGCCGGTGGGCAGATATAGAAGCCTCGGGGCAACATTTGCTGGACATGACAGAACATACGCTTACGGGAGCTAAGCAAAGCGAACGGCAGCGGCAGGTGCGCAAGCAATATTCTTTTAAAGTCTTTTCGATTGTCGGGTTGATTGCCGGCTGTCTGCTGATGGTAGTCTGGTTTGTCTATCTGTACCGTGCTTCTTTCAAAGAAACTGCCTATCAGGTAAATGATTGTTTTGAAGCAGCTTTTTATGACGAGGTCTTGAAACGCCGCCTTTCTTTGCTCTACGAACAGACTGATAGGGATGGAAAGGATGAATGGGAAGAGAGTGTTGAATCGCCTTTTGCAAAGGAGCAAAGGGAATTTCTGGAGAAAGAGCAGTCGAAGTATAAGGTGAACCGCTTTGGAGTGGTACATATGTACAATCCGGTCGATTTGAATTATCGACTACGCTCTGCTTTGATTATGCAGCGCAGCATCAATGAAAGCGGAATGGAACTTCCTCTCTCCGTGCAGTACCTCGATTCTGCTTTTGCTTCCAGGTTGGAAGCCTTGGGAATGACCTATACGAGTGGTATCTGCCAGTACTACGCTCCCTCCGATAGTACAGTGGTGGAAGCAGGATATGCCTCGGCAAAATATCAGGATATTTCTTCCCGGTTTATACCGTTGAAGGAGGACAGCATCCTTTGTATACAAGGTGTGGTGAAGAATCCGTATCGCTACGTCATAAGTTCCGTATGGTATCTGTTTCTGCCTCTTTGGGTGATGTTTTTGGTGGTGTTGGACTGTATTCTCGGCCAGGTGAAAGTTTTGCGTACACAGCGGCATTTGGAGCAATTCCAGAAGGATTTTACTTATGCTATGATACACGACATGAAGTCTCCTCTGAGTTCCATCCTGATGGGAGCTCATATTCTGAATAGCGGCAAATTGTCCGGTAAGCCTGGAAAAGAAGAGAAATACCGGCAGGCGATGATGGAAGAGTGTGAGCATCTGCTTACCCTTTCCAATCGTGTACTGGTACTTACCAAGCTGGATGAGGGACATTTGGAGCTCCATCAGGAAGAGGTGCCTTTGCGGCCTTTACTTGATGATATAATTGCCAAAATTTCTCTGAAAACCAGCAAAAGGGTAGAATTTACGACCGTTTATCATCGTTGTGAAATGGTGTATGCCGATGCCTTCTGTTTGCGTGAAGTGTTGGGCAATCTGCTGGACAATGCCATTAAATATTCCCATGAAGAGGTAAAGATAGATATTATTTGCGAATCGGAGAAAGGCTTCTGCAAGATAAAGGTGTGTGACAACGGATTGGGTATTCCCTTAAAAGACCAGTCTCTTATCTTCAACCGTTTTGAACGTTCTGCAGCAGTCGGGCGAAGTGGAAGGGGCGGTGCTGCAGGTTTTGGTCTGGGCCTGAATTATGTACAGCAGGTGATGCTGGCACATGGCGGCAGGGTAGAAGTGGAAAGTGAAGAGGGGTGCTTCAGTGAATTTACACTCTACTTTCCTATTGAGACTGTATAAATTTACCACACGTGGAAATTCAATCCTTCTGATTTGTCAGTAATATAGGAGCCTCCACCGAATGAGCGTAATTGCCAGAGGATGTAAAGGTCGTCGAAACTCATGACAGCCAGTAATATTCCAAATCGTGTGACATCATAATTGCCACTTGTCATACCATATATAAGGGGCAATATACCCAGTAGCAGGAAGGGCAGCAGGCATGTGGTGCGATATTGCCACATGCGTATCGGCGAAAACAATCTGAACAACAGTTTATGTAGGAATAGATTTACCAGGACAGCTGCCAATATACACATGAAGAATCTGACCAGCGATAGATGGCTGGTTGTTTCTCCATGTATCGACTGAAACAGAATCAGCATTGGTACTGCAAATACTATGGCAGCTATGATGCCGTATTTATTAATCCTCTTGCCCGAAACTACTATCTCTGTCCCTTTTCGGCTTTTTGTTATTGAAATATCTGCTTTCATAGTGTGGATTTTTTGTATTGATGTTGCAAAGGTAGAGTGGGGCACATGCTTCATAAGTTATCGCTACGTTAATATTAGGTTAAGAGGCGTTGTTTTCCTCGTTTATTTTATAGCAATATGACTGTTGCATTCATTCTTTTCCTTATTTTTGCAATATATAATAAACGCATTATGATAAAGTTATTGTTGGTAGAAGACGATGCAAGCTTGAGATATATAGTTCAGGGCGGGTTGGAAGATATGATAGGCGGTTATGAAGTGATTGCTGCCGCCAATGGCGAGGAGGGCTTGAAACAGTGGAAAGAACAACATCCTGATGTGATAGTATCTGATATAGAAATGCCCGTTATGAACGGTTACGAGATGGTGAAGCGTATCCGCGAGACAGATGGGGAAACTCCGATTCTGTTCTCCTCTGCCCTGATATCTCCTAAAGATGTGGTAAAAGGTTATGAAATCGGTGCCAATAACTATATAAAGAAACCGTTCATTCCCGAAGAACTGGATGCACATGTCCACGCCTTATTGAAGCTTTCCAAAGGCGAAAAATCGAAAGACACGAGTCAATGCTACAAGATAGGCAAGGAATATGTGTTGGATGCCACACATGCCACTTTGAAACATGCTTCGGGTGTAAACAAGACTTTGACTGTGCGCGAGACAGGTTTGTTGCAGATGCTTTGTGAGAAGCGGGGAGACGTTATCCGCCGGGAAGCTATCTTGGATAAATTCTGGAATACGGAAGATGATTACTTTGCTTCCCGCAGCCTGGATGTATTTGTGACGAAACTTCGGAAATTTCTTTCGGAAGACGAGTCGGTAACCATTAAAACAGTGAAAGGAGTAGGATTGATACTGATAGAAAATTAATAATGTATCCTTCTATATTGCAATAATTTAGCAGTACATGTACTGTTCTTCTGGTTTATTTTCGTTATTTTTGTATAGCAGTATTATATGAATATAAAGAAGGAGGGTATATGCGTATAAAACGGAAAGTCAGTATCTCTTGTCTTGGTGGCCGTTTGGGAATCTGCCTGCTGTTGGCTTTTGTGCCGCAATTGCTTTTTGCGCAGGAAGACAGTGTACGTTTCATTCGTGACAGTATACAGATACAGCCGGAATTCAATGAATCTCTATTCTCTCCTTTTGAGCTTCCTTCTGAAAACTCTGCCCCTTCTTCCATGTTTCATCCGGAGTACTCCTATTCCCTGCCCGATTTTTCACTGAAAGAGTCTCTTCGTCTGCCTTATCAGACCAATCCTTCCCTGCTATTTCGGGGAGATTACAGTACAAGCGGTGTATTAAGACAGTTTCCTCACGGTATGTTATTCGGTTCCGGTGGGCAGACCAGCGTACCGGGTATCGGACGTTTCAACAATGCTTCCCTGGGATATCAGCATGCCTTTAACCAAAGGCTGACGCTCCAGCTTGGCGTAGATGCCATGAAGATAAATATGATTCATTCCACCGGGCAGGCTTTCAATACTTCGGGAGCTTTGCGGTATCAGGCTTCGGACCGTGTAGCTTTTAAGGTTTTCGGTTCGTATGCCATAGGAAATACTTACGGGATGGATACCCACCGCTACGGTGCCACCATGTCTCTGGATATGTCCGAACGTTTTGGTATGGAAGTTGGAGTACAACGTTATTACGATGCTTATCGCGGTCGTTGGGAGACGGTTCCCGTTGTGATTCCCTATTATAATTTCGACAAGTTTAAATTAAGTCTGGATGTAGGTGGAATCTTGTATGAGATTCTGCGTAACACCGTCTTTGATAATAGAGGAGGCAGTGGCGGAGCGACTATTGCCCCACCACGTTTTCAGATGCCGCCATTGAGATAAGATAAGTATAAATCAGCTTTTTGTAGGGACAATCATCAAACAGTTTACTACTGTTACATAATATTATTGCTAATGTAGAAATACTTTCATGATATTTCGTTTATTTTTTGTTTTGCTGTTCGTTTTTGTGCGGACAGTTGTCCGAAAATGGACATTACTATAAAATAGTTATTCTTTGATAATCAGTGATTTAATTCTTTGGCACGCAGATTGACTATATATAGGCGAAGGCGGTTACGAAACAACAACCTCCTCAGAGAAAGAAGTAATAACAATAAAAAATAACGATTATGAAAGCAACAGTATTTTCAAAAGCAGTGGTAATGATGGCAGTGGTAATGGCAAGTGTAATGAACTTTTCTGCAAGTGCGGCAACTCCTGCCGATTATGTGAAAAACGAGGAGATGACCGGCGAACTGATGACCGCCAAGACTATCTTCCGCAATGAGGACGGACACCTTTTCCGTCACCTCCGCTACACTTACACTTATGACACTGAGAACCGTGTGACGAGCAAGGAAGCTTTCAAGTGGGATAGCGTAAAGGAAGCCTGGGTGCCTTATTTCAAGCTGGATGTTGAATACACTGACAGTGAAGTTGAGTTGAACTATGCCCGTTGGAACAGTAGAACTAATGGTTACGACAGCTATACGCAAACTACCGTTTACGAACTGAATGACAGCAATGCGGCTTTGATGTTGGCAAGTACCAAATAAAGGATAATATATCAAATACAAAAGAGCCAAGTATCGTGAGGTGACACACCTTTGATACTTGGCTCTTTTTCGTTGAGGAAATGTATTATTGTTTCTCTGTTATCAGTCCGACAGCATAATTCAGCACTGTATCTTCATCCTTCATGAAATCTGCTACGGTTTGGGATACTTGATGATGGGGCGGTATGCCTATACCTTCCATGGGGAAACCTTTAGAAGAGACGTCCGGCTGGCGGGTAGGGATACGGAAATAGGTCCGCTGTTTGGTACAGAAAGGACGGGGGCCATTGCCGGTATCCCCTCCGGTAGCTTCGCCGATGAGGGTGACATTTCCGCTTTCCTTCATGTCGAGTGTGAAGCTCTCGGCAGCAGAGAGCGTATATGTGTCGGTCAGCAGATAGATTTTACCCTTATAGGCGTCGGCTTCGGGTTGCATGATGTAGCTCTTGCTGACGCAGTGTGGTTGTGCTTCGCGGATGAAGTACTTGCAGATGTTTACTCCATTCATGCTGTTTCCTCCGCCGTTTCTACGTACGTCTATAATGAGGTATGGTAAATCCTTGACTTTGGGATAGACCGCCTTGAAATCTTCCATGACGGGGTTCATCATGGTTTTGATGGTAAGGTAACCAATGCTGTCTTGTAATATCCTGCTCTCCACAGTTTGTTCTTCGTTATCCGGAAAATAGTCCCTTTGTTTCAAGGGAAGGGTGACGGTCAGAGTATCGCCCCCTCTCAGCAGTGTATAGTTTCTTAGGGTGTCTGCATAACTACGGAACGCATCATAGGCTGTACGGAGCCGTCTGTGGGGGACGGTAGATGCTTCGGTATATTTTTCGTTCTGTTCAATCCATTGTTTATAGGGGAGTCCGTTGATAGCTATAATCCGGTCTTTGTCCTGGAAGCCGTATTCTGTCAGATAGTCACTGGGTTTGTCAACGAACAAGGAATCCTCTATAAAGGCTACGCGCTGATTGGCTGTGTACCTCTTGTAGCAGGTAATGGCGTGGGCGCATTGTAAGGCAGAGATGTATTCCTGCACTATCAGTCCGTAGTCTGTGGTGGTCTGCGCCTGGCGAACGCGGGCGTCACAAGCTTGATACAATGAATCCATATTCAGATGCTTGGCTTGGTATAATGAATAATTCTCCATGACAATCTGGTGTATTTCTTTGAAATCTTCTTCAAACTGCGAGGGGGGTAACGGTAGTTCCGCGATGTAGAAGTTTTCTACATCAATCTGCTTGTCATTATAGAAATAGTTGGCATAAACATACAAACCACACCAAATGGTTGCCAGTACAGCCATTACGATGACTATTACTTTTGAAATTTTTTTCAGAATCTTCATGTTTTATAGAGTTTAGTCGATATTTGCTTTTTCGGCAAAAATAGTAATAATTTTTGTTAATCTTATTTTTCTAACTCCTTATTTGCCAATAATGGTAACATGGAGGTAACTAACTGAGCTTCAAGTGCCTTCTTGTACGATGTCTGGTAGTTGGCTAACTTTGCAGCCGTAAATCAAAACATACTAAGGAGAAGTGATTATGAAGAACTATCAGAAAGTAAATGTGCCCGCAGGCGAGGCACGTGTCGAGTTGCACGATTCATTGAATCTGACTGGTGCAGAAGTATCTATCAGCAATTTGCCGGCTGGTGCAGGAGTACCTTTTGTGCATTCGCACAAGCAAAATGAAGAAATTTATGCCGTCCTCTCCGGACGCGGCACCATGGTGGTTGACGGAGAAACCGTAGAACTGCAGGCGGGTGACTGGCTTCGCGTGGCTCCGGCAGGAGAACGCCAATTGTCGGCTGCGGCAGACAGCGCCATCAGTGTGATTTGTATTCAGGTGAAAGCCGGCTCTCTGGAAGGCTTTACGATGACGGACGGTGTGGTGAAGTAAGAGGAAGTCACACAAGTAAAATTAAGGTGATAGGGGATGGTCTGTGGTGCAGGCTATTCCCTATTGTCATATGATGTGCAGTGATTTATTGACTGCGATTTGTTTTAAGTCAAAATAATCATATATTTTGTACTATACCTAAGAAAACAGACTATGTCAACTGATGCAATAAAACAGAAATTATGATTAAATTGAAGAAAGAGCATTGTTTCTGTCACATAACGAGGACCCAATCAAAGAGCTTAAAACAAAGAATTGAAAACATAATATCATGCCCCAGCATAATGCCATCAAGCTTTTCGAAGCGAAGAAAGTCCGAACCGTTTGGGACGACATAGAAGAAAGATGGTACTTCTCAATAGTAGATGTGGTGACAGTCTGCTGTATGCCTATCCAGTTACGTCTCCGATAGATTGGAAAAGGAAAGATATAAGAGGAAACGTGTTTTCATTTTGTTCTTGTTTTGGGCGCAAAAGTAATAAATATCTCCGTTAACCTAACATTAACGTAACGATAACCTAAAAGCTTTTTACCACCTCCTATCTTTGCAATGTCAAAAGGGAACAACTCCCCCAAAGACAAGAACTTGAAACAAAATGTATAACTTAAAAAATAGAACCATTATGAAGACTTTAGTAATTTCAGCAATCATCGCAATGACCTCTTTAGTAAACGTAGTAAGCGCAGCAGCCGTTAACCGTACAGACAACTTTGCCTATAATACCGAAACCAACGACGGCCGTGTGGAAACACAAACCGTATTCAAAGTGGAGAATCAGAAATTCCTGCACCGCCACCTGAAGTACAATTACATTTACGACAACTCCGGTCGCATCTCCCAAAAAGAAGTGCTGAAATGGAACGAATCCACGCAAAGCTTTGAGAAGCACCACAGTCTTAACTTCTTCTATACGGACGACGTCACTGTGGAATACGCCCTCTGGAACGAGCAAAGCAATGCCTACACCGACATCAAGCAGAAAGCCGTCTATCGGCAGACCGACAGCAGTGTCTTGCGCTACCTCAGCTACGAATGGGACGAAAAGAACAATGACTGGAGCTTGACAGCAGACCATCACATGACGGATGAATCTGTGCAGCTATTGGCAGAGAAATAAGAACAGATTTGAATAAGCTGATTTTCTGTAATTATATAGGCAATGCGTTTTTTTGTTTTCCGGCACCAGGGAAGGCAGAGTTCCCCGGTGTCGGAGAGGGTGTTCCTCGGTGCCGGAGAAATACCCATTTAAAAGGCGTTTGGAGTGGCATTACGCATTGCAACATTGAAACGCCAAAATTGTCAATAAGAAAAAGGATGATACCATGCTTTTCAAACATTAATTTTTGATACTTACCGACTTTTTTTAACCCTATTTCGACTTTTTATTTGTACTTTTGCACCGGATTTCTTAATCAATAGTGCTCGAAATTCGGTTCTCATCTTTTTTATATTCCCTGATGAGGCCGTTTGTAGCGCATTGTGGCAGATGTTGTGCTGTCCGGACTCTTATGGTTCATTATTAGTATTTCCGAGGGAATGAACAGAGGTTAACGGCTTATAGTTAACGGTTAGAGGAAAAAATAATGAACAACAATACATCTATTTTTATTTCATGAACAAACTTATGGTTTATTCTGCTCTGGCTGTCGCTCTGATGGCCGGAGAGCCTTGTCTTGTGCATATATATGCACAAGACAAGGCTGTGCAGGCGATGACACTCACGGCACTTTACAATCTTGCTGACCAACAGAGTCAGAAGGTGAGGGTGAGTGAGGTGGCTTTGCAGGCAGCCAGCGAAGGGGTGGCAGCAGCCAAATCGGCTTTGCTGCCGAGTGTGGATTTGAGCCTTCAGGGCAGTTATACGGGCAATGCCTTCATGCTGTCGCGAGGTTTTTCGACCGATGGAACGACCGATTACATCGTGCCGGGTATGGGAGCTATTCCCGTGGCAAACGGTAAGCAGGACACCCCCCATTGGGGAAATAGCTTCACGGCTCAGGTGTCGCAGGTTGTGTATGCCGGTGGCGCTATCCGTTCGGGCATCCGCATGGCAGAATTGGGCAAGGAGATGGCAGAACTCGATGTGGAGAAGAACCGCCAGGAGGTGCGCTTCTTGTTGACGGGTTACTATCTTGACCTCTACAAGTTAGGCAATCAGATAGAAGTGGTGCGTCAGAATATCGCACTTACGCAGAAGGAGATTGACCAAATGAAAGCCCGCCGTGAGCAGGGTACTGTTTTGCAGAACGACATCACTCGCTATGAATTCCAGTTGCAGAGTCTTGAACTCACACTGACAAAGCTCACCGATGCCTCTACCATCATCAACCATCAACTGGTTACAACGCTTCATTTACCGGAGCAGACGGTTATAGTTCCCGATAAGAATGAGCTCAACACAGAAATAGACGCACTCTCGGCAATCGCCGTTCAAGACACATGGCAGCAGACGGCAACGGACAACAATCTTGGTATCCGCCAGGCAACGGTTGCCACAAATCTTGCAGAGCAGAAGGTGAAGCAGGCAAAGGCGGAGTCATTGCCTTCGGTGGCTGTCGTGGCAGAGAATCATCTCTTTGGTCCTTATACACAAGACCTCATCCCGAAGGATTGCAATGTAAACGTGTGGTTTGTCGGGATAGGCGTAAAGTTCAGCCTTGGCAGTCTTTGGAAGAACAAACACCACATCCGCAAGGCACGTACAGAGCATCGGCAGTCGAGGGAAGCGCTCGCCTTGGCTCGTGAGGGTGTGGAGAATGCTGTACAGGCAAACTACACCAACCTCCTTACGTCCTACACCGAGGTGAAGACACAGCAGAAGCAGGTGGAACTTGCCAATCAGAACTACTCCGTGGTGCAGAACCGTTATCAGAACGACCTTGCACTCCTTACCGACATGGTCGATGCCTCCAACATGAAACTCTCCGCCGAAATGGCACTGGTCAATGCCCGCATCAGCATGCTTTATAATTTCTATACACTCAAATACGTAACAAATACTTTATAATAATGGAAAAGAACAAGATACACATCTATTTATACAATGCGCTCATCGTGCTTTGCCTCTTGGGTGGAGCCGTTTATGTGGTGAGCCAGTTTATGCACTTCGGCGGTGGAGAATTTACCGACAATGCCCGTGTACGCCAGAACGTCGTGCCTCAGAGCAGCCGTGTGCAAGGCTTCATCCGTGAGGTACGGTTCGCGGATTTCCAGCAAGTAAAGAAAGGCGATACGCTTGCCATCATCGAGGATGCCGAATTTCGCTTGCGACTGGCCCAAGCCGAGACCGACCTTATCCGTGCCGAACACGGTTCGCAGGGAACGGCAAGCAGCATCGTTACCACCAAGACAAGCATGACCGTTACCGAAGCCGGCATCGAATCCGCACGTGTACAGATGGAGAATGCCATGCGTGAGGATACTCGTTTCAAGAAGCTCCTCAGTCAGGATGCTGTTACCCGACAACAATATGATAAAGTACATACGGGCTATCTGAGTGCCAAGGCAGCCTACGAGCAGGCGGTTCGTTCACGTCAGATGCAGTCGGCTGTTGTGGCCGAACAGGGGCATCACCTTTCCGTTTCGGAGCAGGGCATCGAACTGGCTCGTCGTGCCGTCGACCTCGCCCGTCTCAACCTCTCCTATTGCTACATCATTGCCACTTGTAACGGTACCGTTGGTACGAAGGATATTCACGTAGGTCAGCTTGTCAATCCGGGCCAGGTACTGGTGAGTATTGTTGACAATGGTGAACGTTGGGTTGAGGCAAACTACAAGGAAAGCCAGTTGCCTCACATCAAGGTGGGTGGTAAGGCTGAGATTACAGCCGATGCCGTTCCCGGTATACAATATACGGGTACGGTGGAACGTATCTCTGATGCTACCGGCAGTGCCTTCTCACTTATTCCCATCGACAATGCCACGGGTAATTTTGTGAAGGTCGAACAGCGCGTCACCGTACGCATCAAGCTCGATGAGAATGCTGATGTTGCCAGGCTCAAGGGCGGTTATAATGTGGAATGTATCGTTGAGGAGTAATGGGACAATTGACTGAATTCTTTATGAAGAGCGCCGGTGGCCCTCCACCCGGCATGGGCTTTTCCATGCCTATGATGAAGGGATGGGTGCCTCGCCGGATACAGCCGTGGCTGTACGTGCTGACCGCCTTTTGCTTCCAGTTCGGCGGTGGCATCTACCTTGGTGCACTGGATGGCATTCGTGGCACCACCGACTTCATGATCGAGGACGTGCTCTTTCTGCTTTATGCCACCCTCGCGGGCATGGCTGTCTATTTTCCTATGCTTTTCCGCATGAAGTTCCGCTTCACCAACAAGCAGTTGCTCTGCGGTTCTGCCATCGTTCTTGCCGTATGCAATGTGCTGACGATGCATTGCCAGTCGATGCCTGTGCTCATGATAGTGTGCTTCATAGCCGGAATGGCTAAGATACAGGGCACGTTCGAGTGCATGAGCAACATCCAGCTTTGGATTACCCCCCGACGCGATTTTGCCGTTTTCTTCCCCGTGCTTCACATCATCCTGCTCACCGCCATCGAGGGTAGCGGATGGCTTGCCGCCTGGTTCGGTCATCATTTCACATGGCAGATGATGCACGTCTTCACCATCGGCACTATGTCGTTCGTATTGCTCACGCAGGCCATCTTCTGCCGTCCGTTTTGTCCCATGCCCCAGCGTCTGTCGCTCAAAGGTATCGACTTTCAGGGAGCATTGCTCATCTGCGGACTGATGCTCGTGGTGTCGTACATTGTGGTGTACGGCGACTATTTCATGTGGTTCGATACCCTCCGCATACGCCTTCTGTTCGGTGCTGCCATTGTGCTTTCCGGCATTGTGCTCTACCGCTTGCGCTACTACCGTTACCCCTACATCGAGCTTGGTCTTTTTACACGTCGCAACGTTGTTCCCATCCTCCTCGTCACCTTCTTTGCCGAACTCGCTTTCGGTGCTGAACACACGATGGAAGAGATACTCTACAGCGAAGTCATCCGGCTGGAGGAGCTGACCAAAGAGTCGCAGTATATGTGGGCACTTCCCGGCATGTACCTCGGTATCCTGCTCGATCTCTATTGGCTGAAAGTCAAGAAGTGGAAGGTGTGGAAACTCTTCGGCATTGCCTTCATCGGTATCGCACTCTATGGCATGCTGATGTACTTCACGCTTGACATAAACGTCAATATCGAGCAGTACCGCTTTGCCATCTTTTTGCGAGGATTTGCGTATGCCATCCTTGCCCCGACATTGATGTGGGCTTTAGACGAATCAGTGCCAAGTCTTGAGCAGTTCTTCATGGGCTTGTTCGTGTTCAACATCCTCCACATGTATCTGGCAGGAGCGGCAGGTTATGGCATTTATACCACTATCTTCTCGCACTTTATGAACGACAACATGATGAGCTACGGACAGCAACTCACTCTCACGCATTTGGATATGGCGCACTTCAACCTCGGCGAATACGTTGGCCGCGACTTCCTGCACTCCATGATGATGGTGGCAATGAAGCAGGTCTATGGCTATGTTATCTGGTTCGCTTTAGGCCTTGCCGCCCTCTTCCTGCTGTGCGATATTCCTGCTGTCCGTACAAATATCCGCAAAGTTCCCCGCTGGCCGGTTTATGCCATCGAGTATCTTGCGAGAAGGAAGTAAAGGCGCCGGCAAAGCAGAAGATTTCATCGGCAGTGATATTACAGCTCTGCGCATCTGTTTCTGGGTAAACAGTGACATCCGTATCACGGCATCCGGCACTACCCGTACCGAGGGACTTGCGCTGAAGGGAGGCCTTCTTTTCTCCAAAAATGACCGGTATTGATTCGGGACAGACGGGCATCATCGTCAATCTGGCCGGTAGTGAGCGTGGAGTGGATGATGGAGAAGGAGGTGGAGGCATTACTGAAGGAGCGTCTCAGTACCCGTGGCTTTACGTTTACCAACATACAGTCGTCCGTGAAACCCAACGATGTGCTGCAAGCTGCCATTGTCTACCGGTGGAAATACGTTACCATTCTTGAAGTTGCAATGACAAGCTCATGAGAACTCATTGGCAACTTGATTCTTTGGGGAAGGTACTGATTGTGTACGCGGGTACTCACAAATAAATCAAGCGGTAAGCCATCTATCTTTTTCTTTGCTAAGATTTATTCGTCCGATACTTGTTGAATTATCGTCCGACAGCTGTTGCAGATTCGTCCGACAACTGTCGGACGATAATTCAACGGCTGTCGGACGAATAAGTTTTAGTAAGCAAGAATTTAAAATGCAGTATTGCAGGAATTGTTGCTTAAATAGGGAATGTAGTAAATGGGAGACTGGCAATATAGACTACCGATTGGGAGCTCGCAGGCGACGGCTGTCGGGGGTCATTGAAGCTATGAGGGCACTGTTGAAAAGGAGAACACTTTCTTTGCCGGCACGGCTTCCTGTATTTTTTACGTCCACAGTGAAGATAAGCTCGTCATCGGCTGTGAAGTTTGCCTTGTTTACTTTCAGATTGCTATAGCTGAAGCTGGTATAGCTTAGTCCGTACCCAAAAGCCCATTGCACGGATACAACCGCGTCATAGTCGTAGGCCCCTTCCATTTTTTCCACTTCCTCGCTCACCTTGTAGTCGTAGTTGATGAGTGAGTTGATTTCTTTCGGATAGGTGAAGGGCAGCTTTCCACTGAAGTTTTCATCACCGCTGAGCAGGTTGGCAAGGGTGTCTCCTCCGTAGTTTCCCGGCAGAATGATGTCTACTACGGCCTTTGCCATCGGCTCTATTTCATTGATGAGGCGGGGACGGCCTTCATTCAGTATAAGGATGACGGGTTTTCCCGTAGCAGACAGTGCTTTTACTAAATCGAGCTGATTGCGCGAGAGGGTCAGGTCAGTCAGGTTGCCGGGAGTTTCACAATAAGAATTTTCACCGATGCAGGCGATGATGTAATCGACTTCTGTGGCTGCTTTCACGGCTTTTTCGATTTCCGGCTTGTTTTCGGCCCAATAAGCCCCTTTTTCATTGTAGGTGACGCCGGGTGGCGTCATTAATGCGGCTTGGTACTTCGCCTTCGTGTACAAGTTCTTTCAGCAGTGTACAGAAATCCCATTCATAAGGTTCCATGGCCATGTCGATACCTGCGTTGATGGCGATTTTGATGGCTTCTTTCTTGTCGGCTGCCACTTTTTCGCGGCGCCAGAGGTTGTTGATGTCAGCCCAGTCCGTGACAAGTACTCCATCCCAGTTCAGTTCTTCTTTCAGCCATTAGGTCAAGAGTTTGTAATTGGCGTGTACGGGCAATCCGTTGACAGAACACGAATTTGCCATGACGGATAATGCTCCTGCTTTTACACAAGCCAGGAAAGGAGCAAAGTGTTTCTCACGAAGGTCTTGAGCCGAGATGTATACCGGTGTACGGTCTTTTCCGGTGAAGGGGACGCTGTAGCCCATATAATGCTTTAGAGGAAAGAGCGTTCCACCCATTGTGTAGGTTGTCCCGTGATTTTGGTCTAGTCCATAGATGCAGGGTATGCCGATTTCTCTCATGGCCTATTTTCTCTTCAAGGGTCATTTTTTTCAGTAGGGCTTCCACTTTCTGCTCTATTTTTTTGTCTTGTGGAATAGCTGGAGCAGCTGCTTGCTGCGCCATTGTTGGCAGGAGAAACATGCTTGCCAACAAGAAAGATTTTATTCTATTCATGGTAGTGTGTATTTGGGTTCAACAATCATTTGGATGTTTTGGTATTCTTCTTCATCAACCAGTGTTGTTTCAGCCACTCGCGTACCGGTTCGTCATACAGTTTGAGGCAAGCGTATGCAATGGCAATGGAGAGTACAAAGACGGATACGGCAATGAACAAGTGCATTCCTGCCGGTGCGTCGGGGTTATTCCGTGCCCAGGCTATCTGCATGTATATCAGCGGGAAGTGTGTGATGTACAGCGGATAGGATAGTTCGCCCAGGAATTTGCAGAGGGCTACGGAACGCTTGCCCGTGACGTTGCTGCCTGCTCCCATAGCCACTATCAGCGGAAAGAGGGCGAGCACGCTTACGGCTTCGTAGACGCCGTTCATCCATTGGCTGGTCTCGCCTCCGATGCGCGGCATCACGAGGATAACAGTCACCAGCAGGGAACACCAGTAGAATCCTCTCTTCACCTTCACCAGCTTGCCTATGCGAGACAACAGCAGACCCATGAAGAAGGGATAGAGCAGGCGTGAAATGCCTATATAGAGCTGGCCGGGTGTCAGGCTCCAGCCGCCGATGAGGGTGTAGGCGGCTTCTCCCCGCGATGAAAGAAGCCCAAAGGTATCTATGTTGAGCGTGACGTCGAGCGTAAGGCAGGCAGAGAGTCCGACGAATATGCCCAGTGCCAGTTTGGAGAAGCGGCGGATGAATAGGGCATAGAGCACATTGGCAATATATTCCCACATCAGCGACCAGGTGGGGCCGTTCAACGCGTTTGTCTCCCACCAGCCCCGGATGTCCCATGAAGTGGGGGTGGGGAACATAAGGCAGCCCAGGAGTGTCATCAGCAGCACGTTCCACCACGGTGTCTGCATCACCATCGGGAAGGCGGAGCAGGCACTGAAGTAGAATAGGGAGGCGCCGAGGAGTGTACCCATAATCACCATGGGGTGCAGGCGTACCAAGCGTCGCTTGAAGAAGTCCCACGTTGTCATACGGTCCCAGCGGTCGTCGTAGGCATAACCGATGACGAAGCCGGAGAGTACGAAGAAGAAGTCCACGGCCAAGTAGCCGTGGTTCAAAATCTGGTGGGCAGGCCCTGCGGAATAGGTTTCAAAAAGATGGAAAGCTACCACGATTATTGCGGCTACGCCGCGAAGCCCGTCCAGTATTTCGTAACGCGGCTTGGATGCTAAATAAGTTGTTGTCTTCATTGGAATTATGTTTGTTGTTAGATTAATATTCTTCTAAAATGCGGACGTGTCATGACTCACCACAGATTACACAGATTATTTTAGGAGCTCTGATAATCAAGAACTTTTATCGGTGTTAATCTGTGTAATCTGTGGTGAGTGTGTATTTTGACATATCCTCAGACAATCCGGATTCCCGGCATAACTTTATTTCGCGGGCAAAGTTAGTCTGCAATTTCTCCGGGCATTTCTCTTATTGTTTATTAGGATTGTCTTATATTTGCATTTACTCCCCTTCAGGGAGATATTTTACCCAAATTATGAATGATAATGCAGTGCCTCGGCCGGAAAACACTTCTTTTACCTTCGACGATGTATGCCTGGCTCCCGGCGAGCAGATAGGTCTGCATGAGCAGGCAACGTGGGAGTTGTCGTATATCATCGTAGGCTCAGGCATGCGGCTGATAGGTGACCGTACTGAACCTTTCGGGAGTGGGGAAGTAGTGATAGTTCCTCCGGAGATACCGCATTGCTGGTATTTCGAGAATGATGTGACAGATGCGCAGGGGCGTATTGCCAATATCACGATAACTTTTGGCCGGGAATTTCTTGACAACTGCTGTGTTGCTTTCCCTGAGCTGCAGGAATGTACGGAGAAGCTGAAACGGAAAAGGGATGCCGTGAAGTTCGGGAAGGAAAAGTCGGCGGCTATTGCTTCTGTCCTCGAGGAGATGCGTCCTTTGGGGAGGGCTGAACGCATCCCGCTGATGATAAAACTGCTGCTTATTCTTGCCGGGAGCGAGGAAGAGAGTGTGGTGGGGCAGTATCAGAAGATGGACCCGGAACGGGAGCGAATGAATAGGATACAAGTCTACGTCGTTTGTAACTCCAAGCGGGATATTACGCTGGATGACGTTGCCCGCCACGTGGGGATGAACCGCACTTCTTTCTGTATCTTTTTCAAGAAAGTCTCGGGGAAGACTTTCGTCACTTATCTCAATGAATACCGCATTGAGCTTGCCTGCCGGCTGCTGAAACAACAAAAGGTATCCGTAGCAGAAATCTGCTATCAGGTGGGATTCAACAATGTTCCTTATTTCAACCGGGTTTTCAAGAAGATGAAGGGCGTTTCGCCGAGTGAATATGTCTTTTTGTAAGGGAAAAGGGGAAGATACGAAAGGTGTGGGCATAAAAAAAGGAGTACCGCTGTACTCCAACCTTTGTTAACCTTAAATCTAATACTATGAAAAACACATTGCAAAGGTACGGACTTTTTGCTTATCTCCAAATAAAGCAAATAAAAAAGGCTGTTTTATAACATGTTTTAGGAAAATACGTCTCTTTGTTAAGGCTTGCTAAGGTTTTGAAGCCTCTACGCAGCTGTTTTCTAAAAAAGAATTATCTTTGTCACATTAAGTTTTGGGCCTTACTTGACGATTTTCTGCTCTCTTGGCTCAAAATCCTGGAAATTAAAAATTAAAGACTTGTATGCACGAAGATATTGTCCTTACCCCGATGATGAAACAGTTCCTCGACTTGAAGGCAAAGCATCCCGATGCTGTCATGCTGTTTCGTTGTGGTGACTTCTATGAAACCTATTCCACCGATGCCGTCGTCGCGTCCGAAATCCTCGGTATTACCTTGACCAAACGTGCCAACGGCAAGGGGAAAACCATCGAAATGGCGGGCTTTCCGCATCATGCACTCGACACCTATCTGCCCAAGCTGATACGTGCCGGCAAGCGCGTGGCCATCTGCGACCAGTTGGAGGACCCGAAGTTGACAAAGAAACTCGTAAAGCGGGGCATCACGGAGCTGGTGACGCCGGGAGTCTCCATCAACGACAATGTGCTGAACTACCGGGAGAACAACTTTCTGGCTGCCGTACACTTCGGCAAGGGTGCCTGCGGTGTGGCTTTCCTGGACATATCTACGGGCGAATTTCTGACGGCGGAAGGCCCTTTCGACTATGTGGACAAGTTGCTGAACAACTTTGCCCCCAAAGAGGTGCTTTTCGAGCGTGGCAAGCGGTTGATGTTCGAAGGGAACTTCGGCAGCAAGTTCTTCACTTTCGAGCTGGACGACTGGGTGTTTACCGAGACTTCCGCCCGCGAGAAGCTGCTGAAGCATTTCGAGGTGAAGAACCTGAAAGGTTTCGGTGTGGAGCATCTCAAGAACGGTATCATCGCTTCGGGAGCTATCCTGCAATACCTCATCATGACGCAGCATACGCAGATAGGGCATGTCACTTCGCTGGCACGCATCGAGGAGGATAAGTACGTCCGTCTGGATAAGTTCACAGTGCGCAGCCTGGAGCTGATGGGGTCGATGAACGACGGCGGTAGCAGTCTGCTGAATGTGATAGACAAGACCATCAGCCCGATGGGTGCCCGCCTGCTGAAACGCTGGCTGGTATTCCCGTTGAAGGACGTGCAGCCGATTAACGAACGGCTGAATGTAGTGGAATACTTCTTCCGCCAGCCCGATTTCAAGGAGTTGATAGAGGAGCAACTGCATTTGATAGGTGACTTGGAGCGCATCATCTCCAAAGTGGCGGTAGGCCGTGTCTCTCCGCGTGAGGTAGTGGCGCTGAAGGTGGCTTTGCAGGCGATAGAACCCATCAAAGCGGCTTGCATGGATGCCGATAATGCCAGCTTGAATCATATAGGCGAGCAGTTGAACATCTGCCAGTCCATCCGCGACCGCATAGACCGGGAGATAGACAATGACCCGCCGTTGCTGATTAATAAGGGCGGTGTCATCAAGTCCGGTGTTAGTGCCGAGTTGGACGAGTTGCGCCAGATAGCCTACTCCGGTAAGGATTATCTGTTGCAGATACAGCAGCGCGAGAGTGAGCTGACGGAGATTCCCAGCTTGAAGATAGGCTACAACAATGTCTTCGGTTATTACATCGAAGTGCGCAACACGCATAAGGACAAAGTGCCGGCAGAGTGGATACGCAAGCAGACCCTTGCCAATGCCGAACGCTACATTACCCAGGAATTGAAGGAGTACGAGGAGAAGATTCTCGGTGCGGAGGACAAGATACTGGTACTGGAAACACAACTCTATGCAGAATTGGTGCAATCATTGAGCGAGTTCATTCCTGCCATTCAAATCAATGCGAACCAGATAGCACGTCTGGACTGTCTGCTCTCCTTTGCCACAGCAGCGCGCGAGAACAACTATATACGCCCCGTCATTGCCGATGACGATGTGTTGGAAATCCGTCAGGGACGGCATCCGGTTATTGAGAAGCAGCTCCCCATCGGTGAGAAGTATATTGCCAACGATGTGATGCTGGACAGCCAGACGCAGCAGATTATCATCATTACGGGTCCCAATATGGCCGGTAAGTCTGCTTTGCTGAGACAGACGGCACTGATTACGCTACTGGCTCAAATTGGTAGTTTCGTGCCTGCGGAGAGTGCCCATATCGGTTTGGTGGATAAGATATTCACCCGTGTGGGTGCCAGCGATAATATTTCCGTGGGCGAGTCTACCTTTATGGTGGAGATGAATGAGGCGGCGGATATCCTGAACAACCTTTCTCCCCGCAGCCTGGTGTTGTTCGACGAGCTGGGGCGCGGTACTTCTACATATGATGGTATTTCCATCGCCTGGGCGATTGTGGAGCATATACACGAGCATCCCAAGGCAAAAGCACGCACTCTGTTTGCTACGCACTACCATGAGCTGAATGAAATGGAGAAGAGCTTCAAACGCATTAAGAATTACAACGTTTCGGTGAAGGAGATAGATAACAAAGTCATCTTCCTGCGCAAATTGGAGCGCGGCGGCAGCGAACACTCCTTCGGTATCCATGTAGCCAAAATGGCAGGTATGCCCAAAAGCATCGTGAAGCGTGCCAATGACATTCTGAAACAACTGGAAACGGACAACCGCCAGCAGGGAATCTCCAACAAGCCGATGGCGGAAGTAGGAGAGACGCGCGGCGGCATGCAACTCAGCTTCTTCCAGCTCGACGACCCGGTGCTGTGCCAGATACGCGATGAGATACTGAATCTGGATGTGAATAACCTGACGCCGCTGGAGGCACTGAACAAGCTGAATGATATAAAGAGGATAGTGAAAGGGAAATAACCGGATAGGGGTGTGTCAAAATTCACCACAGATTACACGGATTAACACAGAATGAGCTTAATCTACTGATAATCAAAGATGCTTATCTGTGTAAATCTGTGTAATCGGTGGTGAATACCAGTTTCGACACATCCTCATCCGGATTGTTTCAAAACACGGCTGGTTTCTTATAGTTTGACTTTTCCCTCCAACCGTATATCTTCCGATGAAGCCCCTATCAGCAGCTTCACCGTTCCGGGTTCTACAACGAACATCTGCTTTTCTTCGTTCCAATAGCCGAGCTCCTCCTTGGGAACGGTAAGCGTCACTTCCCGGCTTTCACCAGCCTTGATGGGGATACGCTTGAAGGCGCGCAACTGCTTGGAGGGACGTTCCACTTTGGAGTCCGGATAGCTGGCATAGAGCTGCACAACTTCTTCCCCGTCGCGTCCGCTTGTATTCTTCACTGATACCGTCACGCGGATGTTCTTCTTGTCTTGCTTGACGGATTCAATCTTCTCGTATGCAAAGTCGGAATAGCTCAGACCATAGCCGAAAGGATAGAGCACCGGGCCCTGGTGGTACATATACGTGCGTCCGTTGCGGATGTCGTAGTCCATTATGTCGGGCAGGTCAGTGATGTCTTTCACCCACGTCTGTACGGTACGTCCGGCTGGATTCACCTTGCCGAAGAGTACGTCGGCCAGTCCGTTGCCCTGCTCCTGACTGCAGTGGGTGATGTGGACGATGGCAGGCACGTGCTCCTGGCTCCAGTTGATGGTGTAGGGGAAGCTGCTGACGAGCACCAGTATGGTATTGGGATTGGCCTTGAGCACCAGCTTCACCAAGTCTTCATCGGGCAGCATCAGCGATTTGCGGTCCACGGCTTCGCGGCCGTCACTGGGGACGGGAGAGAACTTCCAGTCCGCACGCGTGCCGTAAGGATGGTTTCCTACACACACGATGGCAACGTCGGCGGCTGCAGCAGCCTTTTCTGCCTGGCCCATGCGGTTGTCTTCGGCGTGGATGATTTCGGTTCCTTCTTTCACAGCATTGCATATGCCACTCAGAATCGTTGTTTCGTAAGGCGGGGTACCACTATACCAATCTTGCACGATTTTGTCCGAATACGGGCCTATAACGGCTATTTTACGCAGCTTTCCGGCATCGAGTGGCAGGAGTTTTTTGTTTTTCAATAACACCACGGACTTGGCGGTGACTTCCCGTGCCAGCCTGCGGGCTTCTGCTGTCATGAAAGGCGGTGTCTCCGTACTGTTCTTTCCGATAGAGAGATAAGGGTTACGGGAGTTGTCCCCGTCCAGCAAGCCGAGCTTGAGGGCGACGAAGATGTTCCCGCGGATAGCCTTGTCGATGTCGACTTCGGTCAGTAATCCCTTTTCCAGAGCTTCCTTGACGTAAGGAACGTATGCGTCGAGAAATTGTCCTGTGGTGGCTTTTACTACGGCAGCAGCACCCTCCGCAAAGCTCGGAAAACTCTTGTGCGCTTCAATCAGCAGTTTCAAGGCACCGCCGTCCGTACAGATGATACCGTTGTTGCCCCACTGCTTGCGGGTAATCTCTTCGAGGCAGGGATGGATGGACATGGGGATGCCGTTCCAACTGTTGTAGGCGGCCATGAAGGCACGGCTGCCTCCCTCAGTGATGCCTTTATAGAAAGGATAAGCATAGTATTCATGGAACAAGCGCGTGTCGAAGTCGGAGGAAGTGCTGTCCCGTCCGTCCTCGTTGCTGTTGGCAAGGAAATGCTTCATCAGAGAGGCGGTTTTCCAGTAGCGGGGATGATTGCCTTGCAGGCCGCGTACGCTGGCAATGGTGAGTTGGGCGGTGAGGAAAGCATCTTCTCCGAAACTCTCCTCGGTACGTCCCCAGCGCGGGTCGCGGGCAAGGTCGGCATTCGGAGCGCGCATCACGAGGGCATGACGCTTGTTACCGGTGGTCTGCATGTAGTAGCGGGCTTCTTCAGCGGCTTGTTCCGCTACTTTCTGCACTAAATCGGTGTCCCATGTGGAGCCCAGACCGTAGGACTGGGGGAATATGGTGGTGGGGCAGTCGGTAGGGACTACTTTCCCGTCTTCCGTTCTTTGGCGTCCGCCCCACATGGCAGGCCCGCCGAGGGTCAGCCCGTGCAGTCCTTCGTAGTGTCCGCAACGGGGAATGTTGAAGCGGGGGACACCGAGGTCGGTGGAAAGAAGGTTTATCTTTTCATCCAATGTCAGGATGGAAAGAAGATGTTCCACGCGCTGTTCGTCGGTGAGCGTGGTATCTTGAAAGGCTTGTGTGTGTTGTGCGCTTGCCTGTAAGCCGAATAGCAGGGGCAAGGCGAGGAACAATAACTTGTTTCGCATGGGGTATTAGGGTTTAATGTGTTTGATATACCGGTTATGGGATTGATATCCGTTGTAACTGTCCGTCCTGCGGCAGGCAGAGCAATCCTTCAGCTTTCTTTTCGTCTGCCAGATACTTCTTCCACGTAATCTTGTCCCATTTCATCTGGTCTGTGCATTGTGCCACGGGGATATGGGGGATGGCCGAACCGTCCTTTACAAGAATGACGATGGGCAGGGTGCCGCACTCGATATGGTTCCATCCCGGAGCATACACCTTTCCGGTTTGGTAGTCTATCCATTTCTGCCGTCCGGGGAGGTAGACATCCCGTCCGCTGCCCTCTTCGAGCATGGGGGCCACGAGGAGATTGGAGCCGAACATGTACTCGTCCTCTACCAGCCATGCACCCGGGTCGTCGGGATACTCCAGCAGTAGGGCGCGGAGCATCGGCCAGCCGTTCTCGGTGCACTCTTTGGATTGTGCGTATACATAGGGCATCAGTTTGTACTTCAACTCGGCGCAACGGCGGAAATAGTCTGTGAACTCTTTCCCGTAGTACCACGGCTCAGTGGGAGGTGCTCCGTGCACGCGGCTGTGGCTGGTGAGGAAGCCGAAGGGCAGCCAGCGGCGGTAGAGGCTTTCGGGGCTTTGGGTCACGAAGCCGCCTATGTCATTGCTCCAGAAGCAGAACCCGCTCAATCCGATGGAGAGACCGCTGCGGACGGTTCCCTCGAAACCGGTTTCGGTGGTGGCGGCATCACCGCCCCAGTGCAGCGGGTAGCGTTGTGAGCCTGCCCATGCAGAGCGTGCCCAGATGATGTTTTCGCCGTGCAGCTTCTTGATGATGTCGGCCACGGTTTTGTTGTAGCGCAGCGGGTAGAGGTTGTGTTCGTATAGTCCGCTGCGGCCGTTGGCATAGATGGCATCCAGTGGGGCACCTTCGCCGAAGTCTACTTTGATGGCGCCTACACCCATTTCAATCAGATTGCCGAGCTTCTCTTGATACCACTGTACGGTTTCGGGGTTGGTGAAGTCCAGCACCACGTCCTCGTAAGGGAGCTGTCCCTTGCCGTTGCGTACGTACAGACCGCGTTCCACCAGCTCGGGGAAGAACTTGTTTTTCGGAGTGAAGTAGGGAAGTTGCCAGAGGCAGGTGCGGAAGCCTTGTGACCTTAGGTCGGTGAGCATCTGTCGGGGATTGTCGAAGCGGTCGGCGGCAAAGGCGTAGTCGCATTGCCAGTCCACGCCGAACCAGCCGGTATCGAAGTGGATGACATCACTCGGTATCTTGTTCTCACGCAGTTTCCGGGCTACATCGCGGCCTTCTGCTTCGCTGAAGTAGGTGATGCGGCTCATCCAGGTGCCGAAGCTCCACAAGGGGGGCATTTCGGGCCGTCCTACCAGTGCGGTGTATTCGCTCAGCATCTCCTTTGGCGAACCCAGGAAGATGAAGATGTCCATCGCTTCGTCTGCCATAAAGAGTTTGGTGGCTCCGATGTAGGAACAGCCGAAGTCGCAGGTCACGGGGGCGGAAGTGTGCATGAACATGCCGTAGCCACGGTTGCTGAAGAAGAAGGGGATGGGCTTGTACATGTCCGGGGTTTCGGGGCCCTGCGGGTCGGTGACAAAGAGGTTGACCTTCTGCCCGGCCTTGTTCAGTGCGGTGGCGGACTCGCCGCAACCGTAGATTTTCTCGTTCGGCGCGAGGCTGAATACGGGATTGATGCTGCGTGAGTTGTCCGAGCCGCGCTTGATGAAGCTGAATGGAGGTACCTTGACCTGCGTGGAGTCGTTGTCGCTCCAGCAACGGGTCTGTGTCAGCAGGCGTCCGTCGGCGTCTTTCAGTACCAGGCGCCAGGGATAGTTCTGGATGAGCAGGCTGCCGTATCGGGAGGTGTACAGCGTACCTTTATCCGTCTTCTCGGCTTTCCAGAAGGAGCGTCCGTCGGCAGGCTTTCCTATGAGCATGGGGTCATCGGCATCTTCTTTCGGTACGATGGGCGAGGTAAGCATACGGATGCGGAGGGTACGTTCGCTGACCGGTTCGACGGTGAACGTCAGTTGTGGATTGTTGTCGTAGGCCGTCTCCGGGAAGTCCAGCGACTGGAGGGGCTGGTGCAGGTAGGTGTTTGCATTGAATGCCTGGCGGGGCATCAGTTGCTGGCGTTTCCACTGGACAGTCCCTTTACCGGTAGAGGTGTCGAACGATACCAGGCTGTCGGCAAAGAAATAGGTGTTGCTGAGGTCCAGAAAATCCTGGCTCATGTCTTTCGACTGGGAAAGCAGGTATTGCACGCCGGCATTTGTTTTCAGTTGGGCATGCGCAGGCAGGGTGGCAGTTGCTGCCAGCAGCATAAAAGCTGCCCCTTTCATCAGTTGTCTCTCTTTCATGATAAATATATGATTTACGGTTACTGTTTCGATGCCGTAAAAGTAGAGAAATCTGCACGGATGAAAGGGGCAGGTATGTTGCTTATGTGGGGCTGAAATGTTTATTTGGAAGCTTTCTTCCCGTAGAAACACATGAAATACACCCCGATAATCACAAACGGGATACTGAGCCACTGGCCCATGTTCAGCGTCATGCTGTCCTCAAAGTTCACCTGGTTTTCTTTCAGGAACTCGATGAAGAAGCGGAAGGTGAAAATCTCCGTCAGGCAGAGTCCGAAGAAGAAACCGCGGTGATAGGGCAGGGAGGCTTCGGCCTGCACGGCGGTTGATTTCCGCTTGGTGGTGCTGAAGTCTGTTTCGAGCTTGGTCTCTTGTTTCTTCTGTCCGCGTTTGTATAGCCAGACCATCCCCAGGAAGAAAATGAAGTAGGCGATGGCTTCGTAGAGCTGTGCCGGATGGCGGGGCAACATGTCTTCCCGTTCAAAGATGAATGCCCAGGGCACGTCGGTCGGTTTGCCGATGATTTCGGAGTTCATCAGGTTGGCAAGGCGGATGCAGCAGGCGGTGATGGGAGTGGCAACAGCTATCATGTCGAGCACGTCCATGTAGTGCATCTTCGTCTTGCGGCAGTACATCCAGAGGGCGATAATCAGGCCCAGCGTGCCGCCGTGGCTGGCAAGGCCGGTGTAGCCCGTCATCTTCCATCCTGCGGCGGTCTGCTTGATGGGGAGAATCATTTCAACGAAGTGGTCCTGGTAGTAGGCCCAGTCGTAAAATATGCAGTGGCCCAGTCGTGCGCCTATCAGTATGCCGAAGAAGCAATAGAAGAAGAGAGGTTCGAATTTCTTTTCGTCTATTCTGCGGTCGCTATACTGGCGTTGCACGATGAAGTAGGCAAGAGCAAGACCGATAATCCATAACAGTCCGTAGTAGCGGATGGATATGCCGAAGAACTTGAACAGTTCGGGGTCGGGATTCCAGTTGATGGTGAGTAGTGATAACATATTTATGAAGAATTAAATTACTGAATTACGGGGTTGTTCGGGACAAAGGTATGAAATTATCTCGTTTGGCAGTTCATCGTGGCAGTTTATTTGAATTTCTCCGCCACCATCCTATACGTCGGCACCTCAATCCCTTGTTCCTCTGCAGCCGTAATCATGTCGAACAACAAGCCTTGTACTTCGCTCTGATGCCCTTTGGCCATATCTTTCTGCATGGAGGCGGTACTTTCAGGGGCGAGTTTGTCTATTACTTTGAGGTTATACTGCACGATGTCTTCCTTGAATTCTATACCCAACTTCCTGCCCAAAGCTGCACTCTCTTGTGACAGTCCGATAAAGGTGTCGCGCACTTTGCCCGGTTTCTGGACTTCGCCCATAGGTACGTCGTAATAGGCTCCGGTGACGGCCATAGCAGAAATGAAGGACCACTTGACGAATGTGTCCCGGTCGATGTCGTCGGAGATTTCGGCTTTGATGCCGCTTTCCTGCAAATCGCGTTGCACGGCTTCCAATGTTTCACGGGAAACAATCGTGCTGCGGTGTGCTCCGTAGACGAGCCGGAAAATCTTTCCCATCTGCGTGATTTCTCCCCGTCCGGATACGAATCCTACGATGTAGATGCAGCCGTCGAGCACCGTGACGCCGGGGACCAACCGCTGGATACGGGGACCGGTTCCGTAAACATTCAGGATGGGGATTACCACTGTACGCTCGTGTGAGGCACGTTTGATGAGTTCCGTAATGGAGTCTACGGAATAACCTTTGACGCAGACGAAGATAACATCCGCTTTGCCTTGGAATTCTTCTGCGGTAAATGCCGCCACTTTCAGACAATGTTCACCTTTCAAATCGGAGTGCAGTTGCAGACCGTTCCCGCGTATGGCGGCAAGGTGTTCGCCACGTGCAATGCAAGTGACGTCTTTGCCGGATAATGAAAGAAAGGCGGCGATGCTTCCGCCTACGCCGCCGGTACCTGCTATGAGGTATTTCAGATTACTGTTTGCCATTTGTTGTGTATGGTTTATTGAACGTAGTTTTCCTTTTCCATATAGTAAAGCCCTTCGCCCCGGTCACCGTTTTCCATGTCTTCCAGCTCTACTTTGAAGATACGGTAGGGAAGGTCTTTTTTGGGATGCTTGGGCATGTCTACTGTCAATAGATAGGCGTTGCCATATTCGTTGCTGTCGAAATATTCTTTTATTTCCTGCTTCATCAGCACGGGGACTTTCTCACCGTCTATCCAGACGGTGACTTTCAGTTGCCCGGGGCGGGGAGCCATCTGGCATTCTCTGGCTTCTTTGTTTTGTTCTTGTTGCTCAATGTCACTCAGGTTTTCACCGTGTACCAATGACTCGGGCTTTGTTTCTTTCATCCATTGGTAGGTACGTGTCAAGCTCATGGGACGGACGTATATCTGATAAGTAGGCATGGCTCCGGGGATGTAGAAAGCACGCAGGCCATAAGCTTCCATACGATGATAACGTATGTCGAGTGTAGTGTCGCGGTCGGCGATGAAATCCCAGGCCCAGAACTCCAGGCGGTGTTCAGTCTCGGGCAGCCCGCTTTTCATGGCAATGTGCGCATAGGAGGGCAGATAAATAGAGGCTGCACTTTGATATTTCCCTTTGGGTATACGGGCCGTGTAATGCCCGTCTTTGTCGGTTATGGCTTCTATGATGTCATTGAACTGCGGGTTTTGCCACCAGACACTGGCACTGTCTATCGGCTGTCCGTTGTAATCAGTCACCCGTCCGTGAATGGTTACTGAGTCTTGCTGTTGTGCATAAACGGCAGTACAGGACAATAAGAATAAAAGGAAGATAATCTGTTTCATATTGTTATTGTATGGAGTTTATTAGAAAATGGCAATGTACAAAGAAAGTACATTGCCATCTGGAATGAATATCATTACACATTGAACCTGAAGTGCATGATGTCCCCATCCTGCACCACGTATTCCTTACCTTCCACACCCAACTTTCCGGCTTCGCGCACGGCTGCTTCGCTACCATACTTGATATAATCCTCATACTTGATGACCTCTGCCCGGATAAACCCTTTCTCGAAATCCGTATGGATAACGCCGGCGCATTGCGGCGCTTTCCATCCCTTGCGATAGGTCCATGCCTTTACTTCCATCTCTCCGGCAGTGATGAAGGTTTCGAGGTTCAGCAGGCTGTAGATAGTTTTAATCAAACGGTTGCAGCCGCTTTCTTTCAGTCCCAGGTCTTCGAGGAACATCTGCTTTTCTTCGTATGTCTCCAGTTCGGCGATGTCGGCCTCGGTCTGGGCGGAGATGATGATGAGTTCCGCATCCTCGCCCTTGATGGCTTCACGCACCTGCTCTACGTACTGGTTGCCGCTGGCGGCACTGACGTCATCCACGTTGCAGACGTAGAGCACAGGCTTGGTAGTAAGCAGGAACATCTGCTTGGCGCATTGTTCCTCGTCGTCGTTCTGCGGAATGACGGTGCGGGCGCTTTGTCCTTGTTCCAGGGCATCCTTGTAGCGGAGCAGGAGTTCGTACTCTATCTTTGCCGCCTTGTCGCCACCCACTTTGGCAATCTTCTCTACACGCTTGATGCGGTTTTCCACCGTGTCGAGGTCCTTCAGTTGCAGCTCTGTGTCGATGATTTCCTTGTCGCGCACGGGGTTCACCGAACCGTCCACGTGGACGATGTTGCCGTTGTCGAAGCAGCGCAGCACGTGAATGATGGCGTCGCACTCGCGGATGTTGCCCAAGAACTGGTTGCCGAGTCCTTCACCTTTGCTGGCGCCCTTCACCAGTCCGGCAATGTCTACGATGTCGCACACGGCAGGTACGATACGCCCCGGGTGAACCAGCTCGGCGAGCTTCGTCAGTCGTTCGTCGGGTACGGACACTTGTCCCATTTGGGCGTCGATTGTACAGAACGGGAAGTTTGCCGCTTGTGCCTTTGCGCTGCTCAAGCAGTTGAAAAGAGTGGATTTTCCTACGTTGGGAAGGCCCACGATACCAGCTTTTAATGCCATAGTGTTATCTTGTTTTTTTAGTTATTGTTCAGTTAATTGGATGCAAAGATAGTGCAAACCGAATGCAGAATAAAATGAACTCGTTCATTTTTTATGCTGAGGTGCAGCCTATCTTCGCTTTTTTAAGCAAAGATAGTGCAAACCGGACAAACTTACTGAAAAATAGCTGATTTTTGCATACACCAACGAAGAAAGGAGGAGATGGGAGAGCCGCCGGAACGGTATTTAGAAATTCGTATTGAACGTGTTAATTTGCATTAAAAGCATGACGATGAAACGATAAATTGATAGTTTTGTCGCAATTATAATTTAAGTATCATTCTATAAATCAATGCAATTATGAAAAACAAAGTAAGAAAAATTCTGATGATTTTCTCATGTCTCATCGGTCTGTCTTTTACATTATCTGCACAGAATCCTTATCTGCCGCTTTGGGAGTTTATTCCTGACGGTGAGCCCTATGTGTTTGAGGATCCTGACTGCCCCGGCAAGTACCGTGTCTATATTTATGGCTCGCACGATAATCTCAAGTGGATGTATTGTGGACGTGACCAAGTGGTGTGGTCGGCACCCGTAGAGGACTTGACCCGTTGGAGATATGACGGCGTGATATTTAAAGTCAATGAGTCGCCCGAGCTGTATAAACTGAATGCTGATGGGACCGACGACGTGCTTTTTGCCCCTGACGTGACAGTAACTACCGATGCCGATGGTAAGAAAACTTATTACCTCTTTCCGAATAATCAAGGTGGCGGGCGCAATTCCATGATTGCCAAAAGCGACCGTCCCGATGGTCCGTTTACAGTATGCAATTGGAACAAGGAACGTCCTCGTGAGACTTTCGGTTGCTTGGGATTCGACCCCGCAGTGTTTGTTGACGATGATGGACGCGTGTATGGTTATTGGGGATTTGGCATTTCGCATGGCGCGGAGTTGGACCCTGCTACCATGTGCACGGTAAAGCCCGGTACCGAAGTGGTGGAGAACATGATTTCGGGCTATCGGCAGGAAGGTATATTCCGCTTCTTTGAGGCATCTTCTATCCGCAAGATTGAGGATAAGTATGTGTTTATCTATAGCCGTACTACCGCTGAGGGTGAAGATGGCCTGCCAAACGCCAGCAACTATACGTTGGCCTATGCCTACAGCGAGCATCCCTTGGGCCCGTGGACCTATGGTGGGACAATCATCGATGCGCGGGCGCGCGAATATGATGAAAAAGGCAATGTGATAGCTTCGGCCATGCCCGGTGGAAATACGCATGGCAGTATCTGCAAGATAGGTGAGCAATGGTACGTGTTCTATCATCGCCAGATAGGTACCGATTGCTATGCACGCCAAGCTATGGTGTCGGCCATTGATGTAAAGGTGGAAAAGGGAAAAGGCGGGAAGGTCGTGATTTCACGCGGGGAATTCAACTCTGAGGGTTTCCTTCTTGAAGGGCTCAATCCTATGCAGCGCATCTCGGCCGGACTGGCTTGTTGGCACACCAATCCCGGAGGAATCAAAGAGGTCTATCCCCATTATGTCTACACGGGGTCTTACATCCGGCCTGTGTACCGGGATAATAATCCCTATGCCGGCGATAACAACCACAAAATCCCGTTCGCTCCGGTGGTGAATAACACAAGTGGGTCGATTGTAGGATATAAATACCTGAATATGAATGCCGTTCCGCGAGATAAGTCTTTGCAGATGCAGTTAAGGTTGAAGGCTGAAGATACCGACGGACGCATCCGCATCATGCTGGGTAGCCCTTGGACAACAAAAGGCGGTGTAGAGATAGGACTTGTGGATGTGAAGGCTGGCAGCACTTGCAGGGAGTTTTATGCTCCGCTCTCTATTCCGGCAAAGCTGCATAAGGGAAAGCAGCCGCTCTTCTTTGTCTTCGAATCAGAAACCGAAGGCCAGTCCATCTGTGAGTTTTATGATTTCCTCATGTTGGCACGCCCATAAGTCTTTATACTTATGGAGGCGGATACTTATCTTGTGAGACCTTCTAAATAGAGCTATTGTATTAGTTCACAGTACTGAACACTTTGTTACACCCCGTCGGAACAGATTGTTTCTCTTGTATGAAACGACTTGTTTCGACGGGATAAAACGATTTGTTCCGTTATAGGAAACACTTTGTTTCCTTATAGAGAACACTCTGTTCCATTATAGGAAACAAACCGTTTCCATAGTCGGAAATGAAATGGGGCATATGCTTCATTGATACCGCTATTACTTTTCCTCCTCGAATATTCGGTTGAAAACTTGCCGCAGCTGTCCTTCGTCTGCGATAATGGCTTGGAGCTTCTTCAGCTGTTCCGCATTCTTGCCCTCGGGAAACCAGAGCTTCAGATAACCGCCGGGTGCATATTTTGCCATGAGATGCTGATGGAACCGCTGGTAGTGCCACTCCTTGTCGGCGGCAGGATTCTGTTTCAATCCGTACTGCACGGTGCGGCGCAGGGTGATGTCCGGGTCGATGATACGGTCCGCTTCGGCAACAATCTTGCCGTAGATGCTACGAGGTTCGTGGTCTGTAGAGGCCCGGTGGTCCTCTACGGCTTCTTTCATGAGGAGGATTTCCGTGTCGGAGAACCATTGCCGCAGGGTGGAGTCCGCCATCAGTATCTCGCCGGAGACAAGGTGGTGGGTGGCGCGGTCGCGGCACAGTCCCGTGTCATGGTAGGCGGCAATGACGTATGCCAGGCGTTCGTCCGCTTCGGGATATTGCCGGGCGAGGGCAAGGCTTTCTTCGATGACGGTGCGGACGTGTGAGAGGTTGTGTGCCTTGTCAAACTCCTTGTACCGGGGAATGATTGCTGTCTCGATGTAGGTAATGAGGGTCTCGGGTATCATGTGGCATTCCTTTTTAGGAGGCGAAGATATAATAAAAGAGCCGGAATGTGCGAATCATTCCGGCTCTTTTATGAAAGGTTTCGGTTATTGTTGTTAGGAATAAGATTTCTTACTTTAAGAGAGAGTTTGTCAATTACATGTTAGGGTTGTCCATGATTACTGTCATCTCGGGAACCAGTATGTATTCGCCTTTCTTGTTGTTCCATTTGTAGTATGTGGTAGTCATCGTCTTGCCTTGGTATGCATAGCGGATGCACATGTCCTTGCCCCATGTATTCTTGGTGCTGTTCCATTTCAGGGCTTCGCTTTCCGTCATGCGGTTCTGGTCGTCGTACTTATAATTGTACTTCATATAGTTGGCAAGCGTGTTTCCGTCCATCTTGTATACGGTCTCTGCCACCTTCATGCCATTTACTTCTTCCGAATTGTAAATGAGGTTGCTCTTATTGTCGGCTGAGGCATTTAATCCGCAAACTAAGAGAAGTGCTGAAACAATCACTGTTTTTAAAGATACTTTTGCTTTCATGGTTTTATGTCTTTTTTAGTTTAACTTTCTATTTTCTATCAATATGTCATTGATTTTGCTGCAAAGGTACGTATTAAATTGACATAAATATAAATATCGGATTAAATTTTATCAATATGTCAGTAGTGAGGGCTTCGGTATGCTTTCTTTTTGGTAAGATTGGTGAATAAAAAATATCCGGCAGTGAGGTTGCCGGATATTCTGATGAGCAAACTGTATTTCGAAAGGATTGCTTCTGTTGCTTTCTGATTGTAAGTTAAATAAAGTTATTGGGTGGTTTAGTGTGCCTGCAACCAGTTGTTTCCCCACCCACAATCGGCTTTCAGAGGTACGTGCATGCGATATGCCTGCTCCATCTCTTCGATTACGATTTTCTGTACAAGTTCCTTTTCAGCCTCTGGAACACTGAAATTTAGTTCGTCATGGACCTGTAAAATCATCTTTGCTTTCAGATTGTAAGCTTGGAAGCGCTGATAGATGTGTGCCATCGCTACTTTTATGATGTCGGCGGCACTTCCCTGGATGGGGGCGTTGATGGCATTCCGTTCGGCATAGCCCCGTACCACCCCGTTTCTTGAGTTGATGTCCGGCAGGAAGCGCTTGCGGTGGAAGATGGTTTCCACGTAGCCCTGCTCGCGTGCCACCTGGATGCTTTTGTCCATATACTCCTTCACTTGTGGGTAGGTTTCAAAGTAGCCGTCTATCAGCTCTTTGGCTTCCTGGCGAGAAACGCCCATGCGTTCGGCAAGCCCGAAGACGGAGATGCCGTAGATGATGCCGAAGTTTGCCGTTTTTGCCTTGCGGCGCATGTCGGCGGTTACGTCGTTTATATCTATCTTATATATCTTGGCAGCGGTGGCGGCGTGGATGTCGTGTCCGCTGAGGAAGGCGTCTATCATGTTCTTATCTTCGCTGAGGTGTGCCATGATGCGCAGCTCTATCTGCGAGTAGTCGGCAGAGAAGAACTCGCAGCCGGTGTCGGGGATGAACGCCTTGCGGATTTCCTTTCCGTCTTCGTCGCGGATGGGGATGTTCTGCAGGTTGGGATTGCTGGAGCTGAGGCGTCCGGTAGCGGTTACCGCCTGGTTGAAGGAGGTGTGTATGCGGCCCGTACGTGGGTTGATGAGCTGGGGCAGGGCATCTATATAGGTGCTCAGCAGTTTCTTCAGTCCGCGGTATTCCAGTATCTTCCCGATGATGTCGTGCTTGCTGCGGTAGCTTTGCAGCACCTCTTCGGAGGTGACGTATTGTCCGGTCTTGGTCTTTTTCGCTTTCTCCACGATTTTCAGCTTGTCGAACAGCACTTCGCCTACCTGCTTGGCGGAGCTGATATTGAATGTCTCGCCAGCCATCTCGTAGATTTCCTTCTCAATCTCCTGCAGACGGACGGTGAAGTGTTGGGACGATTGCTTCAAGGCTTCCGTGTCGAGCAGCACTCCGTTGCTCTCTATATTAACAAGTACGGGGACGAGCGGCATCTCTATTTCGTAGAACAGATGTTCGGCACCTTGCTCCTTCAGTTCCTTTTCCAGCACGTTTTTCAGTTTGAGGGTGACGTCCGCATCCTCGCAGGCATAACGGTAGACATCTTCGGGTGGAAGGTCGCGCATGTTCTTTTGGTTTTTGCCTCGCGCTCCAATTAGCTCATCGATGTGGATGGTCTGGTAGTGCAGGTAGATTTCCGCCAGATAGTCCATGTTGTGTCGCAGTTCGGGTTGAAGCACGTAGTGGGCAAGCATGGTGTCGAAAAGTTTGCCTTTCACCTGGACGCCGTAATTTTGGAGGATAATCATATCGTACTTGATATTTTGTCCCACCTTCATGGATTTCTCGTTTTCGAAGAGGGGACGGAACTCGTTTACAATTTTTAAGACTTCCTCTCGTTCGGCGGGAACGGGTACGTAGTATGCACGGTTTTCGGCATCGCTGAAGCTCATTCCTACAAGTTCGGCGTCCATTGGCTCGGTTCCGGTAGTCTCGGTATCTATTGAGAGAATTTCGCTTGTAAGTAACTTTTGAATAATTTCTGCTCTTTTATCTTCTGTATCAATGAGTTGGTAGTCTACATCGAGCATTTCTAACCGCGTCAGGTTTGAATTTTCAGAAACGCCCGTCCCCTCGCCCGCAAAATTTGCAAACAAATCGCCTTGAATCGGGGCGCTGTTTTCGGGAGTGGAGGTTTGCGGCTGGGCAAACAGAGTCCCGGCAAAGAGGTCGGGTACCGGAGAGGTTGGAGTAGGGGAGGACGAATTGCCGCTTCCCTTTTTGAGTACCCGGTCGATGAGTGTGCGGAATTCCAACTCCTCGAAAATCTTGCGGAGTTCCTCTTCGTTCGGTTCTTCGCGGACGAGCGAATCCATGTCGAGCTGAATGGGAACATCTGTTTTGATGGTGGCAAGGAATTTGGAGAAGGTTATCATCTCGCGGTTGGTTTCCACTTTCGTTTTCAGTGCGCCTTTCAGCTGGTCGGTATGTTCCAGCAGGTTTTCGATACTGCCGAATTCGGCAATCAGTTTCTGTGCGGTTTTCTCGCCCACACCCGGACAGCCGGGGATGTTGTCGGAAGCATCGCCCATCAGTCCCAGCATGTCGATGACCTGCTCGGTGGTCTGTATGTTGAACTTGGTTTTTACTTCTTCGGTACCCATCACTTCGAATCCACCAGTGTGCTTGGGGCGGTACATGAAGACGCGGTCCGATACCAGTTGCCCGTAGTCCTTGTCGGGAGTCATCATATAGGTGGTGATGCCCTGCCGTCCGGCTTCGGTGGCGAGCGTGCCTATCACGTCGTCGGCTTCGTAGCCGGATACTTCGAGGATGGGAATGCGGTAGGCGCGGATGATGTCCTTTATAATAGGTACGGAAAGGCGGATGGCCTCGGGTGTCTCCTCGCGCTGTGCCTTGTATTGCTCGTAGGCCTCGTGGCGGAAGGTGGGGCCCGACGGGTCGAAGGCTACTCCTATGTGTGTGGGATTCTCTTTTTTGAGCACTTCTTCCAGGGTGTTTACAAAGCCCAGAATGGCCGAAGTGTTGAATCCTTTTGAATTGATTCTCGGGTTCTTGATGAACGCGTAATAGGCTCGATATATCAGTGCATAGGCATCGAGCAAAAACAGTTTATCGATTGAATTCATACATTTAATCCTTTTTTTCATGGTAAAAGTACAAAAAAATACCGTATTAACCGTTTTATTACTATTTTTGTAGGCAAATAGCGATGCATGGACAACTCATCATTGATAAAATCTCCGATTTCTGAGGAATTGGAGGACTTCAAGAAGCTTTTTGAAAGTACCCTCTCCAGTTCCAACCTTTTGCTGAACAGCGTAATTGCGCATATCCGGCAGAAGAACGGGAAGATGATGCGCCCCATTCTGGTGCTTCTGGCTGCGAAGCTTTTTGGCAAGGTATGTCCTGCAACCCTGCATGCTGCGGTTGCGTTGGAACTTCTTCATAATGCCAGCCTTGTGCACGATGATGTAGTGGACGAAAGTACTGAACGCCGTGGACAACTCTCCGTTAATGCCATTTTCAATAATAAAGTAGCCGTACTGGCAGGCGATTATCTGCTTGCAACAGCGTTGGTGCAAGTGGGCATGACCCGTAACCATGACATTATCGACATCGTCTCCTGCCTGGGGCAGGATTTGGCAGATGGTGAACTTCTGCAGCTTTCCAACGTCAGCAATCTCCATTTCTCCGAGGAAGTCTATTTCGACGTTATCCGCAAGAAGACGGCCGTGCTCTTTGCAGCTTGTACGAAGGCGGGCGCTCTCTCGGTGGGAGCCAGCGATGAAAAGGCGGAATCTGCGCGTCTGTTCGGTGAATATATCGGGCTTTGTTTTCAGATAAAGGATGATATTTTCGATTACTCCGAGAGCAAGGAAATAGGCAAACCTACCGGAAATGATATGGTGGAGGGGAAGTTGACTCTACCTGCGCTTCATGTGCTCAATACCGTGAAGGATAAAACAGCGGAAGAAATTGCCGTAAAGATAAAGAATGGGGAGGCAACGCCTGGCGAAATAGCCCATTTAATCGAATTTACCAAGCAGTATGGTGGCATAGAGTATGCTTCGCAAGTGATGTATGATTATAAGGGAAAGGCCCTTTCTTTGCTGGCTTCTTTGCCCGATACGGAGGTAAAAGCGGCGCTTACCGGGTATCTGGACTATGTGGTGGAACGGGAAAAATAACAGAACTGTTTTCGGTTGATAATATGAAAAAGCCTGATGGAGTGGATTCCATCAGGCTTTATTTATAGGTAAATACAGCTTTCTCTTAGAAGAATTTCATCTCTTCACCCTTGATTTCCGAAAGCAGCAGGTTGGCAAGACGACTGGTTCCCAGACGGAACAGCTCGTTGTTCAGCCATTCTTCGCCGAGCACTTCCTTGACGATGGTGTAATAAATCAGTGCATCGTTCACGCAGTTGATTCCTCCTGCGGGCTTAAAGCCTACCTTGATACCCGTCAGCTCGTGATATTCCTTGATGGCCTGGCACATAACCAAGGCGGCCTCCGGCGTGGCGGCAGGCTGCTGCTTGCCGGTGGAAGTCTTGATGAAATCGGCACCCGAATACATGGAAAGGATGGATGCTTTTTTGATGTTCGAAGCCGTCTTCAAAGCTCCGGTTTCGAGGATTACCTTCATGTGGTGCTCTTTGCAGGTTGCTTTGAGTTCTTGTATCTCCTCGCACATGCCTTCATAGTCTCCAGCCAGGAACTTGCCCACCGAAATAACGATGTCTATTTCATCGGCGCCTTCCATCAGTGCCATGGCAGTTTCTGCCACTTTCACTTCAATGAAAGTCTGGGAGGAGGGGAAACCTGCTGATACACAAGCTATTTTTACATCCTCCACTTCCAGCGTGTCTTTTACGACTTCTGCAAAATTGGGGTATACACAGATGGCTGCCACATTCTTCAGGTCGGGGAACTCTTCGTCGAATTTATTCACTTTCTGGGTGAATTTCATGACGCTTTCATCGCTGTCTTCACTCTTCAGGGTGGTAAGGTCGATGCAGTTGAACAGGAATTTCTTTACCTCCGGTGTATTGTTTGCCGGTACCTTCTCTGCAATGATTCTGGCAGCTTGTGCAGCTATTTCTGCATCATCCAGTTGGGTGTTGTACTTAGCCAGGGCGGCGTCATACTTACTCTGGGTAGGCTCATTCTTCTCCATGGTCTTTCAATTTAGGATTATTGATATGTCTTGTCTGGTCACGTCTGGTTTTCTTCTCGAAGTTGCGGCAGAAGGCGTCTGTCAGGTTCACTCCGGTCTGGTTCGCAAGGCAGAGAAGTACCCAAAGAACATCTGCCATCTCATCGTCGAGATTGTCTTTTTCTCCTTTCTTGAAGGATTGGTCGCCATACTTGCGTGCCATGACGCGGGCGAGTTCGCCCACTTCTTCGGTCAGTATCGCCATATTGGTGAGTTCGCTGAAATAGCGCACTCCGTATTCCTTTATCCAGGAATCCACTTGTTTCTGTGCTTCTTCTAACGTCATTATTCCTTGTTTTTTGTATCTATACAGATGGTCACGGGACCATCGTTCATCAGTTCTACTTTCATATCGGCACCAAATTCGCCGGTACCTATTTCTTTACCTAATGCTAAACTCAGTTCCCGGCAGAATTGTTCGTACAGTGGGACGGATATTTCCGGCCGTGCTGCCCGTATGTAGGAGGGACGGTTGCCTTTCTTGGTGGAGGCGTGGAGGGTGAACTGGCTGATAACCAGTATCTCTCCGTCTGCTTCAAGAATGGATTTGTTCATTACGCCGTTTTCGTCATCGAAAATGCGCAGGTTGACTATCTTCTTGCAAAGCCAGTCAATATCTTCTTTTCCATCGGATTCTTCGATGCCTACGAGTATCATGAGGCCCTTTCCAATGGAGGCTTTGCAGGTTCCGTTGATGGTGACGGAAGCGTGTCCGGCACGTTGTATCACTACTCTCATGTTGTTTTTGTCTTTTTGAGGGGACAAAGTTACGAATTAATTCGTTGTGTGCATGGCTTTGCAGGCTGATTTATCAGTCATTATTTCTCTGAGAAATAGGTCTGGATGATTTTGGCTTTCGCTTCTCCCACCACGGCGGCAAGCTCCTCGGCAGATGCTTCGCGGATACGCTTCACGCTTTTGAACTCCTTGAGCAACGCGCTTTTCGTCTTTTCACCGATACCTTTTATCTCGTCCAGTGCGGAGGCAATCTGCCGTTTGCTGCGCTTGTCGCGGTGGAAGGTAATGGCGAAGCGGTGCACTTCATCTTGAATCTGCGTCAGCAGTCGGAAGAGGGGGGTGTTCTGTTTCAATCCGATGGTCTGGGGAGGGTAGCCATACAATAGCTCGGAAGTGCGATGTTTGCCATCTTTGGCAAGTCCGGCGATGGGGATGTTCAGGCCAAGCTCGTCTATCACCTCTTTTACGGCGCTCATTTGCCCTTTTCCACCGTCGGTGATAAGAAGGTCGGGCAGGGGTGCTTTCTCTTCTATAGCGCGCTGATAGCGCCGTTTTACGACCTCTTTCATGGAGGCATAGTCATCCGGTCCCTCTACGGTCTTGATATTGTACTTGCGGTAATCCTTCTTGGAAGGTTTCCCCTTGACGAAGACCACGCACCCGGCCACGGGGTCGGAACCCTGGATGTTGGAGTTGTCGAAACATTCTATCTGCATGGGCAGGCGGTCCAGGTGCAGCTCTTGCTGTATCTCTTTCAGCAGGCGCACGGTCCGTTGCTCCGGATTCAGCTTTTCGGCTTGCTTCAGGCGGTCGGCTTTGTACTGCTTCACATTGAGGATGGAGAGTTCCAGCAGTTTCTTTTTGTCTCCCCGTTGCGGGATGGTAAAGACGACATCTTTCAGCTCCATATCCAGTTCAAAAGGCACGATGATTTCACGAGAAAGGCTCTTGTATCTTTCCCGCATTTCGATGATGCCGAGAGAGAGCAGTTCTTCTTTGCTCTCATTCAATCGTTTCTTGTATTCAAAGGTGAAAGCCTGGTTGATGGCACCGTTCGTAATGTGCAGGTAGTTGACGAAAGCGGACTTTTCATCGCTGTCTTCTTCGATGGAGAACACGTCGATATTGTGCAGCACGTTGCTTACCACTTCCGATTTCGCCCGGTAGTTTTCCAGCAGCAGGTATTTCTTCTTTATCTTCTGTGCTTCTTCAAACTTCATTTCGGCTGCCAGTTCCTGCATTTGCTGGAAAAGCATCCGTTCTATCTCCTGGGTATTCCCTTTGAGTATTTCCTTGATTTCAGCGATGTTTTTCAGATACTCTTCCTGGCTTTGCTTCCCGATGCAAGGTCCTGCACAGTTCTTGATGTGGTATTCCAGGCAAACATTGAACTTTCCGGCACGTATGTTTTCCGGAGAGAGGTTCAGGTGGCATGTACGCAAAGGGTACAGATGCTTGATGAGGTCGAGTAATGCGTACATGGAAGGTATATGGCTGTAAGGGCCATAATAGGAGGAACCGTTACGGATTATCTTCCGGGTTCTGAATACACGTGGAAAGTATTCGTTCTGCACGCAGATGCTGGGATACGTCTTGTCGTCTTTCAACAGTACGTTGTAGCGAGGCTTGTATTTCTTGATAAGATTGTTTTCCAGCAATAGCGCGTCTTCTTCCGTATTCACCACGATATATCGGATATCTGCAATCTTGCTGACCAGCACCCTCGTCTTTCCCGGTTCGTGCTCCCGGTTGAAGTAGGAAGACACTCTTCGCTTCAGATTCTTTGCCTTTCCTACATATATAATAGTCCCTTCGGTATTCAGATATTGGTAAATACCGGGACTTTCGGGAAGGTTGGATACAATCCCTTTGAGGTAGTCGTTAGTTCTGAGTTCTTCCATAATACTGACGTTTCACCACAGATTACACAGATTAGCGCAGATTTCTCTTCGATAAAACTGTGTTTTGTGGTGGATAAATAATCTGTGTTAATCTGTGTAATCTGTGGTGAAATATGAAATGGCTAAAGCGACAGCACAGCCTCCACTTCCACATCATCTCCAAACACATCCTTGCCATGAAGCTCTTTCAGCTCGATGATGAAGTTTACATACACTTTCTTGGGGTTCATCTGTTTCACCAGTTTGCAGGCGGCTTCCATTGTTCCACCGGTTGCCAGCAAGTCGTCGTGTAGCAATACTACATCGTCTTCATTGATGGCATCTTTGTGCATCTGCACGGTGTCTTTGCCATATTCTTTATCATAGCTTTCTTCAATGGTTTCTGCAGGAAGCTTTCCCGGCTTGCGGATAGGTACGAAGCCTGCCCTTAGTCTGGTGGCGAGAATGGGGCCCATAATGAATCCTCTTGATTCTATACCCACTACTTTGGTGATGCCTTTGTCCTTATACATCTCGTATAGTGTGTCCGAGAGTTCCTGCAAGGCGCCAGGTTCCTTGAACAAGGTAGTTACATCGTAGAATAGAATTCCCGGAATGGGGAAGTCGGGTATTTCTCGGATGCTTTTGGTAAGAGTTTCTTTGCTCATAATCAGTTTATTTAATACGTTTATTGAATTCTTTGTTTCACGTGGAACTTTGCGCCCTATCGTCCGCAAAGTACCAGTAGCACGTTGATGTCGCTTGGAGATACTCCCGGAATCCGACTCGCTTGGGCTATTGTTTCCGGATCTATCTTCATCAGCTTCTGTCTGGCTTCGGTGGAAAGGGATTGAATGGAATTATAGTCAAACTTGCCTTTTATCTTGATGCTTTCCAATCTTGCCAATTTATCCGCAATAATCCGTTCGCGTCCGATGTATCCCTCGTACTTGATGAGTATTTCTGCAGCTTCTACAATTTCTTCCTTTCTATCGGATGTTTTATCCAGTTCTCGTTTAAAGGCACTGACGTGTTCGGCAATGTTCTCAATCGTTATCTGCGGACGGTTTATCAAATCTATCAATTTGCATCCCTGGCGCAGTGGAGTTGTGCCGAGCTGCTCCAATACCGGATTGATTAATGCCGGTTTCATCGAGTAATTCCGCGCGAAGTCTATAATCCGGTTCACGGCTTCACGTTTTTCTGTCAGCAGCTTGTACCGCTCTTCCTTGGCGAGTCCCAGCTTCCAGGCTTTTTCCGTGAGTCGCATGTCCGCATCATCCATACGGAGCAGGATGCGATATTCGGCACGGGAAGTAAACATACGGTAAGGCTCGTCCACACCTTTTGTTACCAAGTCATCGATTAAAACGCCGATATATGCTTCATCCCTTGCAAGGGTGAACGGTTCTCCGCCGTGGCAATTGATGTGGGCGTTGATACCTGCCATGATTCCTTGTCCAGCTGCTTCCTCGTAACCGGTTGTTCCGTTTACTTGTCCGGCAAAGAACAGATTCTTTATATTCTTCGTTTCCAGCGTATGTTTCAGTTGGGTGGGGTCAAAGAAGTCGTATTCGATGGCATAGCCCGGGCGGTAGATGACGAGGTCTCTGAACGCCGGTATCTTTTTCAATGCTGCAATCTGGATGTTCATGGGCAATGAAGAAGAGAATCCATTCAAGTAGAGCTCTTGGGTTGTTTCCCCTTCGGGCTCCAGGAAAAGCTGGTGCTGCGGTTTGTCGGGGAAAGTCACAATCTTGGTTTCTATACTGGGGCAATAACGTGGGCCGATACTTTGGATTTGTCCGTTGAAAAGGGGAGAATCCGGCAGACCTTCCTGCAGGATGCGGTGTGCTTCTTCGTTGGTGAAGCAGGTCCAGCAAGGGAGCTGTTTCAAATGGCGTACATGAGTGTCCATGAACGAGAACTTGTGGAAGTCACATTCTCCGTCTTGGATTTCCATATCCTCATAATGCACGCTGCGTCCATCTATGCGTACGGGGGTTCCCGTCTTCATGCGTCCAAAGGTGATGCCATGCTTTGCGATGGATTCGGTTAATTGGTAGGATGCAGGTTCTGCCATACGTCCGCCTGGAAGCATGGTACGTCCCACGTGCATCAGTCCATTGAGGAAAGTTCCTGCGGTGAGTACTACACATTTGGCATGGAACGTTACTCCCCATAATGTGACTACTCCCGTAATCTCACCGTTTTCAACGAGGATTTCCTGCACGGTATCCTGCCAGATATGCAGGTTGGGGATATTTTCCAGTATCTCTCTCCATGCCCAGATGAATTTGTTGCGGTCGCACTGCGCGCGCGGACTCCACATAGCGGGACCTTTGGAACGGTTCAGTATACGGAACTGTATGGCTGTCTGGTCTGTCACCAATCCCATATATCCTCCCAAGGCGTCTATTTCGCGTACTATCTGTCCTTTGGCGATGCCTCCCACTGCCGGGTTACAACTCATCTGTCCGATTTTGTTCATATCCATTGTGATAAGACAAGTCTTCGAACCCAGGTTTGCAGCAGCGGCAGCGGCTTCGCATCCTGCGTGTCCGGCGCCGATTACAATAACGTCATACTTAAACTCCATTCGTTCAGTGTATTTTAAAACTGTGCAAAGTTACGAAAAAAGTTGTATGCCGGGACGTGTCATATCTTAAAATCCGGATATATCTTCTTTGGCATTGCTTATATTTCCGTATCCAGCATCATACTTATTGCTTGGAATGCTTAGGTTATAGACATATTGCTTGTGTTTGGCTTAAAATACAATCAAAATGAAGCTTTTTGAATACTATTGCTTTTCTTTTTGAAAAAGATACATACCTTTGCAGCGTTTGGATATTAAAAAGTGTTTTGATTGACTAATTTTAAGGAAGAGAAGCATGAGAAAGAAATTCTTCTTGTTAATCATTGTCTGCCTGGTTATGGGGGCGGGAGTGATGGCTCAGACGTCTACGGTCTCGGGAACAGTATTTGCCGAGGACAACAATGAGCCGATTATTGGGGCATCGGTATTGGTGAAGGGTACAACGCTGGGGGCTGTGACCGATATCGAAGGTAAATTTACAATCTTGAATGTGCCGGGCACGGCAAAGACAGTGATTGTCTCTTTTGTAGGTATGCAGAAAGTAGAAGCTGCCATAAAGCCTGCTATGAAGGTGGTGCTGAAATCGGATTCGGAACTGCTGGATGAAGTGATGGTGGTGGCTTACGGCACGGCCAAAAAGAGCAGCTATGCAGGTTCGGCTTCTTTAGTGAAAGCGGATGCGCTGAAAGACATTCCGACGACCAGCTTTGAAAACGCGTTGAACGGTAAAGTGGCGGGCTTGCAACTGACGAATAATTCCGGCCAGGCGGGTTCCGCACCGGCCATCCGCATCCGTGGCATAGGTTCTATGAATGCCGGGAATGAACCGTTGTATGTAGTGGACGGTGTTCCGGTCTCTTCGGGCAATACGGGGCAGATGAGCGGTGAGCTCTATTCTACCAACAACATCATGAATACGTTGAACCCGGAAGACATCGAATCTATTTCTGTATTGAAAGATGCGGCGGCCAGCTCGCTTTATGGGTCGCGTGCGGCAAACGGCGTCATTCTGATTACTACCAAAAAAGGACAGATTGGCAAGCCGGTGGTGACGCTGAAAGCCGAAGTGGGCTTCACGCCCTGCTGGGCAACGGACAACTATGAAACGGCCAGCGTACAGGAGAATGTGAATATGCTCTACACCGTATTTCACGATGCCCGTACAAGCGGTAAGGGCGAAACGGACGAAAAGGCAGCAGCCTATGCCATAGGCCAGTTGAACAGCCGTTTCAACAAACATGGCTACCAATTTACCACAAATGGTACGGGAGCTTACGAGAACGTCAATATCCTTGAGTACGACAACTCCGGGCGTGGAGGCAAATACTACGATTGGGACAAGGCATATTTCCGTACCGCCATTTATCAGACCTACGATATGTCCGTCAGTGGTGCTACGCAGAATACCAACTATTACACTTCCCTTTCCTATACCCAGGACGAAGGACGTTTGAAGATGAACAGCTTCGACCGTGTTTCCGGTCGCCTGAACCTCACCCAGAAGGTGGGGAAATTCCTTGAACTGACCACCAATGCCAGCCTGGCGCGTACCAAGAAAAGCGGTTATAATGATACACGCAACACGGGCAGCAATTACTTCATGCAGACCCGTAACTTGCTGTGGGGACTCTACTGGCCCACTGATTACAAGACCGGCGAGCTCTGGACCGAACGTTACGGTAGCTACGCCTACAATGGGCTTTATTATGACAAAGAGTGGGAGAACGGTTCTACCAGTACCAAAATCATGGCTGCGGAGACGCTCACCCTGCATCTGATGCCGGGCCTGGACCTTCGTTCTATCTACTCTTACGACAATACTACTGTAAAAGACCATATCTATTACAGTGCCAATCACTATAAAGGCTCGGCAGACAATGGGAATGTCAACGAATACCGTACTACATACGAGAAGATGGTTACCTCCACTACCGCCAATTATACCGGCACCTTCGACAAACACACAGTTGGCACCATGGTGGGTTTCGAAGCGGAGAAGAACAAGACAGACTATGTGCGTGCCACAGGAAGTAATCTTGCGGTCAGCACCATTCATACAGTTTCTACTGCCGGAACGCAGACTTCTGCCGGATATTCCTGGGGAAACTCGATGGTGTCCGTGCTCTCCAAGTTGGATTATAATTACGATGAACGCTACTTCATTTCCGGTTCTTACCGCCGCGACGGTTCTTCCCGGCTCAGCAAGCAGGAACGTTGGGGAAACTTCTGGTCAGTGGCAGGAGCGTGGAACATCATGCGCGAGGGTTTTATGAGCAAATATTCTTTCCTGAGCAACCTGCGTATACGTGCCTCTTATGGTATTAACGGTACGCTGCCTTCGGACAATTACGGCTATATGAGCTTGATGAGCTATACCAGTAAGTACATGGGTAACCCGGGCGGTACAATCACTACCGTCACCAATGACAAGCTGTCTTGGGAGACGAGCTACAACACGAATGTGGGTATCGACTTCGGCTTCTTCGGCCAGCGTCTGCGCGGTACGGTGGAATACTTCAACCGTGATTCGAAGAACCTGCTCCAGGATGTTCCCATTTCGATGGTTACGGGATTTTCCTCTACGTTGCGGAACGTAGGATGCATCAATAACCATGGGGTAGAGGTGGAGTTGAGTGGTGACATCATTGATAGTAAAGGATGGTTATGGAGTGCCGGTGTCAACGCAACCTTTCTCCGTTCTGAGGTGAAAGAGTTGTATGGCGGTGCGGACATTATCTGGTACGACCCCACCAGTAGCGACAGCCGTGCGCAATATGTATACCGGGAAGGTCAGTCCACGCTGGCTTTCTATGGATACGAATGGGCAGGTGTGGACAAGACCAACGGCAAGAACGTCTACTATGTAAATGACCCCAAGAATGGCAAGGCCGGAGATTTTGAGTATAACGGACGCGGAGCTACTTATGACTATAACAATGCCAACTACACCATCATCGGCAATGCCGTTCCCAAAGTGTATGGGGGCATCAATACCTCGGTCTCCTACAAAGGCATAGCCCTTTCGTTGGGCTTTACCTATAAGATAGGAGGAGACTTGTACGATGGAGCCTACATGGATGTGGCCGACGACGGTTATTATTGGGAGCGTATCCGTGCTAAAAGCTACTACAACAACCTTTGGACGCCAGACCATACGAACGGTACAGAGCCCCGTATCGAAGGTGTAGACCTCGATGACCCGCAACAATACAGCAGCCGCCACTTGTTCAATGCCAGTTATCTGCGCTTGAAGAATCTCTCATTGGCCTATACGCTGCCCAAAGCCATGACCCGCAAGGCTTTCATCGAGAATGCCCGCCTTTTCTTCACTGCCAGCAACCTTTGGACAATAGCCAAATACAAGGAGGCAGACCCCGAAGTGAGCGAATACGGCACACGTGGTTGGGAAACCCCTATCGGAAAAACGTTTGTCGTTGGCGTTGAATTGAAATTTTAATGAACTGGAGGAACTAACAATGAAAAAGATATATCATTTATTGGCACTTGTGATACTTGGTGCCTTTACATTCACTTCGTGTGACGATTTTCTGGATATGCAGCCCACCAACTCCGGAAATGCAGAAGGTGCTGTCGGTACGGTAGCCGATGCGCAGGTGGTTATCAACGGTGTGATGAGTGCGATGACCTCATCGTCCTATTACGGCAGAAACCTTTTTATGTACGGTGATGCCAAGGGCGGTGACCTCACGATTTTTGCTGCCGGACGCGGACTGGATGCATTCTATACGTTCAACCACACTTCCAACAGCAATACTTATTCCGGTTTCTGGAGCCGTGGATATTACTGCATTCTGCAGGTCAACACCTTGTTGAGCAACATTGAGAAGCTGGAAGAATCGGGCAGTATGGAAGACTTTTCCGAAGCCAAAGGGCAGGCGTTGACTCTGAGGGCGCTGTTCTATTTCGATTTGGTCCGTCTCTACGGGCTTCCTTACAATTACAACAAGACCTCTTATGGAGTTCCCAATGTAACCGAGCCGCTTACGGTGAACGCCCAGCCCACCCGTGCTACTGTGGAGGAGAACTATCGCCAGATTCTGCAGGACTTGTCGGACGGGGCGGCCCTGCTTGCCAAGAAGAAGACAAAGCAGAGCGGATATGCGGACTATTACACCAACATAGCCCTGCAAACGCGTGTGAAACTCTATATGGAAGATTATGACGGTGCTTTGAACGCTGCCCGGGAGATTATAGAAAGCGGTGTGTACAAACTGTATGAGCCTGCCGATTGGACGGCTTCCTGGAGCAAGCAGTTTGGTTCCGAGTCCATCTTTGAGCTGGGCATCACCACTGAGGAATCAGACCTGGGAACTTCTTCTTTGGGCTTTTACCTGATGCGCTACGGACAGTTGAAGAATGCCATGGGCTGGTATCTTGCCAGCGATTATTTCCTGAACCGTCTGGGTGAAGACGAGACGGATGTGCGTTGGGGAATCATGGACAACGATGAATACTGGGTGGACAATGAGATTGAACGCAAGGGAGCCTGCTACAAGTATATGGGCAGTACCACCCTGGCAGGTGACGGCAAGGCAACCAATACAGCCGTCAATATCAAGATAATCCGTCTTTCCGAGATATATCTGATTGCCGCCGAAGCAGCCTTGCACTCCACGAAGCAGGAAGCAGGCGCAGATGCCGCCGCCGGTTACCTGAATGAAATCCGCAGGCGTTCTCCCGGACTGGCACCGGCCACTGCCGCTACCATTACCGATGATATGATTCTGGACGAGCGCAGCAAGGAGCTTTTTGGTGAAGGACAACGCTTCTTCGACATGATGCGTATGGGCAGAACCATCGAATTCAACGACGATTTTCAAGATATTCCGGTGAGTCACCGTGGAAAAACAATCGACCGTACTTTCGAGAAGATTGTGCTTCCTATTTCGCAGGATGAGATAAATGCCAATCCGGCATTGGAGAACCAGCAGAATCCGGGATATTAGTCGTTCCCTGCTGTCTATTGTTTGCTACTCCTTGTATATCAGGGAGGTATTTTGCCAACAAGTTGTCACTGCCTTGGCAAACTTTTGCCACGCCTATGGCAAAGTTTTGCCAACGCGGTGGCAAAGTCTTGCCAATGGGAAGGCAAAACCTTGTCATAGGCGTGGCAAGAAAAGCGGAAAAAGGTGCCTTTGATGAATTTCTTTGATAAAATGAGATGGTAATACCTTGATATTCCACAAAAATACTATTTATTGGTTCGAAATTTCTATTCTTTTTTTCTGAATCGGCTTATCTTTGCTTTCGTAGAAACCAATAAAAAGTTATAATACTATGAGAAGATTTTTCCTCATATCGTCATTCTTGGCGTTGTTTGCAATCGGAAGCTCGGCGCAATGGAAGCCGGCAGGTGATAAAATCAAAACGGACTGGGCATCCCAGATCAATCCCGCAAATGTGTTGCCCGAATATCCTCGTCCCATCATGGAACGGAGTGACTGGAAGAACTTGAACGGACTGTGGAATTATGCCGTTATAAATAAAGGTGAGCATCTTCCGGCAGAGTTCGAAGGGCAGATACTTGTTCCCTTTGCCATCGAATCCTCCTTGTCCGGAGTTGGAAAAAGAATCAATGAAAACCAGGAACTGGTCTACCAGCGCAGTTTTGATATTCCTTCCGCCTGGAAGGGAAAACAAGTGCTGTTGCACTTTGGTGCTGTCGACTGGAAAACGGATGTATGGGTGAATGATGTGAAAGTAGGCAGCCATACGGGTGGATTTACTCCGTTCTCCTTCGATATTACTGCCGCCCTTTCTGGCAAAGGCAATAATCAGTTGGTCGTAAAGGTTTGGGACCCGACGGATAAAGGACCTCAACCCCGTGGAAAGCAGGTCAGCAATCCAGAAGGTATCTGGTATACTCCCGTAAGCGGTATCTGGCAGACGGTATGGATGGAGCCGGTTGCCGGAAAACATATCGAGAATCTCCGTATCACTCCCGATATTGACCGTAATCTGTTGACAGTGAGGGCTGAATTGAATAGTGCATGCCCTTCCGACTTTGTGGAAGTGAATGTGTATGACGGCAATCAACTGGTAGCCACCGGCAAAAGTATCAATGCAGAGCCGGTGGAGGTGTCCATGCCCCGGAATGCCAAGTTGTGGAGTCCGGATTCCCCCTTCCTCTATACGCTGAAAGTGACTCTGAAAAGTGGAGGCAAGGTAGTGGATAAGGTGGACAGCTATGCTGCCATGCGTAAGTACTCCACCCGTCGTGACGCGGATGGCATCGTACGCCTGGAACTAAATAACGAGGCTTTGTTCCAGTTTGGACCGCTGGACCAGGGTTGGTGGCCCGACGGACTGTATACAGCTCCCACAGACGAGGCTTTGCTGTATGATGTACAGAAGACGAAAGATTTCGGTTTCAATATGATTCGCAAGCATATCAAGGTGGAACCGGCACGTTGGTACACACATTGTGACCGTTTGGGCATCATCGTATGGCAGGATATGCCGAGCGGTGACCGTAATCCGGAATGGCAGAACCGCCGCTATTTCGACGGAACAGAACTGAAACGCTCCGCCGAATCCGAAGCCTATTATCACAAGGAATGGAAGGAAATAATGGATTGTCTCTACTCTTATCCGTGTATCGGTACATGGGTACCGTTCAACGAAGCCTGGGGGCAGTTCAAGACGGTAGAGATAGCCGAATGGACGAAACAGTATGACCCGACCCGTCTGGTGAATCCGGCAAGTGGCGGTAACCATTATACTTGCGGTGACATGCTCGACCTCCACAACTATCCCCAACCGGAAATGTATTTGTATGATGCACAGCGCGCCACGGTTTTGGGTGAGTATGGCGGCATTGGCCTTGTTTTGAAAGATCATCTTTGGGAACCGAACCGCAACTGGGGATATGTTCAGTTCAACTCTTCCAAAGAAGTGACTGATGAGTACGTGAAATATGCCGATATGCTGTATCAGATGATAAAAAGAGGTTTCTCGGCAGCCGTCTATACACAGACCACGGATGTGGAGGTGGAAGTGAACGGTCTGATGACTTACGACCGCAAGGTGATAAAGCTGGATGAGAAACGCGTGAAAGAGATAAATACACGTATCTGCAATTCACTTAAGAAATAGGGGCATTTACAATTTACCATTTACAAAGTACAATTTAACTATGCAGATGACAGCGCAGCCAAATTGTACTTTGTAAATGGTAAATTGTACATTAAAAATGTTGTTATGAAACGATTGATTATAAAGCTTTTCCTTAGTCTGTGCCTATGGGCGGTATTGCCGGTCTGTGCGCAGGATGCTGTTCATTACTATTTCAGAACGATGGATATCCGGAACGGTCTTTCGCAGAACACCGTGTATCAGATTTTGCAGGATAGGAAAGGCTTTATGTGGTTCGGAACCAAGGACGGTCTGAACCGTTATGACGGATTGTCTTTCCGTATTTACAAGAAAGAGAACTCCGGTTTAGGCAAGAATTTCATAACTGCGCTCTACGAGGACTGCCGGGGAAATATCTGGATTGGTACCGATGGGGGAGTCTTTATTTACGACCCGGTACTGGATTCCTTTACCGCTTTCGATGAGGCCAGTGATAACGGCAATATCATCAGGGATTTCGTCACCATGATTGGAAGTGACGAGGACGATAATATCTGGATATCGGTAGAAAACCAGGGGTTGTTCTGCTATAAACCGGATGAAGGGAGGCTGCTGAACCATCTGCACGATTCGGGACTGCCCAATGTAACCCGCTTTTGGCTGAATGGGAATACGTGTTGGCTGGCCTTGTATGCGGATAATCTTTACTATACGAAAGCTGACTTTGAAACTCCTCTGCAGCCTTTCAAGGATGCGGAAGGAAATGAGATTTTCAAGAATGATATTATCAACTGGCAGGTCAGCGGACCCCATAACTGCGTGTATATCGCTTCGCTGAACGGGTTGACAGAGATAAATCAGACTACAGGCAAGACGCGGAAGCTGCTGAACACCTATGTGAGGGCTTTGCAGTTCAAATCTGACAACGAGCTGTGGGTGGGCGCAGAGTCCGGCTTGTATATTTACAATCTGACGAATGACAAGATTACCCATTTGACCGTTCCCGACCAGGATGATTCGTATGCATTGTCGGACAATGCCATTTATTCGCTCTGCTGCGACAAGGAGAACGGCATGTGGATAGGGTCTTATTTCGGTGGAGTGAACTATTGCCCTTATCAGTGGACTTATTTCGAGAAGTTCTATCCGAGAGACAATCTCAGGCATTTCGGCCGTCGTGTACGGGAAATCTGTGAAAGTAATGATGGCACCTTGTGGATAGGTACCGAAGACAAAGGCTTGTTCAATTACAATCCGGAAAACGGAAAGATAGAGCCTTTTGAGCATCCGGCCATTTATCAGAATGTCCACGGCCTTTGCCTGGACGGGGATGATTTGTGGGTGGGTACGTTCTCCGGTGGTCTGAATCGGGTGAATCTTCGGACCAGGCAGGTGAAACATTATGCCAAGGGTGAGAGTGAGAATTCCATGGTCGCCAATGACGCCTTTACCATTTGCAGGACCACTACGGGAGACGTGTGGATAGGCACCACGTCCGGTCTGTTGAAGTACAATCGCTCTACAGATGACTTTACCCGGATTCCTCAGCTGAAGAATATGTTTACTTATAACATTCTGGAGGACTTCAACGGAAATCTGTGGTTTGCTACTTTCTCCAATGGAGTGTTCTGCTACAATGTAAGAAGCCAGCAGTGGAGGAATTATCTGTCTAATGAGAATGATTCGACCTCTCTTCCCTACAATAAGGTAATCAGTATCTACGAAGACAGCAGGAAGCGTCTGTGGTTCATGACGCTGGGTGAGGGCTTCTGCCGCTACAATCCGGAAACGGACAATTTTACCCGTTATGACATGTCGAAAGGATTTCCGAGCAACACTATCTACAAGATGGTCGAGGATAAGCGGGGTAACTTATGGATTACTTCCAATTATGGTCTGGTCTGCTTCAATCCCGACACGGAGAGCAAGCATGTCTATACCACGGCAAACGGTCTGCTGAGCAACCAGTTTAATTTCCAGTCCGGTTACATTGACAAGAAGGGACGCATCTATTTAGGTAGTATCAACGGATTCATAGCCTTTGACCCGGAAACTTTTGTGGAGAACACTTTTCTCCCTCCCGTAGTGATTACAGATTTTTATCTGTTCAACAAACGGCTTTCGGTGGATAGTCCGGATTCTCCTTTGGAGAAGAGCATCACCTATGCGGATGAGATAGAGCTGGATGCCGACCAGAATTCTTTCTCTTTTCAGGTTGCAGCCCTGAGTTACCAGGCACCCGAAATGAATGGTCTTGAATGTAAGCTGGAAGGCTTTGACCGCGACTGGTATACGGTAGGGCGGAATTCCATCATCAACTATTCAAACCTTCCTTATGGAAGCTATACATTGCGTATAAAAGGTTCCAACAGCGATGGCAAGTGGAACGCGACGGAACGTGTGCTCGACATCCATATTCATCCTCCTTTCTATCTCTCCACTTGGGCGTATGCTGTTTATACGGTATTGGCGTTATGCTCACTGGCTGCCATAATCATCTATTTCAGAAAACGGACTCGGCAGAAGCATCAGCAGGCTATGGACAAGTTTGAGCGGGAAAAGGAACGGGAGTTGTATACTGCGAAGATAGACTTCTTCACGAATGTGGCGCATGAGATACGTACACCGCTTACACTGATAAAGAGTCCGCTCGAGAATGTATTGGCTTCCCGTTCTGTTTCGGATGACATCAGGGATGATTTGGAGACCATGGAACTGAACACCAACCGGCTGCTTGATTTGGTGAACCAGTTGCTGGACTTCCGGAAGACGGAGACGCAAGGCTTCCAATTGAATTTTGTGGAATGTGACGTGTCTGAGCTCTTACAAAAGACGTATAAGCGTTTCAAGCCTTTGGCACGTGAAAGGGGGCTGGTATTGAGTATAGAGACTCCCGAAAGCTTGTATGCTTCGGTTGATAGGGAAGGGCTTACCAAGATTATCAGCAATCTGCTGACCAATGCGATAAAGTATTCGGAGACCTATATACGCATCAGGCTATATTCGGAAGGTGAAAGACTGCTGCTTTCTGTATGCAATGACGGCCTTGTCATTCCGGTAGAGATGCGCGAGGAGATTTTCAAGCCGTTCATCCAGTATAAAACCGGTACGTTGCGCTCTGTGCCCGGCACCGGTATCGGGCTTGCGCTTGCCCGTTCATTGGCCGAACTCCATGAGGGTACGTTGTGCATGGAAGATTCGATGGAGAACAACTGTTTCCTGCTGTCACTTCCGCTGAAGCACGAGCAGACGGTGGCCATGGAGCATAAAGAACCGGTAACGGGCGGGGAATCCTCTGAGGAAAGTGGTGCAGGTACTGCCTTGGAACAGCACCGATATACTCTTTTGGTGGTGGAAGACAGTCTGGAAATGCAGGCATTTGTTGTGAAACAGCTCTCTTCGGAATATCGTGTGCTGACTGCCGTGAATGGGGTGGAAGCTTTGAAGGTGTTGAAGGAACATACTGTAAATCTTGTCATTTCAGACATTATGATGCCCGAGATGGATGGATTGGAGCTGTGCGAGCATCTGAAGTCCGAGCTTGACTATAGCCATATACCGATTATCCTGCTTACGGCGAAGACGACTCTTCAAGCCAAAATAGAGGGAATGAAGCTGGGGGCTGACGTATATATAGAGAAACCTTTCTCCGTGGAATATCTGAAAGTTTGTGTGGCCAATCTGCTGAACAACCGTGAGAAGCTACGGGCTTCTTTTGTCAATTCTCCTTTTGTGCAGACGGGCAGTATGGCAATGACAAAGGCAGATGAATCTTTCCTTAAAACATTGAAGGAAGTGGTGGTTGCCAATATGCAGAATCCGGATTTCTGCCTGGATGATATGGCAAGCCTGCTGAACATGAGCCGGTCGAGCCTGAACCGGAAGATAAAGGGCATATTGGATATGACTCCCAATGACTACATCCGCCTGGAGCGGTTGAAGAAAGCGGCGCAGCTTTTAAAGGAAGGGGAGTGCAAAATCAATGAGGTTTGCTACATGACCGGCTTCAATACTCCTTCCTATTTCACCAAGTGCTTCCAAAAACAATTCGGTATTCTGCCCAAAGACTTCGTGAAATGATAGCATGGAATGCTTGCTAAATATAACAATCCAATCAAATGCCCCTGAGGTGTCTCTCAGGGGCATTTTTTGGATTTATAATTGCATAGATTGAAGCGATATTTGCATTAATTTTAGCTTTATGCGGATATATTTGCATCCGAAAACCAACAATTTATAATACTATGACCCCTATGCCTATGACGTAACAAATCCTAATCAATGTTCTATGATTGGCAGAAGTGACTAATCACTTTCTGCAGTGTATTTAAAAGCGGACGTTAGTTTCCGCATAGTTTTAAAATCTAATTCTATAAAAAATGATCAAGAAAATCTTATTCTTATTCTTTGTTGTGTTTGCAGCTACCGCTTATTCACAAGATGTGACCATAACGGGAACGGTGACGGATGCAAATAGTGAGCCTTTGGTGGGCGTGAATGTATTGGTGAAGGGTACTACCACGGGTGCCATTACCGATATTGACGGTAATTTCTCAGTGAGTGGAAAGAAAGGAAGTACACTCGTTTTTTCTTATATCGGTATGCTTACGCAGGAAGTTGTCTATAAGGGAACTGCCTTGCGCGTGGTGATGAAAGATGATTCGAAAGCACTGGAAGAAGTGGTTGTCATCGGTTATCAGACCGTGAAGAAGTCCGACTTGACTGGAGCGGTTGCCGTTGTTGATACCAAGGAAATGAAGAAAAGCGCTGCAGGAACACTGGTCAGCCAGATGCAGGGTTTGGCAACCGGTATTAACGTACGCAGTAGCGGTAGGGCGGGCGAAGATGCCTCTATTGAAATTCGCGGTGTCGGTTCTTTGAGTAATAACTCTCCGTTGTGGGTTATTGATGGTATGATTACAGACCCGGGTGTTGATTTCAATCCTGCGGATGCAGAGTCCATCCAGATTCTGAAGGACGCTTCTGCTGCTGCCATCTACGGTTCGCGTGCTGCCAATGGTGTGATTATCGTTACTACCAAGAAAGGTACGAAAGGTCCCATGAAGGTGAATGTAAGCGTAAAGGAAACATTGGAATGGAGCCCGAAATTTGATTTGATGAATGCGGCAGAATATATCAAGTATAATGATATTGCCTATAATGAAGCTATCAAAGATGGCATTGCTACTGTAAACAGCACTCAGAAACACTCACAGTATGATACCAACTGGCAGGATGAAGTGTTGAAGACCGCATTGGTGCAGGACTACAACGTATCACTCTCCGGTGGCGGTGACTCCGGTAGTTATTTTGTATCAGCCGGTTACTATAACAATGATGGCGTTTCTTATGGAAATACTTTCGACCGTTATAGCTTCCGTGTCAATACACAAGGTAAAAAGGGCTGGTTCTCTTTTGGTGAAAACTTGGCTTATTCACTCACAAACACAGACCCGAACCAGACAAATACCTACAATGACTTTTTGCGTATGATGCCTACTATTCCTATCTATGATGAGAATAATCCGGGTGGATATGGCTATGGTGATGCAGCCAAGTATAATACGTTCGGTGTAAACCCGATTGCCCGTGAAGATTTGGAATACCGTCATTTCCGTCAGAATCGTTTGAATGGTTCTTTATGGTTGGAATTCAAGCCTTTCGAATTCCTTTCTTATAAATTCAACGGTGGTATTGACCTTTATTTCTATGAGAACTCATGGTTCCGTGGAGAAGGTAACTGGACTCAGAATCAGGAACACCGTGATCCGGAAAGCCAGAAGGCACGCGACAACACCTACAACATGTTGATTGAGCACACGTTGAACTTCAATAAGGATTTTGGTAAGCATCATGTGGATGCCGTGGTCGGTACTACTTACCAGCACCATGAATGGGAAGGTTTGTGGGCTTCCCGTCTGAACTTCCCGATGTTGGGTAACGGTGATTATCTGACAGTATTGAATGCCGGACAAAGCAACCAGCAGAATTCAAACAGTATCAGTGAGAATGCGATGATTTCTTATCTGGGACGTGCTAACTACATTTATGATGATAAATACTATCTGACTGCTACCTTCCGTCGTGACGGTACTTCCCGTCTGGCTAAGGAAAACCGTTGGGGTAATTTCCCCTCATTCTCCGGTGCCTGGAGAATCTCAAAGGAGGAATTCTTTGATGTGTCTTGGATTAATGATTTGAAGATTAGAGGTAACTGGGGTCGTCTTGGTAACTCTTCCATTGGCGATTGGGATTATATCGGAACTATCAACCAGAGTATTGTAACTGTATTCGGTGGTGCTATTGTTCCGGGTTCTACTCAGGTGAAACTGGTGAATGCAGGTCTTGTTTGGGAAACAAAAGAAACGGTGAATGTAGGTTTTGATGCCAGCTTCCTTAACCAGCGTTTGACTGTTAGTGCAGAATATTACAACTCAAAGACCAGTGACGTATTGGCTGAGACTCCGATTGCTATTTCTACCGGTAATCAAGGAGGCTCTCCGTGGAAAAATGCTGCCAGCTTGCGCAACAAGGGCTTCGAGTTTACACTTGGTTGGAAAGACCAGATTTCAGGCTTTAAGTACAGCGCTTTGCTGAATGTGACTACGATGGATAACGAAGTATTGAGTTTGGGTCGTGATGGTACTAATAGAGACTATATTGATTCTGGTCAGGCAAGAACTGAACCGGGCAGATCTTTGGCTGAATTTTATTTGAGAAAAACAGACGGTATCTTCAAGACGCAAGAACAGATTGATAATTATGTGACATCTACGGGTACCCCCATTATGATTGAAGGAAAACGTCCTCAATTGGGAGATGTTAAGTATCTTGACTTGGATGACAATGGAGAAATTACTGATGCTGACCGTGATTATTGCGGTAGCCCCTGGGCCAAGATGCAAATGTCATTGGTATTCAATGCAGAATGGAAGAATTTCGATTTCAGTATGATGTGGAACGGTCAGTTCGGTAATAAGATATATAACGTATCCCGTTGGCAAGGACGTCTGTTTGCAGACAACTCCAACTATATCCGCTTTGAAAAGGGTGAAGAGCCTTACCAGGTGAATCCTAACTCCAATACCCCGCGTATCATTTATGGTGACTTCCGTAACTCCCGTGATGCCGACCGTTTCTTGGAAAATGGTTCTTATTTCCGCATGAAGAACATCTCTATCGGTTATAACTTTAAGCAGAAATGGCTGACCAACTTGGGTGTTGAGAAACTTCGTCTGTATGCTACCGGCAGCAATCTGATTACTATCACCGGATATTCCGGTCTGGACCCTGATTTCAAGGGTGCGAATTCCGTTTGGAACAGTGGTACGGACAGCTTTGCATATCCTAATACCCGTTCGGTAATGTTTGGATTGGATTTGACCTTTTAACTTATAAATCAGCTTATAAATTATGAAAAAGATATATTATGGATTAATGCTTGCAGGTGCCTTGACGTTGTGCACCGGATGCAGTTCGAGTTTATTGGATATTGATAATCCCAATGAAGTAACCAACGATACTTATTGGAATAAGCCGGAAGATGCGACAGCCGGTGTAAACGCCTGCTACAGTTTCTTTTATAAGGAAGGTACTTGGATGCGTTGGCTCTCTTTCCGCTATGACTTGACTTCGGACGAAGGATGGAGTTCTTCTCCTTGGATTGAATTGGGCGACTGGACACGTTTCCTCTACAATAACTATAATTTTTACGAAGGCAACAACATTCATTGGGAACATTTCTATGTAGGCATTTTCCGTTGCAACCAGGTGTTGAGCTATGTGCCTAATATTGAAATGGACGAGACTACAAAGAACCAGGTATTGGCCCAAGCTTCTTTCTTGCGTGCATTGTGGTATTTCCAGGTAAATCTATTGTGGGACAAAGGAACTATGCCGTTGGAGCCTAAAGATGCTTCCTATATACCGGAAGATGCTTCTGAACAGGAAATATGGGATCAGATAGAGAAAGATTTGACTTTTGCCATGCAGTATTTACCGGAATCTTGGGATGCTGCCAACCTGGGACGTGCTACCAAAGGTGCCGCTAAAGCATTGCTGGGCAAGGCCTATATGCAACAACATAAGTATGACAAGGCGAAGGAACAATTGCAATGGCTGATTGACAAAGAAGGCTCTTTATACGGTCTTATTGCAAACCGCGAAGATAACTTCACCGACTTAGACGAGAATAACAAGGAAGGCATTTTTGAAATTCAGTTCGATGACCAGAACAAGGGTGGTACGGGTAATGATGCCAGTATGGCATTCGGTTTCCAGCGTACTCAGTTCTATGCTCCAAGTGGTATAGGTTGGGGAGATGGTAAGGCACGCCGCTGGTTGGTAGACGAGTTCTTGAAAGAGAAACGTGTGGATGGAAAGAATGACTTGCGCTTGTACGGCAGTATCCTTTATCGTGGATTTTCGCAAGACTTCCCCGACCAGCCGAAGAAATATTATGGATTTGAAAATGCCGATTGGAATGACAATTGGGGAACTGACCCGGAAGACTGCTATATCCGTAAATACAATACTTCTTACTATCGTAGTGCAGAAGATTATTTTGCCCGTAACAACTATCGTATCATGCGTTACGCAGATATCCTGATGAACTATGCAGAGTGTCTTGTTGAAACGGGTACTAATCCTGCCGATGCTGCTGTTTATGTGGACAAGGTGAGAGAACGTGCCGGTCTGGCCAAGTTGAAAGACAGTCAGTGGAAAGATTGCTTGAGCTCTAAAGATGCCTTTATCAAGCGTCTGCAGATGGAACGTACTTTGGAACTCTGTTTCGAAGGTTGGCGTTGGGCTGACTTGAAGCGCTGGGGATTACTTGATTCCCAGGCTGGAATTGATGAACTGAAAGCTCGTGACAAAGACTTTGACAACTTTATTGTTGGCAAGCACAGACGTCTGCCTATTCCAAGAGATGAGGTGGAAAACAGCACAGTAGGTGGTGTTGCACATCTTACTCAGAATCCTAACTATTAATAACTAAAGAAGGCTATGCCTGGAAGCCTGTTCTCATTTAGGATGCTTCCGGCATAGCCTTTTCTTTCTTAAATCTTATACCATATGCTTGTCTGTAAAAAACTACTATTACCATTCGCTTTTGCCTGCTGCGGCAGCTTGTTTGCGCAGAACATCCAGAATCCGGTACTTCCGGGAGTGGCGGATGCCGGCGTAATGAAATATAACGGCAAATATTATATTGGCGGGGTCCGTACAAACGGGGATTTCTATGTATCCGATGACCTGGTTCATTGGGGGAAACCTATCCATGTCGTGACAATGGACAATGACTGGACCAGAGGCAGCGGAGCCGGAGATGACCAGATTCATGCCAATGACATGTTCTATCTGAATGGAGATTTTCATTTGTACTGGTCAGTCAATTATTGGGGGAAGGACAAGCATGCCGTTCACATTGTACATGCGCAGAGCAAAGATGTCTTGGGCGCTTATACAGAACCGAACAAGAAGACATGGATGGATAACCGTATCGACCCCAAAATATTCAGAGATGATGATGGACAACTATACATGTATATGGTACGTTTTACTGATGGAAATACCATATGGGGACGTAAAATGAAGAACCCGGCAGAATTTGCCGGCGAACCGGTGTGCCAGTTCGCCTCATTGCCGGATACATGGGAAACGATGGATAACAGAGTAGCGGAGGGACCGTGGGTCATGAAGTATAGAGACCGCTACTATATGATGTATAATGCCAACCACACCTCTACAGAGTGGGGCAATTATCAGTTGGGAGTTGCTGAGGCAGACTCTCCTTTAGGTTTTCAAAATGGTAATAAATATAGCTATCCGGTTGTAGGCTGCAATCAAACACAACTGGAGGAGAAGCAAGTGGATTTATTGCGGTATGGCCGCACGTATGAGCCGTTGTTTGATTATACGGAGAGCAAGCCGGAGGGCGACTGGACAAAAGTGACCTACGATGACTCCGGCTGGGCGAAGGGGGAGACCGGCTTTTCGTCCCGTGAAGTGAAAGGTTCTACAACCCGGCATCTGGGTACTTGGTGGAATACGCCCTCCCTATGGTTGCGAAAGACTTTCTCTGCCGGTAGCGAAACCGGCAATCTGGCACTGCGTGTCGCTCACGACGGAGATACCCGGATTTATCTGAACGGAACAATTGTCTACGAGAAGCAGGGGCGTGATTATTGCATCGTAAACCTGGACAAGAAGCTGCGTGCTGCTTTGAAGGAAGGCACGAATCTGCTTGCCGTAGAAACAAACAAGGGACGTTCGCAATTCTTCGACGTTTCTCTGTTCGATATGAAAGACGGCATTGCCGACGATATTCTGATGACTCCCGGCCAGCCCAATATCCTGAGAGGCCCCAACGGATTTGAATGGTGGCTGATTTATATGGCAAACAAGAACAATGAGCATCGGGGACAATATATCAACCGTGTCCAGTTCTTCGACAAGACGTTGTTTGTGGATGGTATCACCGGCCCCCGCACGGCAGGTTATCATCCCGAACCTTCGATGCCTACCTTTGCGGGTAAAGGCGAGACAGCTTCGTTCGGTGTGTTGCAACAAGTACAGCCGTCCGTGGCTTACTTGTTCGAGACGGGAGTCAAGACCGAGGGTGGAGCCGGCGTCATTGCCTGGTGGAAGGATGCAGATAACTGTGCCTATGTAGGTTTGGATGCCGAGAACCGGAGCTGGTACCTGCGTACACTTGTCGGCGGTAAAGAAAATAAGGAATCCTATGCCCTGCCTGAAGATTTCCGTTGGGGTGTGTACCATCATCTGCGCATTGAGCGTAATGGTGGCTGTCTGAAGATTTGGCTGGATGAGATTCCCGCACCGGGAAAACATGTCTTTGCAGAGGCTCTTCCGGCGGAAGAAGCGGGTGTTCCCGGAGTATTTGACGAGACAAAGTCTGCCTTGTTCGAAGGGGCTACCTATACCATCGGCTTCGATGATGTGCATTTCCAGCTTTCGGGGAATGAGGAGTTGTTGAAGGGCGATTTCTTGAACGATTATGAATTCAGCTTCCAGTTGTCCGGCTTGTCCGGACAAGACAAGGCAGGAAGCTATCCGGTTTATGTGGATAAGGATAACTATGTGAAGGCTCAGTTCGATGGCATCACCCGTATGCTTGAGGTGACAGCCGTGAAGAAAGGGAAAACTGCCTGGAAGAAGGAATTCCCGTTGGGATGCCTGCAAACGCTCTATCCGGATGTGAAGTATACCGACTTCATTGAGAAAGGTTATCGTTTTGCCGCACCTGCATGGTTGGATACACTTTACCTGAATCGTCACGAAGCAGGCAATAAATCCGAATTTGCGGATGACATGTTCGGCAAGTTCGACATAGAATACCTGAATGGCGGCGAATGGCATCCGATAGAAAACAAAGATAGGGGGATAGTAGAACATCCTGCATATAATTATTGTACCTTTACTCCGGTAAAGGCAGAAGGCATCCGCTTCATCAACAAGGAGGCGGAGGATTTGGAACGCCATATCTATAAGATAGGTGTACATGAATTGTGGAAGGAATCCTATAATTTCCGTGCCGTGCGTCGTGCAGACAAGCTGTATCTGTTTGTCGACGGCAGGGAGCTGGGAGCTTTGGATATACGCTACCCTGCATCCCGCATCGGATTCTGTTCGGAGGGCGGCTCTCCGGTTTATAGTGGTACGTTGTATTATCATGTAGGGCAGAGGCGCGATTAGACGCAATCGTGGGATGTGCCGTTCCGTATATATGTAATGAAAAATGTATATAGAAGCTGGTGTTTGTATTTCCTTGTGAATCAGTGTGATGGACTGGGGTGATTCAGTATACGACTGAATGTATTTCAGTATACGATTGAATAGGATTCAGTATACGACTGAATAGGGTTCAATATACGGGTGTAACGGAACATCTTCTTGAAAGTAAATATTTATCATCATAACAATTGTTTAAGAAAGAATCATGAAAAAGAATTTTATATGTATGTATCTGTTTCTGTTGGCCACGCTGGCTTCCTGCCAGTCCTGCTCTTCAGACTATAAGGATGTGGACGATATTGTTGTCGAAGGAGTTGAAACGCCGGTGCTTTTGGGCGACCCGTTCATCATGTTGCACGATGGCACTTACTATGCCTATGGCACCCATGCGGATGACGGCATCGAAGTCTATACCTCCGATGATTTGCAGACTTGGAAGTATAAGGGCATGGCGCTCCAGAAGAAGGATGTCTGGGCCGACCGCTGGTTCTGGGCTCCGGAGGTCTACGAAGTGAACGGGAAGTTCTATATGTATTACTCGGCAGACGAGCATATCTGTGTGGCAACAGCCGACTCACCGGCGGGGCCGTTCATCCAAAGCAAGAAGGAACCCCAGATTGCCGATGAGAAATGCATTGACAACTCTCTGTTCATTGATGATGACGGTACGCCTTATCTGTTCTTCGACCGTTTCAACGACGGGCTCAACATCTGGGTGGCCGAATTGGAGAAAGACCTTGTCACTATCAAGAAGGAGACCATGCACCCTTGCATCCATGTCTCTCAGGCATGGGAGGAAGTATGGCCCCGTGTGAATGAAGGCCCGTTTGTCATCAAGCACAACGGACTCTATTACATGACCTATTCTGCCAATAGCTATGAAAGTCCTTTCTACGGCATAGGTTGCGCCACGGCTACCGATTTGATGGGTACCTGGACCAAATATGAAGAGAATCCTTTGTTACAGAAACCCGGAGAACTGGTCGGAGTGGGACACAGTGCCACTTTCACAGACAAGGCTGGCAAGCTTCGTCTTGTTTTCCATGCTCATAAGGACAAGAGCAATATCCATCCACGCGCCATGTATATCACTGACGTTTCTTTCGAGAAAGTGGATGGTGTGGACCGCATGAGAATCAGCAAGGACTATATGACCCCCAAAGTAGTGAAATAAGAGATGGATATGAAGAAGAATTGTATATGGCTGTTGTTGCTTTGTCTTTGCTTTGCAGGATGCAAGGAGAAGACGGTTGTAGAATCAGACTATCTGCCGATTGCCGACCCTTACGTAATGCTTTACGAAGGCAAGTATTATGCTTACGGCACCGGAGGTACGGTAGAAGGAGAGGGCTTTGCCTGCTTCTCTTCCGATGATTTGAGAAACTGGACGCGTGAAGGCCAGGCATTGTCGGCTGCCGACTCCTACGGCACGTGGGGATTCTGGGCGCCGGAAGTCTACTACATCGAGTCGAAGAAGAAGTTTTATCTGTTCTACTCCACCGAAGAGCATATCTGCGTGGCAACGGCAGATGCACCTCAGGGACCGTTCCGTCAGGAGGTGAAGCAGCCGATATGGGATGAGAAGAGCATCGATACCTCTCTCTTCATCGACGATGACGGCACGCCTTACCTTTATTTCGTGCGTTTCACGGATGGCAATGTCATCTGGGTGGCAGAGATGAACGATGACCTGACCGGCATCAAGCAGGAGACACTGACGGAGTGCATCAAAGTAGGGGAGCCTTGGGAACTCTCGCAGGACAAGCCCGCCAAAGTAGCCGAGGGGCCTTCCATCTTGAAGAGAGAGGACGTTTATTACCTGGTTTATTCGGCCAATCACTTTGAAAGCAAGAACTACGGGGTGGGCTACGCCACTTCAGACAGTCCGATGGGACCGTGGAAGAAATACGAAGGAAATCCGATTCTGCAACGTGCCGACGGCTTGATGGGTACCGGCCACGGAGCGCCCTTCTGCTGCGAGGACGGCAGTTGGAAATACATTTTTCATGCACATTGGGATTCCACGAAAGTGCAGCCGCGCACTTCGTACATCAAGGATTTTGCCATTTCCGACCGGGGAACGGTTTCTATCGGCGGTCCTCTTGTCCGTCCGCAGGTATTGAGCAATGCATCATCTGAAAAATAAAATAACTGATCCGCAAGTTCCTTATGTTATTGTAGTATCTCAATTCTCCTCCTTCAAGAAGGAGGGGAATTGAGATAGTTTTGATAAACAAAGGTGACTTGCGAAACTTGAGTAAAATAAAAAATTATATAGTATGAAAAAGTTTCTTGTATTATCAGTCTTATGCTGTCTGATAGCATGCTCCTCCTCATCGGCCGCAAAGGAGGACAAACCGGGTGAACAGCCGGGTGAACAGCCGAAGAACGTTTACCGCAATCCGGTGATAAACTACAGTTTGCCCGACCCTTCTGTAATAGAGGGCGGCGACGGTTATTTCTATCTGTATGCCACCGAAGACATACGCAATCTGCCGATTCACCGTTCCAAGAACCTGGTGGATTGGGAATATGTAGGTACGGCCTTTACCGATCGTACCCGACCTGATTTTGAGCAGAACGGAGGTCTGTGGGCACCGGACATCAACAAGATAGGTGATAAATACGTGCTCTACTATTCCATGTCCGTTTGGGGAGGCGAGTGGACTTGCGGCATCGGTTGTGCTGTTGCCGATAAACCTGAGGGACCTTTTACAGACCTCGGAAAGATGTTCCGCAGCAATGAAATCAATGTACAGAACTCCATCGACCCTTTCTATATAGAGGAGGAAGGAAAGAAGTATCTGTTTTGGGGCAGTTTCCGTGGAATCTATGCGATTGAACTGTCCGATGACGGTCTGTCTTTGAAGGAAGGCGCCACACCGCAGCAAGTGGCAGGAACCGCTTACGAAGGTACCTATATTCACAAGAAGGACGGGCATTACTACTTCTTTGCTTCCATAGGAAGTTGCTGTGAGGGATTGAACAGTACCTACACTACCGTTGTAGGGCGGTCGGACAACCTTTTTGGTCCCTACGTCAACAAGAATGGCGGCAGTATGATGGACAACAAGCACGAAGTGCTGATTCAGAAAAGCAATACCTTTGTGGGTACCGGGCATAATTCGGAGATTGTGACGGACAATGCCGGTAATGACTGGTTCTTCTATCATGCAGTGAGCACGAAGAATCCCGAAGGCCGTGTATTGATGCTGGATAAGATTGGCTGGGAAGACGGATGGCCGACGGTAGAAGGCTCCGTTGCATCTACGGAATCGGAGAAACCGAAATTCTGACGAGTATGAAGAAATTTATTTTAATCTCCTTGTTGGCCCTATTGATGATGGGCTGTCAAGTATCGGGTGGCAGTTCCTTGAAAGTGGAGGAAACCACTGTTGAAATGCGGAAGAATCCCGAAGGAGTGGCTGTATCGGCTCCCCGTTTCTCATGGCAACTGGTAACCGACAAGCAGGATATGATGCAGACTGCTTATCAGATTGAAGTGGCGGACTCGGACAAGGGCTTGCAGGCCGGCTCCGGGCTGGTATGGAACAGCGGTCGTGTGGAGTCTGGCCAATCGGTGCTGGTGAAGTACGCAGGGGCGCCTTTGGAGTCGGGACAGAAATATTGGTGGCGTGTCACTGTATGGACAAATACCGGTGACAAGGCGCAAAGTAGTATCCAATATTGGTCAATGGCTTTGCTGGACAGTTCGGACTGGAAAGCCGGCTGGATTGGACTGAACGACAGTACAAACTTGAAACTGGACGGTGAGCGGACCATCCTTCCGGCACGTTATCTGCGGAAGGAGTTTGATTTGCCGTCACAGCCGAAGCGTGCAGTCCTTTATGTTTCGGGAGTAGGCTCTTCCGTATGCTATATGAATGGCGAGAGGATTGGAAATGATGTATTCGGTCCTTTGCCTACCTGGTACGATGCTTCTGTATCTTACCTGACTTATGATGTCACCCCCTTGTTGAAGTCCGGTACCAATGCGATAGGCGTGGCTCTGGGCAACGGCCGCTATCTTTCCATGCGCGCCAATGGGATGGTAGGTTTTGGTTTGCCCCGTCTCATGGCGCAGTTGAATATAGAGTACGACAATGGTGAGACGGTGTCGGTAGTCAGCGATGATTCCTGGAAAGCGACGAACCACGGTCCTATAACTGCGAACAACGAATTTGACGGTGAACATTACGATGCCCGCTTGGAATTGGGTAAATGGACGGAAAGCGGCTATGATGATTCCGGATGGCAGTTGGCCGAACGGATGGAGGCTCCCAAAGGAAAACTTGTGGCACAGCTCTCTCCGAGTCTGAAGGTGATGGAGGAGATAAAGCCAATATCCGTTAAATCGGTAGGTGATGGAAGATATATCGTGGATATGGGGCAGAATATGGTAGGAATACAGCAGGTGAAACTGCGTGGCAAGAAGGACAAGCCCATTACTATGCGTTTTGCCGAAGTGCTGAAGGACAATGGTACGGAACTGTATCTTGACAACCTGCGCAGTGCCCTTGTCACGGATATTTATACTCCTGCCGCTGACGGTGAGTTTGTTTGGGAACCGTTGTTTGTTTACCATGGTTTCCGTTTTATGGAAATATCCGGTTTGGACTATGAACCGGCAGCGGATGATTTCACCGGTAAGGTGGTGTATGATGAAATGGCAACGAACGGTACGTTCGAGACTTCCGAGGAGTTGATTAACAGACTTCACAAGAATGCCTATTGGGGAATCCGTGGAAACTATCGCGGTATGCCTACCGACTGCCCCCAGCGTGATGAACGTCTTGGATGGCTGGGCGACCGCACTACCGGTGCCTATGGTGAAAGTTTCATTTTCGGCAATGCCTTGATGTATAAGAAGTGGCTGGTGGATATAGAAGAGTCCATGAATGAAAATGGAAGTATCTCTGTGGTATCTCCCCGTTACTGGACCATCTTCCATGATGACGTGACTTGGCCGGCTGCCTATTTTTACGTAGCCGACATGCTTTACCGCCAGTTTGGCGATGATAGCTCCATCAAAGAGCGCTATCCGTCCATGAAGCGCTGGGTAAACCACATGACGGAGACCAAAATGAAGGACTATATTCTGGTGAAGGATGAATACGGGGATTGGTGCATGCCTCCCGAGTCGCCGGAGCTGATTCATTCGGAGGACCCTGCCCGGAAGACGAACGGCGAAGTGCTGAGTACAACGGTGTTTTACAGCATTCTACAACTGATGGAGAAGTTCGCGCAAATGAACGGACTTCCGGCAGATACCGAAGAGTATGCCGCACTTGCTATTAAAATCAAGGACGCTTATAACAAGAAATTCTTCAATCCCGGGACTGCACAGTATGACAACAATACGGTGACGGCGAACCTGCTTTCCCTCAGACTGGGTCTGGTTCCCGACGGATATGAAGATAAAGTATTTGCCAATGTCGTGGAGAAGACGGAAAAAGACTGTAAGGGACATGTCAGTGCCGGTGTGCTTGGCATCCAGCATCTGATGCGCGGACTTACCGAGTACGGTGGACTGGAACTTGCCTATAAGATAGTGACCAATGACACTTATCCCTCATGGGGCTACATGATTAAGAAGGGTGCAACCACCATTTGGGAATTATGGAATGGTGACACGGCAAATCCGGCGATGAATTCAAGAAACCATGTGATGCTTTTGGGAGATCTGCTGATATGGTTCTATGAGGATCTTGCCGGCATAAAGAATACTCCCACTTCCGTCGGGTTCAAGCAGATTCTGATGGAACCGGTATTCCCGGAAAAACTGAATTATGTGAATGCTTCGCATGTATCGCCTTATGGCAGGATAGGGAGTTCCTGGAAACGTGATGGCAATAAGCTGAAGTGGAACGTTGAGATTCCTGCCAATACAACCGCTACGGTCAAGCTGCCGCTTGACTTCCATGTACAGGTAGATGCCGGTCAAGCGGGGATTCATTCCGTGGAGGAGGCTGACGGTAAGCTGGTAGTCGAATTGGGCTCCGGCAAGTATGTATTCATGTCTGAATGATATTTTTCTAACAACAATAAAACAGATGTAACTATGAGACTAAAAAGATTGTTTTTGGGGGTAATGCTTTTGGCAGGCATTACGGGTGCAGGAGCGGCAAATGTTGCTCCGGAAGACATCTCTGCTTCTATTTCCTTGAAAGTGCCGGGGAATGATGCCAAGCAATATCCGCTGGCCTTGCAGAAGATGCAGGATGGTATGTACAGCTGCCGGGCTTCGGAAACGTTGCCGTTGGACATCATCCGCCAGGTGGTGGACAAGGATGGCAAACAGCGCATTACCGTCACACTCAAGGCGCTGGAAAATGTGTATTTCAACTACGGGGAACAGATAAAGACCGGTTACAAGCATTCGGACTGCCAGTTCTACATGCCGGGCTTCTGGTATCGCCGCAACCTGCGTTCGCCGAAGGAGGCTCCTTCTTTCCACACATCGGACAGTTGGCTGGTGCGTGAGGACCGTTTGAGCACTCCGCTGACGGCAGCTTTCAATCCGGCAAGCGGTACGTCCATGTCGGTTATCCGTATTGACAAGTTCGACAAGGAAGCTTTGACCACTCATAAGGAAGGAGAGGTAATCTTGTCCGGTGAGACTTCCATCGGATATACCGGTTTCTGCAATGTGGATGGTATGACTGTCTTGGCATACGGTTTCCCCTATAAGGAAGCACCGAAGACATATATCCGCAAATTGACGTTGGCTCCTGCCGTTGAGGCTTTCCAGTTGCTGCGTAAGGGCGACAGCATCTCCATGACTTGGGAGGTGTCCGAAAGGAATGCTGCCGATTTCTCGGAATGCGTACAGCGCACCTGGGAGTATTGTTATGACACTAACCGCCCGAAACCGGTTGACACACCTTACACGGTAGACCGCATGAAGGAGGTGATGAGCAACTTCTTTGTGGAAAGCTATGTCAGCAATACCCCCACTCATTATTACTCCGGTGTAGAGTTGGAGACTGCTACTTGTGCCAATACCGATGTTGCCGAAGTGGGCTTTGTGGGACGTACGTTGCTGAACGCTTTCAATGCTTTGGAGTATGGCAAACAGCAGAATCGCCAAGACCTGGTGGATAATGCCAACCATATCTTTGACACTTATCTCCAGAATGGTTTTTCGCCTGCCGGTTTCTTCAACGAAGTGGTACACTACAACCGCGGCTTCAAGGAAACCAGACATAGCATCCGCCGTCAGTCCGAGGGAGTGTATGCCATCTTGAACTATTTGAACTACGAGAAACAGCAGAAGCGTAAACACCCCGAATGGGAGAAACGCATCAAGGGCATGCTGGACAGCTTCCTCAAGTTGCAGAACGAGGACGGCAGCTTCCCGCGCAAGTTCAAGGATGATTTCTCTATCGTGGATGCCAGCGGTGGTAGCACGCCTTCGGCAACATTGCCTTTGGTGATGGCGTCCAAGTATTTCAAGGACAAACGTTATCTGGCAAGCGCCAAGCGTACGGTAGACTATCTGGAGAAGGAACTGATATCCAAAGCCGATTATTTCTCTTCTACGCTGGATGCTAACTGCGAGGACAAGGAAGCCTCCTTGTATGCTGCTACGGCTGCTTATTATCTGGCTTTGGTTACCAAAGGAGAAGAGCGTGCACACTATGCCGGTCTGGCAAAGAAAGCCGCTTATTTTGCCTTGTCATGGTATTATACTTGGGATGTTCCTTTTGCCGAAGGTCAGATGCTGGGAGATATCGGCTTGAAAACCCGTGGTTGGGGAAATGTGTCGGTAGAGAATAACCATATCGATGTATTTATCTTCGAATTTGCCGATGTGCTGCATTGGCTCTCCAAAGAGTACAACGAGCCGCGCTTCTCTGACTTTGCCGAGGTGATATCCACTTCCATGCGCCAGTTACTGCCGTATGAAGGACACATGTGTGGCATTGCCAAAGTAGGCTATTACCCGGAAGTGGTGCAGCATACCAATTGGGATTACGGACGTAACGGAAAGGGATATTACAACAATATCTTCGCTCCGGGCTGGACGGTTGCTTCTTTGTGGGAGTTGTTCACTCCGGGACGTGCGGAGCAGTTCTTGTTGAAAAAATGATAGTCTAAACAGTAACCAATATTGTATTTATGAATAAGATGATGACTTTGTTGGCAAGCGTGATGCTATTGGCATCGGCTTGCACGGGCAAACAGGCGAGTGAAAAGACTGCTTCTGGACTGGAACCTGCGAACTTCCGTACGGAAGTGGATGGCAAGCAGACAGACTTGTTTGTTTTGGAGAATAAGAATGGTATGGAAGTTTGTATTACGAATTTCGGTGGACGTATTGTATCAGTAATGGTGCCGGACAAGGATGGCGTTATGCGTGATGTGGTGCTGGGCTTCGATTCCATTCAGGACTACATCAAGTTCCCTTCGGATTTCGGCGCTACCATCGGACGTTATGCCAACCGTATCAACCAGGGTAAGATTACAGTGGATGGGGTAGAGTATCAGCTGCCGCGCAACAATTACGGTCATTGCCTGCATGGAGGTCCCAAGGGATACCAATATCAAGTGTTCGATGCCCGTCAGTTGAGTGACCGGGTTCTGGAACTGACTTATCTGTCGAAAGACGGAGAGGAGGGCTTCCCGGGTAACCTAACCTGCAAGGTCACTTTCTCGCTGACAGATGACGATGCCATCGACATTCGTTACAGTGCCGAAACAGACCGTACCACTGTTGTCAATATGACGAACCATTCTTACTTCAATCTGGATGGCGATCCCTCCAAGTCCAATTCGGATTATCTGCTTACCATCGATGCAGATGCCTATACTCCCGTGGACAGTACCTTCATGACTACCGGTGAGATAGCTTCCGTAGAAGGTACGGATATGGATTTCCGCACTCCTACAGCCATTGGCGCCCGCATTGACAATGACTTTGAGCAATTGAAGAACGGCAAGGGCTATGACCATAACTGGGTACTCAATACGAAGGGTGACATCACCCGCCCGTGTGCCACCCTCGAATCTCCCTCAACGGGTATTGTGCTTGATGTCTATACCAACGAACCGGGCATTCAGATTTATGCCGGTAACTTCCTGGATGGCACACTGACCGGAAAGAAAGGTATCGTGTACGGTCATCGTGCGTCCGTCTGTTTGGAGACGCAGAAATATCCCGATACGCCCAACAAGCCGGAATGGCCTTCGGCGTTGCTGAAGCCGGGAGAAAAGTATGACAGTCATTGCATCTATCGCTTTTCGGTGAAGAAATAAATATAAGGCAGGCGTAGCCTGCCTTATATTTATAATAATCTCTTTTGTTAACTTTAAAAATTAATGCGTATGAAAAAGTATTTATTGTATGCTTGGATTGTATCAGCATTTTGTTCATGCAGTGAGAATAGCATGGAACCCCTTCCTATAGAAGTGGATGCTGATTGTGTAGACATTGTAAATGATGAAAGCTTTGTGCCGGTTAGTCAAGCCACAGAGGTGGCCGGCTTGTTTTTAGCTGCTAATGGTAAAGATGCGGTGACAACAAGAAATGGCTCTATTGAGCCAGATGCCTTTTCTGGTAAAACAGTAAAAGATATTAAGACGGTTTACGGTGAAGACAATACGCCTTCTATGTATATAATAAATTATGAAGGCGGTGGTTTTGTTATAGTAGGTGCTACCAAGAATTACTATCCGATTCTGGCATATTCAGATACTAACTCTATCAATATAGAAAAAGCTAAGCAGAGTGGCTTTTCTATTTGGATGGATGAAACAAATTGGGCTATTAAGGAAAGCGATATGCAAAATGCCGAGACTTTGGCAAATATGCGCTCTATGTGGGAGGCTTACGAAATACTGCCTGCCACAACACGTGATGCTACTTCTGATCATTATAGTGATGGGACAATGTTTCGTGAAAGGTTAGGCGAATTGTATACTTTGTGTCCGGGATATTCGTTTGGTCCTTTAAGTTCTGCAAGATCTTTTCTCTCACAATCAGATTATGAAAGTCTTGTAGAAAAGGCTAATTTTTATGGTTCTCCTCTTGAGTTTACAATAGTAGGATATAATAGTAATAACAGAAAAGTTGGGCCTTTGATGAATACAAAATGGGGGCAGGAGGGAGGATATAGTGCATTATGTCCGAATGAATATCCTGCTGGCTGTGTTGCCATTGCTATGGCTCAGATTGAGAAGTATCATGAATGGCCTCAATCCTTTGACTGGAGCGGTATGGCTAATGATAGACCGACTTCTGCATCTCAATCTCTAATAGCGATGATTGGTAAAGCCGTGAATATGGAATATGGTAAAGACGAATCTGGAGCTTCCTTAGGTGATGCCAAAAGAGGTTTTGAGGCAATGGGGTATGCAGTATCTAAAAAGGATCATGACATGTGGGATGTAGAAAGTGAAATCTATTTTAGAGGACGTCCTGTATATATGACAGGTGACAGGAAAAATTTTATCGGAATAACTTGGAAAGGGCATGCATGGGTTTGTGATGGTGCGGAAGAATATGGAAGTTCCTATAGCTATTTTGTGGAGTATCTTGTAAACCGTTCTACAAATCCAAGTTATTCAAGTTGTGGATTCCCTAATTATATGAATCCCACTACTACTTCTTTTGGTTCTGGTCGCATATATTTTCATATGAACTGGGGGTGGTATGGCACTGGTAATGGCTGGTTTAGTGGAAATAATGTGAATCCTACAGATGATAGGAACTATCAATACGACAGAGAAAATCTGTATGTTTCACCCTTAAAATGACGCATTATGAGAAGAGTATATATCTATTCATTGTTATTGTTTGCGATATGCTTTGCCGGTTGTGAACATAAATTGGACTCTTACCCGCCTCATCTCTATAGATACTATTTAGCATTCATAGATAAATCGGGTAATGATTTGCTTGCAGATGTACCATTTGAAATAAACAGCGAGAGGGATTCTGTTTTATTACGCGGAACTTATACTTTTGAGTTTATCAAATCAACGGAAGATGATTATTTTGATACCAAATCATTAATATTAGGAAAGGTAAGTGGCTATCAATCGCTACGCATTGATGTCTGCATGGAAGACTGGTATGGGCATAAGAAGCCGGAAGTCCTTACTCATAAACTTGCCTGTAAGCATATATTCGGTGATGAGAAAGTATATACGATTGTTTCTTATTGGAAGTTTGATACTGATTATCGGGAGGCAGAACTTATCCGTCTTACAATAGATGATGTGGAGAGTCCGATTCTTGAAGGTTTTGACAAATTTTATCCTCAAGCTCTTGTTAGCTTAGATAAATAGAGAGTATCTTATGTTTTTTATATGGACGATATAATGGTTGGTATACAGCTTATGATGTTAGTCCTATAGAAGATAGATTTATCAATATGATAGAGTAAGTTTGTATGTTTCACTTCAGAAAATATATTATGAGAAATTTTAGATTTTTGTTATTGACTGCTTTATTCCCTTTGATTTTCATGGGTTGCAAAAGTGAGGAAGACTCTTATCCTCCTATTCATTATGGATACAATTTAGCATTTGTCGATGAAAATGGCAATGATTTGATTGAGGGAATGCAAACCGGTCTTGGAAGAAATGGTAAGCCTGCTTTGAGAGAGAAAGATTACTCCTATAAATTGGTAGAACCCGATTCTAAAGATGACTTTACCGGACCGGACTGTATCTATGTGGAAAGCAGGGACGGACTTTTTACTTTGGCAATCTTTGATGCACTATGGGATGGATATAAATATGACAAGAAGCCTGAAGTATTGAGGCGTACGTTTGTTTGTCCCTATATCTTTGGTGACGGAGAGGAACATTCCATTATTTCCCATTGGAAGTACAATGATGGTTATGGCAGTGTTGAACTTATTAGAGTAACTATAGATGGTGTGGATGCCCGCATCGAATCAGGAGCAGACAAATATCACCCGTTAGTTGTCGTTGTGTTGGCAAAGTAACTTGTTTTTCTTAAATACTCTGTCTTGGTAAAATCAGCACTTTATCAAGACAGAGTTTTTATTCTTTGGAATTACCGCATCGCCAGCGCCTTATTCTCCGCCTCCTCCATAATCTCCCGTTCTCCCGGCCCTTTGTCATTGATGCCGCAAAGGTGGAGGATGCCGTGGATGATGACACGGTACAGTTCACGTTCGTAGTTGTTATCGGCGAACTGTTCCGCATTGGTGCGTACGGTATCGAGGCTGATGAAGAGGTCACCGCTAAGGCGGTTGCCTTCACAGTAGTCGAAAGTGATGATATCTGTGTAATAATCGTGTTGCAGATATTGGCGGTTCACTTCGAGTATCTTCTCGTCCGAGCAGAAGATGTAGGCGATTTCACCGACTCTTTTTCCGTAAGTGGCGGCTACGGATTTTATCCATTCCGTGGTTTCACGCTTCTTGATGGAAGGCATTTCCACGCCGTCTGTCTGATAACTAATCATTTTATTTACGATTTAATGATTTACGATGTACGATTGAAATTACGTTCTTGCGATTAAGCTAGTTCTTTTAAAAGAAGAATAAGTAACTGATGATGATGGCTGCAATGATGCCGGAAAAATCGGCAATCAGCCCACACGTCACGGCATTCCTCGTTTTGGTGATACCTACGCTGCCGAAATACACAGCAAGAATATAGAATGTGGTGTCCGAAGCGCCACGTGCCACGCAACTCATGCGTCCTACAAATGAATCGGCGCCATACTGTTTCATGGTGTCAATCATCAGTCCGTTGGCACCGCTGCCGCTCAGTGACTTCATCAGGGCAGTGGGTAGGGCACCTACAAAGCTGGTATCTACACCGAATAGTCCTACTACATAACCGATACCGTTCACCAGTATATCCATGGCGCCGGAAGTGCGGAAAACGGCGATTCCAACGAGAAAAGCAACCAGATAAGGGATAATGCGTATGGCGGTGGTAAAGCCTTCTTTGGCTCCTTCTATAAAGGCATCGTATACATTGATTTTCTTCCATAGCCCCCAGAGGATGAACAGCAGGATGATGGAGAACAGCAGTATGTTGGCAATTAAAGTGGAATATACACCCATTTCATCACGGCTAATCTGTGTGAACAGATAAATGAGTGCGGCAAAGAAAAGACTGATGCAGCCAATCAGGATAAGTATGGGCTTGTTCAGCAGGTTGATGCGTTGTGCAATGCTGACGGCAATGACACCGACAATGGTCGAGATGGCAGTCGTTATCAGTGTGGGGATAAAGATGTCCGTGGGTTGGGCGGCACCCATCTGCGAGCGATACATCATGATGCTGACGGGGATAAGTATCAGTCCCGAGGTGTTGAGGACAAGGAACATTACCATCGGATTGGTGGCAGTATCCTTTTTCGGGTTTAGTTCCTGAAGTTCCTTCATGGCTTTCAGCCCCATTGGAGTAGCGGCATTGTCCAGCCCCAGCATGTTGGCAGAGAGATTCATGAAAATGGAGCCCATGGCAGGATGTCCTTTCGGTATTTCGGGAAAGAGACGGCAGAATACCGGACTCAGCCAACGGGAGAGGGCATTGATCATGCCGCTGTTTTCGCCTATTTTCATCACGCCGAGCCAGAGGGCGAGTATTCCCGTCAGTCCCAGGGATATTTCAAAAGCTGTTTTGGAAGAGGAGAAGGTGGAGTTGACGAGTTCTGTGAATATCTCCACATCACCCATAAAGATGAGTTTGCAGAGGGCCACGATGAATGCGATGACGAAGAATGCTACCCAGATGTAATTTAAAACCATGTATCGTTACTTTGTTTCTAATGGATTAATATTTGTTTTCGTTGGCAAGATTCCAGGCGTTGAGGAAAGCTGCTTTGGTTATTTCTATCATTTTTTCCCAGTTCAGCCGGTCGGTGTGGTCCGAAGGCTGGTGGTAATCGGGATGTCCGTCTGTGTGGTACCAGATGATGGGGATGTTGCACAGGGCAAAAGAAGCATTGTCACTTCCTCCCGTGGGGCGGTCCCAGGCGCGGTAGTCCGGTTGCAGGCGCAAGCTGTAGCGTGCAATGTCCTGCTTCAGCCAGTCGCCGAATACGGGGTGGGCGGCGGTGTAGAAGTAGACAACGTGTTGAGGCTGCTCGGGCTTATTGTTACGGCCTATCATGTCGAAATTGAGATAACCTTTCACCTGGCTGATGAAAGGACAGCTTTGTACAAAGTATTTTGAGCCGAGCAATCCCTTTTCTTCCCCATCCCAAAAGGCAAAGATGACCGTGCGCAGAGGCTTCTGTCCGGTGGCAAGAAATGCACGGGCTATCTGCAGGACGGCAGAGACACCGGAGGCATTGTCGTCTGCACCGTTGTATATCCGGTCGTTTGCCAGCGTCTCGTCCACACCCAGATGGTCGAAGTGGGCACCTACGATGACATATTCATCCGGTCGTTCTCCCGGGATGGTTCCCAATACATTACTCATCTGCAGGATGCGGTGGACGCCTTGTTTAAGGATGGCGATGGAGTCGGGATGCACTTGCCACCGTCCCCGTTGTTGGCGTTCCTTGTTGTAAGCCTCGAAGGGCTGGTAATAATTGTCCTTTTCCAGCGGGGCAATGCCGGCTTCTTTCAGGCAGGATGCCAGATAGCGGGCAGCCAGTCGTGAACCGTGCATGCCTGCTTCGCGTCCTTGCAGCTCATCGTCGGCCAGAAAGCCGACAATAGCCTCGGCCGAAGTGCGGCTGATGCTTTGCAATCCCTTTTCTTGTGGAGATTGTGCATGTAAGGATAGTGCGAAAGAAAGGCAGCAGATTGCTCCCAAAACAGCTTTATACATGTCGTACGGTTTTAAGGATTGGACATACCGGTTGCAAAATTAAAGATAACTTTCCATAGTTTCTATATAAATGTAGTATTTTTGTCCATTGGCGGATGAATTCAAATCCGTGTAAATCAAATGAGAGAAGGATGAAAAAGAAGAATGAAGCAGTGGAAACCGTCTTGTGCGAACGTGTGCTTTCGGCAGAAGAAGTGGCGTGCATCTCGGTACAGATTCAGCAGGAATTGGAGGCGTATATCGACCCGGTGAAAAGGGAGTATCTTCCCCGTTTCTTCAAGACCGGAAAGGGGCAGTATGGCGAGGGGGATAAGTTTCTGGGAGTGGTGGTACCCAACACCCGGCAGGTGGCAAAGCAGCACAAGCACGAACCTTTTGGGGTAATGGCAACCTTGCTTCAGAGTGAATGGCACGAGTGTCGCCTTTGTGCCTTGCTGATGTTGGTGGAGCGATTCAAAAAGAGCGATGAAAAGGGGAAAAAGGAGATTTATGACTTTTACCTTTCGCAAACGGGCCGTATCAATAATTGGGATTTGGTCGATTTGTCTGCCCCCGGCATTGTGGGCGAATATTTGAAAGACAAACTTCGTAAAGACCTCTACCGGCTGGCGGATAGTCCGCTGCTTTGGGACCAGCGCATTGCTGTGGTATCTACCTATACTCTTATCAAAAATGGTGATTTCATCGATATATTAGCCCTTTCGGAACGGCTGCTCCATCATAAGCATGACTTGATGCAAAAGGCGGTAGGATGGATGCTCCGGGAGATGGGTAAGCGGGACAAGGACTTGCTGGTGCAATTCTTGGAGAAGCATTGCAGGACGATGCCGCGAACGATGTTGCGTTATGCGATAGAGAAGTTCCCGGAGGAGGAACGCAAGGAGTTTATGAAGCGCTGATGGGGAATGAAAATCGTGAAACTGTATTTTGCTCTTCTTGCCAACAAGTTGACAAGTTTTTGCCACCTTATTGGCAAGACCTTGCCACCGCGTTGGCAAACTTTTGCCATAGGCATGGCAAAGTTTTGCCAAAGGTGAGGCAAGGGGTTGGCAAAATTAGTCTTTGATTGCCAGTGTATTACCAAAGGTAGCCTTCTACGTAACTATCAAATTCTGTAGCCATGCCGGCATCCAGATGTCTGAAGACGTTCAGTACGGATTCCTGCTCCTCGGGGAGCAGCAGGCGTTCGCCTTTGCGGGCGCGGTAGTAGGTGCGCTGGCCGAAGCCGGCTATCAGGTTGGCGATGGCGATTCCCCGCTTGTTGTAGGGTAGGCTGTTCAGCATGTTCATGAAGCCTTTGGCGTAGCGTGCCTTCTGACTGGAGCGGTAGAAGGGGCATTCTCCTTTGACGGTGGCAAGGCGTTTGGGGCTGATGATTTTCCAGTAATCCTTTTCGGTAGGCATGCTCTGCATGGCGAGTTGGCGGAGGCAGGTGGCAGCCTTGGGACATTGTTCGTTGAGGCACAAGGGGTAGTTGAAGGGGACTTGGGTAAAGGATATTTCTTCTTTCATAAGTAGCGTGTTCTATGCATTGTGCTTTCAGCAGGGGTAGATTTGGTTTGCTGTCAGTAAATGGCTGGTTATTTTACACAAATGTAGGAAGAAAGTGTGAACCTGCAAATATATTTCAAGTATATATCTTGCTACTTCTATCGTTTTTTCTGTAATTTGCCTCCGAGCAGCATAATATTCCGTTGTATGGAGCGTGCCAGGTATGTCATACGCCCTTTACTTATGTGAAAAAAGAAAGGGGATGAGTGCTATCTCAAAATAAATTCGTTATTTTGCAGTAGACAAAAAGCTTTGGAGTATGAAGTCATTGTATATCAAGAACTATAAGAACCTAAGAGAGCTGTCTATTGATTCGCTTGCTCGGGTCAATTTAATAGTAGGGTGCAACAATGTAGGTAAATCTACGTTGCTGGAAGCTGTTTCCATTTATTTGGCAAACGGGAATGACGAATGGCTGAAAACGATTTTGGATTTCAGAGGGGAAATGGTGAATGTAGATTCCGCTAAAGGGGATGTGGATTTCAGCCAAGTATTGTCGGAGCATTACAGCTCCTTGTTTTCCGGGCGTAAGATGGATTTCAGGAATGCCACGGCTATTTCCATTGGCGAACAGAGTGACCTACTGAATATCAAACTTGTACATATAGCCGAGGAACAGAGGGGAGGGACAATTGTACGTTGGGTCTATAATGATGACGATGCTGATTCGGGCGAACACTTATTTCGTTACATAGGTGATGGTTTGAGTGTGGTCTCAGGCTCGAATGCCCCTATGCTAATACCTTTTTTTCGACGTGGCTTTCCGGGCAATGTAAAGGACAGAGTTCCGTTTGAGTACGTATTGGCACAAGACTTTCATCTTAGAAAAAATGTATTGCTTTTCGACCGTATCTCTCTATCCGATAGAGAAGGTTATGTTTTGGATGCCCTGCGTATCATCGAACCAAGTATTGACCGGCTGAACTTCTTGAATGAGAATGAATATTCCAATAGGCGTGTCCCTTTTGTCACTTTGAAAGATACGGGCGAGCGTGTTCGTTTGAGTTCGATGGGTGACGGCATTAACCGGATTCTTACTGTAATTCTTGCGTTGGTCAATTGCAAAGGTGGCGTCTTCTTGCTGGATGAGTTTGAAACGGGGCTTCACTATACGGTACAGACCCAATTGTGGAGAGTTATCTTCATGCTTTCCGAAAAACTGAATGTCCAGGTATTTGCCACTTCGCATAGTCACGATTGTATCAATAGTTTTATAGCTGTGAACCGGGGAGGTCAGATAATTCGCTTGGACAACCGGGGAGGAGAGATCGTTGCTGTGAACTATAGCGATGACAAGGAGATGGAATTTATAGCACAAAATGGTGTTGAAATACGATAGGATATGAGTAAATTAAGCAAGAGCTTGCCCTATCATTTGTTCGTTGAAGGGAAAAATGACCTTCATGTAGTTTCGTCTTTATGCGGACTACATCATGTGAATCAGAATTTCAATATCAAAGTTTGCGAGAGTGTAGAGAACGCAATCGGGCTGTTCAGGCTGACACTTACTAATCCATCGGCATATCCTCGTATCGGTGTTGTGCTGGATACTGATACTGATGTGGAAAAACGCTGGAGGCAATTGGTTGATATTTTGAAATCCAGTAATAAATATGACTGTGATGGCTTAGATTTGCCTTCTGACGGACTGGTCTTGTATCCGTTGAATGACTATGACGCTGTAGTAGGTATTTGGATTATGCCCAATAATCGTTTTGAGGGGATGTTGGAGGATTTTGCATTGAACATGATTCCGGCAGAAGACCTTTTGATTCGGAAAGTTGAAGTAGTGCTGTCAGAGTTGGAAGCAGAAGGGATACAACGCTACAAGCAAGTGCATCGCTCCAAGGCAAAAATACATACGTTCTTGGCATGGCAGGATGAACCGGGAAAGCCTATCGGACAAGCTATTACTGCTCGTATATTGAATCCGGATGCAGAAGAAGCAAAAGCTTTTATAGGATGGCTGAATAAGTTATATGATAGATAGTATGGAACAAGAAGATTTTGATATACGCAACCAGCAGCCCGTCACCAGCCGAGAACGTGATTTCGAGAACGCTCTCCGTCCGTTGAATTTTGAGGATTTCAGCGGGCAGGACAAGGTGGTGGACAATCTGCGCATATTTGTGAAAGCTGCCCGCCTGCGTGGCGAGGCGCTGGACCATGTGTTGCTTCACGGCCCTCCCGGATTGGGAAAAACAACACTCAGCAATATCATAGCCAACGAACTGGGCGTAGGCTTCAAGATAACTTCCGGTCCGGTACTTGACAAGCCGGGGGATTTGGCGGGAGTGCTTACCAGCCTGGAGCCCAATGATGTACTTTTCATCGACGAAATACACCGGTTGAGCCCCGTAGTGGAGGAATATCTGTACTCAGCCATGGAGGACTACCGCATAGACATCATGATAGACAAAGGCCCTTCTGCCCGAAGCATACAGATTGATTTGAATCCTTTCACGCTGGTGGGAGCTACCACGCGTAGCGGTCTGTTGACAGCTCCGTTGCGTGCCCGTTTCGGTATCAACCTGCATCTGGAATATTACGATGATGATGTGTTGAGCGGCATTATCCGTCGTTCGTCCGGCATCCTCGATGTGCCTTGCTCCGTAAGGGCTGCCGCCGAGATTGCGAGCCGCAGCCGTGGCACACCGCGTATTGCCAATGCATTGCTGCGGCGTGTACGCGATTTTGCCCAAGTGAAAGGTTCGGGAAGTATCGATACGGAAATCGCACAGTTTGCCCTCGAAGCCCTGAATATCGACAAATACGGTCTGGATGAGATAGATAATAAGATACTCTGCACCATCATCGACAAGTTCAAAGGCGGCCCGGTGGGACTGACCACCATTGCCACCGCTTTGGGCGAAGATGCCGGCACGATAGAGGAAGTCTATGAACCGTTCTTGATAAAAGAGGGTTTCCTGAAACGTACCCCCCGTGGGCGTGAAGTGACGGAGCTTGCCTACAAGCATTTGGGGCGGAGTCTCTATAGTAGCCAGCGTACCTTGTTTGGCGACGAGTGATTCATTAATCATTAATCACTAACCATTAATCATTAAAAAGAAGTGGCCGGATTAAAATCATTGGCAAAAGAAACTGCCATTTATGGGCTGAGCAGTATTGTGGGGCGTTTCCTCAATTACCTGCTGGTGCCCGTATATACCATGGCGATGTCCGCACAGAGTGGCGGCTATGGCGTAGTGACGAATGTATATGCGTGGGTGGCCCTCATGCTGGTATTATTGACGTGCGGCATGGAAACCGGTTTCTTCCGCTTTGCCAATAAAGGGGAGGATGACCCGATGCGTGTGTACTCCACGACATTACTCAGTGTGAGTATGGGGGCGCTTACTTTCCTTGCATTGGGGCTGCTGTTTCTCGACCCTATTGCCGGATGGATGGAGTACAGTGAGCATCCCTGGTACGTGGGCATGATGATGATTGTGGTGGCGATGGATGCTATTCAAAGCATTCCTTTCGCTTATTTGCGCTACAAGAAGCGTCCCATTAAGTTTGCGGCACTCAAACTGCTGTTTATCTTCCTGAATATAGCACTGAATCTGGTCTATTATGTAGGGATGAAAGGGGATGACGTGGGCTATGCCTTCCTTTTCAATCTGATATGCACCTCTACCATTATGCTTTGCATGATTCCGGAGTTACGCGGGTTTGCTTATGTGCTGGATAAAAAACTGTTGAAGCGGATGCTTGCTTACAGTCTGCCGTTACTGGTACTTGGCTTGGCGGGTATCTTGAATCAGGTGGCCGATAAGATTATTTTTCCTTTTGTCTATCCGGATGAGGCGGAAGCTACCGTGCAGTTGGGCATTTATGGAGCTGCCAGCAAAATTGCTATGGTGATGGCGATGCTTACACAAGCTTTCCGCTATGCATACGAGCCTTTTGTCTTCGGAAAGAGCCGGGACAAAGACAATAAGCAGGTATATGCGCAGGCCATGAAGTTTTTCATCATCTTTACACTGCTGGCATTCCTGGCTGTCATGTTCTATCTGGATATTTTGCGCTATATCATCGGCCCTGATTACTGGCCGGGATTGCGGGTAGTGCCTATCGTGATGGCTGCCGAAATCTTTATGGGTATCTATTTCAATCTTTCCTTCTGGTACAAGCTGATTGACGAAACGCGTTGGGGAGCCTACTTCTCCCTGATAGGTTGCACGGTGCTGGTAGTGATGAACATACTTCTGATTCCCCGATACAGTTATATGGCTTGTGCCTGGGCAGGATTTTGTGGCTATGGCATCGCCATGCTTCTGTCCTATTTCGTAGGGCAGAAGAAGTATCCCATTCAGTATGACCTGAAGGCTATCGGTAGTTATGTGCTGCTTGCGGCAGTACTCTATCTGGCTGCCGAATATGTCCCGATAGAAAATATTTACCTGCGTATGGCGTACCGTACCGTTTTGTTGCTGCTCTTTGTGACCTATATCGTGAAGTGCGACTTGCCGTTGAGGCAGATTCCGTTCATTGGTAGGCTGGTGAAGTGAGGTTAGAGAAGTTAGATTGATAAACATTGCGTATTTAACAGTTTTGTCAAGAAAAGCATTACTTTTGTACTGTTATTAAAACTGAAGTGATACAATGGACAGAAAAATCAATCGCATAAAGATTGTTTTGAAATCAAGGATTGTGCAGAAGAGCAAACAATAAATTCAGAATCAAGTATGATTAAATCAGAAGCAATTCAGAATCTCCTCGCAAGATTCGAATCCATTGCGTGTGAATACGAAGGCGTGGAGTGCTGGAGTGCTCGCGAATTATATCCCATTCTGGGCTATGCCAAATGGCAAACGTTTGAGAATGTTTTAGGAAAAGCTAAGGAGGCTTGCCTAAACGCTGGTGTAGAGACGAGTAATCATTTTACCGGCATCAGTAAAACGATACTTATGCCTAAAGGTGCATCAAAGGACATTGAAGACTTTATGCTCACTCGCTATGCCTGCTACCTTGTGGCACAAAATGGTGACCCTCGTAAGTCGGAGATTGCTTTTGCCCAAAATTACTTTGCTGTACAAACACGTGTGGCAGAGGTAATAGAGCAACGACTTCTTGACTACGACCGTGTCCAGGCTCGCCATAAGTTGGCAGAGACAGAGAAACGCCTCTCTGGTGTTCTTTACGAGCGTGGTGTGGATGACAAGGGGTTCGGAATCATACGTAGTAAGGGCACCAAGCTCTTTTTCGCATGAACACTGCTATGCTTAAACGTAAACTTGGGGCACCGGAAAAACGTGCTTTGGCAGATTTCTTGCCAACTCTTGGCATTAAGGCAAAGGACTTTGCTGCCGAGATGACCAGCAGTGTTTTACGAGGCGTTTCATTGAAAGAAAATTGAAAACTGATAATTGATAATGGAAGAAAAGACGACCGACAACAGAAATACCTTTGCTATCAAGACTTTTCTGAAAGACTATCTTGATTTGCGCAAAGACAAGGACAATGAACTGGAAACTGTAGATTCCATCCGTAAGGGAGTAGAATTCAAAGGAGCCAATCTTTGGATTCTGATATTCGCCATATTCATGGCCTCGTTGGGATTGAATGTAAACTCCACAGCCGTGATTATCGGTGCCATGCTCATCTCGCCGCTGATGGGGCCTATCATGGGCGTGGGGCTTTCTGTGGGGTTGAATGATTTTGAATTGATGAAGCGGTCTTTGAAGAGCTTCTTGATAACTACCTTGTTCAGTGTGACCACTGCTACCATTTTCTTTCTGGTGAGTCCCGTTGCCGAGGGGCAGTCGGAATTGCTGGCACGTACGTCACCCACCATTTATGACGTATTCATCGCCTTGATGGGTGGCTTGGCAGGTGTGACGGCGCTCTCTACCAAAGAGAAAGGAAATGTGATTCCGGGTGTTGCCATTGCCACGGCTTTGATGCCGCCTCTCTGTACGGCAGGCTACGGGCTGGCAACGGGTAACTTGATTTATTTCCTCGGTGCATTCTATCTTTATTTCATCAATTCCGTGTTTATCAGTCTTGCCACTTTCCTGGGCGTGCGCGTGATGCACTTCCAGCGCAAGGAGTTTGTGGATAAGAACCGGGAGAAGAAAGTACGTAAATATATCGTCCTGATTGCTATCCTGACCATGTGTCCCGCTGTCTATCTGACGGTAGGTATCGTCCAGGATACCTTCTTTGAGAGTGCTGCCAACCGTTTTGTCAACGAGCAGCTCTCCTTTGAGAATACGCAGGTGCTGGACAAGAAAATCCATCACGAGGGCAAGGGCCACGAAATACGTGTCGTGCTGATTGGGCAGGAAGTGCCCGAAGCTTCCATCGCCATTGCCCGCAGCAAGATGAAAGACTATAAGCTAGACAATACCAAGCTGATAGTCCTCCAAGGTATGAACAATGAAGCGGTGGATATTTCTTCCATCCGTGCCATGGTGATGGAAGACTTCTACAAGAACAGTGAGCAGCGTCTGGTGGAACAGAAACAGAAGATTGCCACACTGGAGCAGAATTTGGAAAGATACAAAACCTTCGATGAATTGGGCAAGAAGATTATCCCAGAACTGAAAGTGCTCTACCCGTCGGTAAAGACCGTATCAATATCTCATGCGATTGAACTGGCGGTAGATTCTGTACGGGTGGATACTGTGACCCTTGCCGTCTTGAAATTCGGCAAGCATCCGGGTGCGCACGAGAAGGAAAAGATTGCGGAGTGGCTCAAGGCGCGTACGGGTGCCAAGCAATTGAGGCTGATTACTGAATAATACAAGAATTGACGGAATGAAAATAAGATTTATACTGATAGCTGTCTGCTTCCTTTTTTCTCTGCCGGGACAAGCGGATGAAGGGATGTGGATGCTGGGAAATCTGAACAAGCAGACACGCCAGACCATGAAAGAGTTGGGCTTGCAGATGTCTGTCAACAAGCTATACAATACGAAACGCCCGTCGCTGAAGGATGCGGTAGTCAGCTTCGGAGGCTTTTGTTCCGGAGTGGTGGTGTCCGGGGACGGGCTGGTGTTTACCAATCATCACTGCGGCTTCAGCAGCATACAGCAACACTCGTCTGTGGAGCACGACTATCTGAAAGACGGCTTTGTGGCACGTAATCTTAGTGAAGAACTGCCTAATCCGGAACTTTACGTCCGCTTCCTCTTGCACCAGCAAGACGTGACCCGTCGGGTACTTGGAGCAGTAAAACCGGATATGAACGAATCTGAGCGTACAAGTGTAGTAGATTCGGTGATGCTGGTCATTGGCGAAGAGGTTTCTCGTAAAGACTCCACGCTGATAGGCATTGTGGATGCTTACTATGGAGGCAATGAATTCTGGCTTTCCGTTTATCGCGACTACAATGATGTGCGTCTGGTATTTGCACCCCCTTCTTCAGTGGGCAAGTTCGGCTGGGACACTGACAACTGGGTATGGCCACGCCATACGGGCGACTTCGCCGTATTCCGTATCTATGCCGGCAAAGACAACCGTCCTGCCGACTACTCTCCCGACAATGTTCCCTACCATCCCGAATACGTGGCTCCGATATCCCTGGACGGCTATCGTGAGGGTTCCTTCTGTATGACGATGGGCTATCCGGGCAGTACGGAACGCTATCTTTCCTCTTTTGGCATCGAAGAGATGATGACCACCACCAACCAGGCTCAGATAGATGTCCGTGGTGTGAAGCAGGCCATCTGGAAGCGTGAAATGGATAGCCGTGACAGCATCCGCATCAAGTACGCTTCCAAATACGACGAAAGTTCCAATTATTGGAAGAACAGCATAGGAGTGAACCGCACCATCAAGAAACTGCATGTGCTGGACAAGAAGCGTGCCATGGAGACCGAACTCCGTCGCTGGATACAGCAGACACCGGAGGAGCGGGAACATCTGCTGCATCTTTTTTCCGACCTGGAGTTGAACTACAAGAGCCGCCGTGATGCTTATCGTGCCAGAGCTTACTTTGCCGAATCTTTCCTGAACGGTCCGGAACTGGTGCAGCTTGCTTTGTCCATCCTCAACTTCGACTTTGAGGGGGAAGAGAAAACGGTGGTTGCCAATCTGAAAGCTATCGTTGAGAAATATGCCAATCTGGACTTGGGCATTGACAAGGAAGTGTTTACAGCACTGTTGAAAGAATACCGCTCCCAAGTGGATTCCACCTATCTGCCCGAGCTCTACCAGACGATTGCGACAGAATACGGAGGTAACGAGCGTACCTATGTGGATAGTCTTTATGCCCGCTCGGAGCTGACCACCCCCCGTGGATTGAAGCGTTTTCTGGAGCAGGACACCACCTATCAGATATATAATGACCCTGCCATCAACTTGGGCATCGACCTCATCACGAAGCTATTCGAGATGAATATGCAGGTACAGCAGGCTTCCGGTGAAATCGAGCGGAATGAACGTTTGTTCAACTCTGCCGTGCGACGTATGTACGCATCCCGTAACTTCTATCCCGACGCCAACTCCACCATGCGTTTGAGTTTTGGCACTGTCTGCGGTTATGCCCCCTTCGACGGAGCGGAATATGATTATTATACCACCGCGAAAGGTATTCTGGAGAAAGTCAGAGCCCATGCAGGCGATGTGGATTTTGAAGTGCAGCCTGAGTTGCTATCCCTTCTTTCCTCCGGTGATTTCGGTAGATATGCCGATGAGAAGGGAGAAATGAATGTCTGCTTTATCTCCAATAATGACATTACGGGAGGCAATTCCGGCAGTGCCATGTTCAATGCCAAAGGAGAACTTCTGGGGCTTGCCTTCGATGGGAACTGGGAAGCCATGAGCAGCGACATCCTTTATGAGCCGAAGATGCAGCGCACCATCGGGGTAGATGTACGCTACATACTGTTTATGATTGAGAAGTATGGGAAGGCAGGAAATCTGATTCAGGAACTGAAGCTTGCCAATCCTTAACGTGTGCCCCCTGCCTATACTTTTATGGGTGATATTTTCTAAATCACTCCACGGATACGGTCATCGAATGCCGAGAGTGCTGCCTTTGCCCCTTCGCCCATGGCAATGACTATCTGCTTGTAGGGAACATTCGATACATCCCCTGCCGCATATACCCCCGGAAGTGTGGTACGGCAGAAAGCGTCAATCTTAATCTCCCCGGTCGGAGTCGTTTCCAGCTTGTTGCGGAAAGGAGCGCTGTTGGCTGCCAAACCGATTTGCACGAAGATGCCGTCTAACGGGAAGTCGCGTTCTTCGCCGGTAAGGCGGTCCTTGATGCGGATAGAAGTTACTTTTTCCCCGTTTCCATCAACTTTAATGGTCTGTGACGAGGTAAAGATTTCCACATTCGGCAGGCTCCGGGCTTTCTCTTGCAGCACTTGGTCGGCTTTCAGTGTATCGGCAAATTCGAATACCGTTACCTTCCGGCAGATGCCTGCCAGGTCGATGGCAGCTTCAATCCCCGAGTTACCTCCACCGATAACCGCTACATGCTTGCCTTGATAGAACGGACCGTCGCAATGCGGACAGAATGCCACGCCGCGTCCTATGTATTCCGCTTCGCCCTCCACATTCAGTTTGCGCCAGCTTGCCCCTGTGGCAATGATTACCGCCGATGCATGGAACACCTCGCCGCCTACGGTGGAGACACTTTTTTCCGTTCCCTGCAACTTTACTTTCTCTATCTTACGCTCCTCGAAAATCTCTATCGGATAGTGCTCTATATGTGTGCGGAGTGCGTTGGCAAGTTCTGCACCAGTAGTCTGCGGCACGGAGATAAGGTTTTCTATGCCTACCGTCTCCTTTACCTGTCCGCCTATGCGCTCGGCAACAATCGCCACCCGTAGGCCCTTGCGTGCAGAGTAGATGGCTGCGGAAGCTCCGGCTGGTCCACCGCCCAATACCAGCACGTCGAAATCTCTCTCTATCGGTGCTTCGTCCTCTTGCGGAGCACTGCCGAAGGCTTCTTCCAGCTTCTGCAAAAGCTCTCCTAAAGAACCGCGACCTACGTGAAGCAGCTTGCCATTAGCGTAGACTGACGGCACGGCTTGTATCTTCAGCGCATCCACTTCCTCTTGATTAAGCGCCCCGTCCACCATCTCGTGGGTGACGTGCGGATTCAGCAATGCGATGATGTTCAGTGCCTGCACCACATCCGGACAGTTGGTGCAAGTAAGCGATACATACGTTTGCAGGCTGATGTCGCCTTGCAACGCCCGGATGCGGCGACGAATTGCTTCGTCCGGCAGATTTTTCCCCTTTCCATCGGCATTCAGCACGGCAAGTAGGAGGGAAGTGAACTCGTGTCCGCCGGGGATGCCGCGGAACTTGATGCCGGTTTCCACATCGTCTTTCAGCAATGTGAACTCCAACACGGGGTTCTCTATCTCACTCATCCGGCAGGAGAGCTTGTCGGAACAGCTTGCCACATCCTTCAAGAATCCGATAAGCTCTTGTGCCTGCTCGTGACCCGGATGATAGGTGATGTGAAAGACGTAGCGGGCTTCCAAATGCTGGAATACGCTCCGCACCTGGTCTAATATAGTTGTTTCTAACATGATTAATAGGGTGTTTGGGGTGAGAAAATAGTCTTTTAATATGTTTGATATAGAGTAGTTGCAGAACTTGTGAGGAAGTACTCCAATACTCCTTCGAAAGTACTGCGGTACTCCTTTGAAAGTACTACAGTACTTCTGTACAAGTACTGCGGACGTCTTAAAGGAAAGCGGACGTCTTTCTATGGTGAAAGCGCCCGCTCCTCCTATTACTTATCAAATCTTTCCTACAAGGTCGATGCTCGGCTTCAAAGTTTCCGCTCCTTTCTTCCACTTGGCAGGGCATACTTCTCCATCGTGTGTGGCAACAAACTGTGCAGCTTCTACCTTGCGCAGCAGCTCGTCGGCATTGCGTCCGATGTTGTTGTCCTGTATCTCGGCAATCTTGATTTTACCCTCGGGATTTACGAGGAATGTGCCGCGATATGCCATGCCTTCCTCTTCAATCATCACGCCGAATGCGCGGCTCAGTACGCCTGTGGGGTCGGCAAGCATGGGGTACTTAATCTTGCGGATGCTTTCGGAAGCATCGTGCCATGCCTTGTGCACAAAGTGCGAGTCTGTGCTTACAGAATATACTTCTACGCCCATTGCTTGGAATTGGTCATATTTCTCTGCGATGTCTACCAGCTCGGTAGGGCATACGAAGGTAAAGTCTGCCGGATAGAAGAAGAAAATGGCCCATTTACCTTTTACGTCTTCGTGGGATACTGTTTTGAAACTTCCGTTTTGGAAAGCCTGAACCTTGAATTCAGGGAGTTGTGAGTTGATGATCGGTTCCATAATTTTTCTCTTTTAATAGGTTTAGTTTTTTGTTTTACCAATGCGAAGATTGTGCAGACAGAATGTAGAAGCCAGTTTGCTTGATGATGCTGAGGTGCAACCGACCTTCGCTTTTTCTGTTTGCAAAAATATAGCATTTTTCCCCGATAGAACAAAAAATCCGATTGAAAGATTTTATGGAGCGATAGATGAAATCTATACGACTGCTTGGGTTGCTTTCAGTGAGAGCATTTCCTTGGGTACGGAAAGTTTTATCTCCTTAACCAGCACTTCGAGCAGCGTGTGGCGGATAAAGTTCTTATTGGTCAGCAGCACGACCTGGCGGGTGGGGCAGGGGATGGCGAAGGAACGTACCAGCTCTTTCTGGGCATCGCCCAGTTGCAGAACGGCCAGTTCGGGGATGAAGGTCACGCCTTTGCCGCTTTCTACCATGCGCATAAAGGTCTCCATGCTGCCCAAGTGATAGGCAAGCTGGCTGGCACGTGCCGACTTCATCTGGCAGAAGCGCACCAGCTGGTCGCGGAAGCAATGGCCCTCGTCAAGCAGCCAAAGCTGTTCGCCGTTCAGGTCGGAAGTACGGATTACCTCGTTGTTGAAGAGGGCGTCTTCGCGCGACACGTAGGCAAAGAACTGTTCATAGAACAACGGCGTCTGCTGCAACTCTTCCATACCTGCCAGACTCGCTACGATACCTGCATCTATCTCTCCCGTCTGCAGGGCTTTCTTGATGTCGTTTGTTTTCATTTCGACTACCCGGATGTCGAGGTCGGGGTATTTCTTCATCAGCTGCGGAAAGAAACGGGGCAGGAGGTAAGGAGCTACGGTGGGAAGTATGCCCAGCTTGAAGGTGCCAGTCAGTGAGTGTTTTTCTTCTTCTATAATATTCTTTATACGGTTGGCTTGAACCAATATATTCTGTGCTTGTTCTATGATGTGGATACCGACGGGAGTGGGGCATACCGGCTGCTGGCTGCGGTCAAAAATCCGGGTGTCCAGTTCCTCTTCCAGTTTCTGAATCATGGCACTGAGGGTGGGCTGTGTCACGCGGCAATATTCGGCTGCTTTGGCAAAGTGGCGGAACTGGTTGACGGCAAGGATGTATTCCAATTGTTGTAAAGTCATGATGAACAAGGCATTTGAAGGTTATGTATAGAGTTCGTCTATGCAAAGATAGAAATTATCTGTTTGACAAGCCTTGATTTACCCCTTATCTTTGCAATACCCAAAAGAAAAATAGTATAAATATTTAAAACAATAGAATTATGAAAACTTTAGATTACTTGCATTTGAATGAAAAGAAAGTGGCTGGCGTAGCATCAGCATTGCACCAATTATTGGCCGACTTCCAGGTACATTACACCAATTTGCGCGGTATGCACTGGAACATCAAGGGACACGGCTTCTTTGTGCTGCACGAGAAGTTCGAGAGTATGTATGACGATACCGCCGAGAAGATTGACGAGATTGCAGAGCGCATCTTGATGCTGGGTGGCGTGCCCGAGAATAAGTTCAGTGAATACCTGAAGGTTGCCAACGTGAAGGAAGTGTCCGACATCTCTTGCGGCAGTGAGGCTGTGGACCATATCCTCGAGACTTACGGCTACCTGATTGGTGAAGAGAGAAAGGTAATTGAACTGGCAAATGAAGCTGGCGATGACGTGACGGCAGATTTGATGACCGGCTACCTGAAAGAGCAGGAGAAAATGGTTTGGATGCTCGTTGCATTCAGTACGAAAAGCTGCACGAAATAAAGGATAAAGAGTCGTGAAAAAGGATAGGGTGATAAAACGGTAGCGGATGCTGCCGGTTTTATCACCCTATTATCTTTCTATAGTTTATATCACTTCTTCTTCGGTGTCCGTCTTGCCCACCCTTCTTCACTGAAGTCGGGCTCTGCATCCTTAAAGTCATTGTTGCCCTGGAAGAACTGTTTCCAGTCATCCTTTTTGCCACGGGCTTTGGTGTAACCCCGCTCTTCGCGGCTGGGCTTGCCTTTCTTCTTGTCGTTTGCAGGACTTTCGGCCTTTTCGCTGCGTTTGCCGGTGGCATCGTTCCGTTTGCCGTCTTCCTTGTAACTGCGCTTCTTGCTGTCAAACTCTTTTTTCCCATGGCTTCCGGCTGTACCCGGACGTTTGCCCCTCGGAGCCTCCTTACCCTCGTCTCCAGCAACCTCTACGGATACTTTACGGCCGTTCCAGCTGGCGCGGTTCAGGGCCTTCACTACATTGGTGGCTTCCTTTTCCTCCACTTCGAAGAAGGAGAACTTCTGCATCAGGTCAATTCGTCCCAGCTCTACACGTCCACGTGTATTGTTGTTCAGCAGGCTGATTAATTCGTTGGGGAAGAAGTTGTCCATTTTACCCAGGTTGATGAACAAGCGGGTAAAGCCGGGTTCTGCTTTGCGGCTGCTTCTACGGTCGTTGCGGTCGCCCCTCTCGCCACTTCTTGCACCACGCTCACTACCGGTTGCTGTCTCTATCTCGTCACGGCCGCGATAGTAATCCAGGAAACGGTTGAATTCATGCGAAACCATGCGTTTAATCAGGTCCTCTTTGCTCAGCCAATCCAGCTTGCGGTAGATGTCGGTCATAAAGTCGGCGATTTCCTCCTCGTTCACTTTCACCTTTTCAAGATCGTCTATCACTTTGAGCAGTTGCTTTTCGCATATCTGTTTGCCGGTGGGCATTTCGCCTGCAATGAATTTCTTGCCGATGATGCGCTCAATCTCGCGCATTTTGCCTTTCTCTCGCAGGTTGATGATGGCGATGGAAGTCCCGGTTTTGCCGGCACGTCCCGTACGGCCGCTGCGGTGGGTATAACTCTCGGTGTCATCGGGCAATCCGTAGTTGATGACGTGTGTCAGGTCGTCCACATCGAGGCCGCGTGCGGCAACGTCCGTGGCAACCAGCAGTTGTAGGTTGCGGATGCGGAACTTTTGCATCACGGTGTCACGCTGCGCTTGACTCAGTTCGCCGTGCAGCGAGTCGGCATTATAGCCTTCCTGCATCAACTTGTCAGCTATTTCCTGCGTTTCTTTGCGGGTACGGCAGAAGATGATGCCGTATATCTGCGGATAGTAGTCCACAATACGTTTCAGGGCAGCATACTTGTCTTTGGCATGTACACAGAAGGCTACGTGTTTCACGTTGCTGGTGCTTTCATTTTTGCGTCCGATGGTGATTTCCTTGGCATCGCGCAGGTACTTCTTGGAGATGCGTGCGATTTCCGGGCTCATGGTAGCGGAGAACAGCAAGGTGTTGCGCTCCTGCGGCACATCGGCGAGAATGGCGTTGATGCTGTCTGTGAATCCCATGTTCAGCATTTCGTCCGCTTCGTCCATAACCACGTTCTGTATGGTGGCGAGGGACACGGTTTTGCGTTCCATCAGGTCCAGCAGTCGTCCCGGTGTGGCTACGATGATGTGTACACCCCGTTTCAGGGCGCGTATCTGGCTTTCGATGGACGAGCCTCCATATACGGGCAACACTCGCAAGCCATCGGTATATTTAGAATAATCGTTCAAGTCGCCTGCTATCTGCAAACAAAGTTCGCGGGTGGGGCAGAGAATAAGTGATTGGGGAATTCGGTTGTTGACGTTAATCTTCTGTATGAGCGGCAGGCCGAACGCTGCGGTCTTTCCTGTTCCTGTTTGTGCCAGTGCTACTACATCATTGTTTTCTCCTAAAAGGTAGGGAATTACTTCCTCTTGTACCGGCATGGGCTGCTCGTAACCCATTTCTTCGATGGCGCGGCGTATCTCCGGCGACACACCGAGCTCTTCAAATGTCTTCATTAAATCTTCTGTATATCTTTATCTTTATATTTCGGGCGCAAAGATAGTGCTTTTCAATGGATAATTGATAATTGATGGTTGATAATTATGCAATTACATGATAAAATCGTTTTTTATTGGCTACTCATTATCCATTATCCATTGTCAATTATCCGTTAAAAGAATGTCTTGCAGTCTCTTTCTTTCTTCTTTTGTCAGACCGATGCCTCTTTGCAGGTAGGTGTCGGTATCTCCATACCTTCGTTCCATTTCTTCGATGGCGGCATTCAGGAAATCCTCGCGTGCCGAGAAGAGGGTGGTGATGGCCTCTTGCGAGCGTGCCGGAAGCTGGTAGGCGTATCGGGAGGCCGCCGGGATGTTGAAGTAGTCGTTGCTGAGGCGGTAGTCTTCCATGATGATGTCTTCGTCCACTCCAAGGGAGGCAAGCACAAGTGCCGATACGATGCCTGTGCGCCCTTTGCCCGACGAGCAATGGATAACGACGGGATAATTGTTCTTGTCCAGCAGAATATCGAAAATCCGGCGGTATTCTTTGGTGTAGTTGCTGATGAGCTCGCGGTTCATCTGCTCCACGATTCGGTAGACAGTGTCGCTCTTGATTTTCTGTTCCTGCACACCTTTCAGGATATACTCCATGTCGCCGGTAGGAATGGGGATATGGATCACTTTGAATTCCTGTTGCAAAGGGCTTTGTCTGTTCGCTTCGACAGATGAACGCAGGTCGATGATGGTCCTTATGCCTATGTTCTTGAGCTCTTTGCGCGAACACGGTTTCAGCTTGTCTATTTCGGCAGAGCGATATAACATGCCCCAATGCACTTTCTTTTGGGTGGGATAGGAGGAATAGCCTCCCAGGTCCCGGAAGTTCTGTATGCCGGGGATGTTGATGTTGCGGGTGGCAATCTTTACCCGGTATTTGTCGGCGAATACAAGTGTGTAGTAGTATCGTTGTGTAGGGTCGGTAGTGATGACAGTCATCTTCAGGTCGGAGATGTTGGCGACGGCAACGGGAACATCTTCGGGGATATGGTCGGGATTGGTCGAAGCATATACCTTCACATTTCCTTTGATGAGGGGGGCCATTTCCCATTTTACAATGCAGTTGCCCACGTTGTTTTCTTCGCATACAACGGAAATGTGAGGGGAAGTGCCGCTGCAGGAAGGGAGCAGCACTGCCAAAACAAGCAAGTTCAATAAGTTCTTATACATAATTCGTAACCTCTCTGATGTCGTCAGTCACAAATATATGTAATTTACCCACAGAAGGTAACAGCAATGCCAAGCTTTTATATTTCTTTTTTGAACTTTAAAAAAACTGCTATAGATTCTTTCGTGCATAGGCAGGTTGGTTTACAATGTTACATCAGCGAACCGGGAGGTGGTAATGGGGGGAGTTTCCCTTGGGGCTTTTGTCTCCATGACAGCATGATGTAATTGAGTTGTTTTCCCACTTCTCCGGGTTTAAAGTGTATTTGTTCTTTCAGTTTTACTTCGATTTCCCTATAGACATGCAGTGGTACTCTGGCGTATGGGCTAAAGGTCGTGAAATTGAAATTCACTTCCATTACTTTCCCCGTATCCGGACTGAGTAGCATGGTTATTGTGAACTCACGCTTTCCGAGTTCATCTGCCATGGCTTTGGTAAAAGCTTCGTCCACAATGAAGTCTGCTTGTTTACTCATGGAGCTATTGTATTCAATTACTTTTTTTTCATTCCAGCTACCGATGTATATTTTTCCTGTGGCTTTATATACAATATCTTTGTATGTCAACTTGTTCTCTTTGTTATAAAGAGTCACAAACTGGCTACCGTCATCTACGTCACATTGATACGTATAACCATCTACCTCGAAAGTGGTGGTTTTTTTATAAATGACTGTTCCTTCAAGCGATTCTTCTGTTCTGATAGGTTTATCCTGTGCTACACAAGGGTAGATGTATCCTATAAGCAGTGTAATAAGCAATAGTCTTTTCATTCGTCACAATTTTTAGTTGTTAATTTTGTATGTTGCTTACATTAGCGAACCGGGAGGAGGTAATGGGGGGAGTTTCCCTTGGGGCTTTTGCATCCATGCCAGCATAATGTAGTTGAGTTGTTTTCCTTCCTCTATGGGTTTAAAATGAATTTGTTCTTTCAGTTTTACTTCGATTTCCCTATATACATGTAGTGGCACTTTGGCGTATGGCTCAAAGGTGAAAAAATTGAAATTCACTTCCATTACTTCTCCCGTATTTGGACTGAGCAACATGGTTATCATAAGTTCCGTTTTCCCAATTTCATCTGCCATGGCTTTGGTGAATGCTTGGTCTACTATGAAATCTGCTTGCTGACTCATGAATCTGTCATATTCAATTACATTGCTACTCCAGCTGCCAATATATGTCTTCCCCGTGTCTTTATACACAATCTTTTCGTATGTCAGTTTGTTTTCTTTGTTATAAAGAGTCACAAACTGGCTACCGTCATCTACGTCGCATTGGTACGTATAACCATCTACCTCGAAAGTGGTGGTCTTTTTATAAATGACTGTTCCTTCAAGTGATTCTTCTGTTCTGATAGGTTTGTCCTGTGCTACACAAGGGTAGATGTATCCTATAAGCAGTGTAATAAGCAATAGTCTTTTCATTCGTCACAATTTTTAGTTGTTAATTTTGTATGTTGCTTACATTAGCGAACCGGGAGGAGGTAATGGGGGGAGTTTCCCTTGGGGCTTTTGCATCCATGCCAGCATAATGTAGTTGAGTTGTTTTCCTTCCTCTATGGGTTTAAAATGAATTTGTTCTTTCAGTTTTACTTCGATTTCCCTATATACATGTAGTGGCACTTTGGCGTATGGCTCAAAGGTGAAAAAATTGAAATTCACTTCCATTACTTCTCCCGTATTTGGACTGAGCAACATGGTTATCATAAGTTCCGTTTTCCCAATTTCATCTGCCATGGCTTTGGTGAATGCTTGGTCTACTATGAAATCTGCTTGCTGACTCATGAATCTGTCATATTCAATTACATTGCTACTCCAGCTGCCAATATATGTCTTCCCCGTGTCTTTATACACAATCTTTTCGTATGTCAGTTTGTTTTCTTTGTTATAAAGAGTCACAAACTGGCTACCGTCATCTACGTCGCATTGGTACGTATAACCATCTACCTCGAAAGTGGTGGTCTTTTTATAAATGACTGTTCCTTCAAGTGATTCTTCTGTTCTGATAGGTTTGTCCTGTGCTACACAAGGGTAGATGTATCCTATAAGCAGTGTAATAAGCAATAGTCTTTTCATTCGTCACAATTTTTAGTTGTTAATTTTATGTTGGGAAAAATATTGGTGATATCCGAATACTCTTTAAATGGATAATTGTCGTATCCTTCCTGACGGAAAGCATTAACGACATTATTAGATATATAGGTTTCAAAGATATCCAAGAATGAAGTTGTAACATGACCTTGCTGATTTACATATTTAGTCAATGAAGTTGTTGCTCTTAGGCGTTGGCTTTTTGCATATTTATCTTGTTTTTTGTCCGTCCACTCCGCGCTCCTTTGTAAGAACAGGTATTGCGCATAGTGCGCTTCTATCTCTCTGTTCATCATAGAACTTTTGAACGATGATATAGGCTCTTGTGTGGTTTGGAAAACATGGAACATTTCATGCAGAAGGTTGTTTGCTTCCAATTCTTCCAATCCGATGTGCAAGGTATGCTCTTCCCAATTGTAGGAATACCCTTTGCCGAAATCGAATTCCAGATTGATTTTGTTGTTTTTGACTTTCTCTTTCAGTTGGCTGTATAGGTCTCCTCCCAAACAGTCTTCCATGATTCGGGCTGTCATGTTTTCGGTGATTACCCATAAAAGCGAGTCTTGGTCGGCCTCTTTCTTGAATATATTTCCTGCCGGAGTGCCCGATGAAGAGCCGGAACCTCCTGAACTTCCTCCTCCAATCCACACATCGCCGCTTCCTCCTCCTTCACTGTTCCAGTTGCTATTATTTATAAGGGCATCATCTACCCAATAGGAATGACTAACGCAGTTGGTATAGCTGTATTCCAGCTGGTCTTTAGGTCCGGTATATACATCCCAGCATTGGGTGACGGTTATTACCGAACGGGTCTGGGCATGAGGCTTGAATGTGAGTCCTTGCGCATTCTCTTCGCCAAATACTAGATAGCTTAACAAGTCGAATATGAACACTTGGTCGCTTTCTCTTATGAGTTCGTCATCACGCTTCAATGGAAAAAACTTCATCCATCCGTCTTTGATGTGCAACAGCCAGATGGCATCGATGCAGTGTGGCTTGTCAAGGCGGTAGAGGGGAACGAAGATACAGGTCTCTTCTCCAGTCAATTTATAGGTGAAGTTCCAGAGAGGAATGCCGTATTTCAACAGGAAAGAAGCGGTGAAATGCTTTTCTTCTTCCACTCTGCGTAGTGCGGAAATCACGGCTTTTAGGGTAGAGTCGGTGTAGGCAAAGAAGTTTTCCGGCTTGAATAACGCTTGCCGGGTCAACGGGACATCGTTTGCCGGGAATCGGGGTTGATAGAAGGATTCTTCTGTTTCGCAAGAGGCGAGTATTCCTAAAAGAATGCACAAGGCAAGGCAGATGTTTTGCCATTTCTGCTTAGGAGGGGTTGGAGAGTGCTGTCTGCTTCCTTTTGTATTCATAGCGCGAATGCTTAAGGTATAAAGGATAGACAAATAAAGCAAAAAAAAAGCAGAAATGAAAGGAAAAGCGGGAGAATTTTGTTAATCCGGAAGCTGTTCTACCACAGATTGCATGGATTTTCAGGCCATGTAATCTGTGGTGAACACCCTTTTGTAAGGGTGTCTATGGCTGGTATTTTCGTGCTTCTGCAAATTCCTTTGAAACGGAGTTGTTGAAACTCTTGCATACCTCGGCGGCAAACTCAATGCCGTATTGGATAACTTGGTCCCAAGTAGCCTCGTCCATGGTATCGAGGTCCTCGTAGCGTACATTATGTTTCAGCAGCCCGAAGATGATGCCTGCGTTGAAGTTGTCTCCTGCACCGATGGTGCTGACCGCCTCCAGTGGGGGGATGGAATATTCCTTGGAAATCGTGCCGGTGCGCAATGAAACCTGCTCCGCGCCGGCTGTGCAGAGGAAGTTGCGGCAGTAGAACTTTACTTTGTCTTTGTATATCTTGTCGGCCTCCTGCAGGCCCCACATATAGAAGAAATCCTCTTGCGAGCCGCGTACAATGTTGGCGTATTCCAGATTCTCGATGATGGTGGGAGCCAGCTTGATGGCCTCCTCTTTATGGGACGAACGGAAATTGGGATCGTAGTAGATAATGGCATGCATGTCGTGTGCGCGTTCCAGTAGCTCCACCACTTTGTCGCGCAGTACCGGATTCAGGGCATAGTACGACCCTATGATTACGATGTCGTCTTCCTGAATCTGCGGATATTCCACGTCCAGGCGCTGCTTGGGATAATCTTTGTAGAAGATGTATTCCGCATCGCTCCGGTTGTTCAGGAAAGCGAGTGATACGGGGGACTTCCCGTCGGGGAACACATTGACATGGTCTGTGGGAATATTGTTCTCGCGCATGAAGTTGAGGATGATATTGCCCACGTGGTCGTTGCCCGTTTCACTGATAAAGCAGATGGGAACACCGATACGTCCCAGTGAAACGATGCCGTTGAATACCGAACCGCCCGGAACGGCTGCTGTGGGCTGTTCGCCACGGAATATGATGTCCAGTATGGTTTCTCCGATGCCTATTACTTTACGCATAGCGATCTTGATTTTTCTCCGAGGTAACCACCGTGATGGCGCTTGGAGTAGTCTTCAATGGTGAATCCTGTTTCTTTCATGGTCTGTACCACCAGGATGTCGCCGATGACGGTCATGGCGGTGGTCGAAGTCGTGGGTGTCATGCCCAGTACACATACTTCTTGCGGTTTCCCGGTGCTGAGGCATACGTTGGATTCGTGTGCCAGGGGGCTGTCGGGGTTTCCGGTGATGACGATGAACTTCAGTCCCGGGTTCAGGTTATGTGCCAGCTGTGTCAGCTCCACGATTTCGCGAGTTTTGCCCGAATTGGAGATGAGCAGCAACAAGTCATTCTCCTGGAGGATGCCGAGGTCACCATGCTGTGCTTCGCTGGGGTGCAGGAAAACGGACGGAATACCGGTAGAGCAGAAGGTGGTAGCGATGTTCATGGCTATCTGTCCTGCCTTGCCCATACCCGAAGTTACCAGTTTCCCTTTTTTGCGGTGCACTTGTTCTACGATGAGTTCTACAGCTCTTTCATAAGCGTCCGTCACTGGAATGTTCAGTACGGCCTGTGCCTCTTTCTGCAAAAGCTCTTGAATGGATGCAATCATACTTAATGTGCTAATTTGATTAATGTGCTTAAAATTATAGCAATTGCAAATATCTGCAATTTTCTATAAACGGCAATAAGTTTTATTGTATTTTTGTCGCCTCAAATAGTTTGAAACGTCAGAATGAAGAACTTAAAAGAAAATTTACTGCCAACTTTCAATCAATATACTCTGCCCAATGGCATGCGCATCATTCACGAACCCTCAGCCTCCAAAGTGGCTTATTGTGGTTTTGCCGTAGATGCGGGTACGCGCGACGAGCTTGAAAACGAGCAGGGTATGGCGCATTTTGTGGAGCACCTTATATTTAAAGGTACCGCCAAGCGCAAGGCATGGCACATTCTGAACCGCATGGAGAATGTGGGCGGTGACCTCAACGCTTACACCAACAAGGAAGAGACGGTGATTTACTCTGCTTTCCTGACCGAGCATTTCGGCCGTGCCTTCGAACTTCTGGTGGATATTGTATTCCACTCCACCTTTCCGCAACGCGAGATAGAGAAGGAGACAGAGGTGATTATCGACGAGATACAATCCTACGAAGACAACCCTTCCGAGCTAATCTTCGATGATTTTGAGGACTTGATATTCAGGGGGCATCCCTTGGGACGCAACATTCTGGGCAATCCCGAGCAGTTAAAGCAGTTTCGCAGTGAGGATGCTGCCGCATTCACTGCCCGCTTCTACCATCCCAACAATATGGTTTTCTTTGTTCTGGGTAATCTGAGTTTCAAGAAAGTTGTGCTTATGGCAAAAAAACTTCTGGCGGATATACCGGCAACACCGGTGCATTATGGTCGTACTCTGCCGCCCCTCTATGTACCCGAGCATCTTGTAGTGCATAAGGATACTCACCAGGCACATGTCATGATTGGCAGCCGGGGATATAATGCATACGATGACAAGCGCACCGCACTTTACCTGCTGAACAATGTCTTGGGTGGCCCGGGCATGAACAGCCGCTTGAACGTCTCTCTCCGTGAACGTCGTGGGCTGGTCTATAACGTAGAATCCAACTTGACTTCCTATACCGATACGGGAACTTTCTGCATCTACTTCGGTTGCGACCCTGCAGATTTGGACTACTGCACCCGCCTGGTATATAAGGAATTGAAACGCTTGCGTGATGTCCGGATGACTTCCTCGCAGCTTGCGGCCGCCAAGAAGCAGCTTATCGGGCAAATCGGTGTAGCTTCGGATAATAATGAGAACAATGCGCTGGGTATGGGAAAGACTTTCCTGCATTATAATAAATGCGAAACTTCCGAAGCCGTGTTCCATCGCATTGAACAGCTCACTTCGGAAGCTCTGTTAGAGGTGGCGAACGAGATGTTTGCCGAGGACTATCTTTCGACGCTCATTTATCGCTGACCGCTTTTTTTATTTGAAAACCTGCAACATAGGACGTCCTATCCATACTTGTGGCTGTTTCAGCCCGAAGATGTGGGCAATGGTGGAGGCAACGTCATACTGCATCATGCTTTCGTGGAATTCGCCTTCTTTCTTAATGTTCTTTCCGGAGATGATGAAGGGAGTCTGCATTTCCTGCATGGTCTTGCCGCCATGTCCTTTTTCAATACCTCCGTGGTCGGCAGTAACGACGAAGATTGTTTCTTTCAGCATGCCTGCCTCTGTAACGGCCTGGATGATGCGGCTCACATAACCGTCGAGTTCTTTCAGTTTGGCGTAATATTCAGGAGTATTGTGTCCGGCTTGATGGCCTACATGGTCGGGGTTGTCAAAGCAAATGGCAAGAAGGGTCGGTTGTTTCTCCTTGATATACTTTTCTGCCATACCGCATAAGGCTTCGGGATGTTTGTTGTAGTCGGGCGCTTGCGCATAGTGGCTTAAGGCAAGAGTGTCTACAAGGTATTTGATACCGTCCCATTCATACAGGCAGCCTATTTCCGCTTCCGGCCGGGCATCACGTAGCAGCTGGAAGATGGTAGGAAATATGCCGTGCTGGTTCAGTACGCGTGACGGAAGCTCGGGAGTCTTGGAGCCCCATTGCGTATATCCGTGCAATTCAGGACCTGCCCCCATAAACATGCTTGCCCAGTTGACGGCGCTGGAGGAGGGAAGTACAGTCCGTTTTTCTAATGTATAAGAACCGTCTGCCATCAGTTGCTTGATGTGGGGGATGTCTGCTTTGGGAACACTGTAGCTACCCCAGCCGTCAAGACCGATGAAAACTACGTGTTTTGCTTTTCCCTTGGCATTGCAGGGAACTGAAAAGAGGCATGCCACTGCTAGGGCGATGAATAATGTAAAAGTCAGTTTCTTCATGTTTTCTTTAGTTCTTATTGTTAACATGAAACAAAGTTACGGGAAACGTACCTAGTTTTAGTACGATATCGTACATAATCCGGCCGATTTTATATCGTTTCGTTCTTTTCCAACCGTTGCATGCTGAATTCACAGCCGCAATACTGCTGGTTGTAGAAGTCATACTCTTTCAGCAGTTGGTTGCGCCGGTCCTGAAGTCCGCCTTTCCGCCAGTTCTGTTCCCAGAAGAGGGTGCCCGGGTAGAGCGCGGCGGCACGGCGTCCGGCTTCATTGATTTGTTCCAGGCTTTTCCAGCGCGAAGAGGCGAGGGTAGTGGTGAATACGGAGAAACCGTGTTCGGAGGCGTAGCGGGCTGTCTCTGTCAGGCGCAGGGTGAAGCACTTCAGGCAACGGCTGCCGCGTTCCGGTTCGTGCTCCAGGCCTTGCATGGTGTGCAGCCAGTGTGCATAATCGTAGTCTGCATCGATGAAATCGATGTTTTTGGAGGTTACGAAACGGATAGCCTCGTTTTTCCTTATCTCATATTCCGCCTGCGGATAGATGTTGGGATTGCAGTAGAATACGGTGGGGCGTATGCCGTTCTCCAGCATGCACTCGATGATGGCAGAGGAGCAAGGTGCGCAGCACGAATGCAGCAGCACCTTGCGGTCACCGTTGGGTGTTTGGACTTTCAACATTATACTTTCAGTTTAATCTTGCCTTTCACCAGCAGGCCGGTCAGCCCCACAATGACAAGCGAGAAGACGAGGGACTTGAGCAGCCCCGGTACACCGCTTCCCAATGCTTCGGGATAGTGCAGATGCAGCAGTTGCTGGACAGCATACCAGATGTAAGGGATAATATAGCAGGTCAGCGTTGCCGTGCCTGCGGGTTTGATAATATCGAACCAGTTGGTCTTGCCTTTCACGTCCGTCAGCCAGTAGAAGAAGCCGAACAAGGGGAAGAACATGGCGAGGCAGTAGAACAGCCATGTCGGTGTGGCTTGTATTTTGGATATAATCCAGAACGGGTGTGAGACGAGGGCAAGGACAAGCATTCCTATGCCGAGGGCACAGAGCATGCCGATGAACCGTCCCGGCCGTTCCCGGTCGGCATAGCGCTGCATGAGCAGGGAGGTCAGTACGCCGGACATACCAAGGGCATGCAGCGTCCAGTCGCTCGGGATAAAGGGAAGCAGGACAATCCGGCTGCCGTACTCTCCCGGTATCAAGTCGGAATGGCTGACTACGGCAAGCAATACGACCACGAACCAGGCAATGGCATTCTTCCGCAGGTTCTCCCGAGTGAATAGATAGATGCCTGCACATACCGCATACGTCCAGCCGATAAGTCCGAGGATGCCCCACCAGCTTATCTGGAACGGTTTCCCGTTCATGTCCTTGTAGATGACGAGGAAGGCAAGCAGAAGCACGCCTGCTGTTTTCATTGCGGTGAAAAGGACCTTTTTCGTTCCTACCGCTTTGGGATATACCCCCCAGGTGAGGAAGAAACCGATGACCATCAGGATGGAGAACCATGGGTGCGAGAGGCCGCCTTCGATGCCTCCGCTGTTCAGTGAAAACAGTCCCATGGCAATCAGTGCCACTGTCCGCCAGAAGATATGGGCCACGACTTGCAGGGTGTTGTCTCCCTTTTTGTACCGGTTTTGTATGGCAAAGGATACGGACATGCCCATACAGAAAAGGAAAGCGGGGAAGATGGTGTCGGAGAATCCCATCATGTCTTCGTCTATCCTGGCATGCATCAGCCAGTGGGGGACGTTTTTCAGTCCGGGAATGTCGTTGACAAAGAGCATGAGGAACATGGTGAGTGCGCGGAATACGTCTACCGCGGCAATCCGTTGGGGTGTTAAGCTTTTCATGATAGATAATTTGTTTGGGGGTTTTGAACGCAAATATAGGAAACTATTCTTTCCGATGCTACTGCTTTGCAGGATTTCTTGCTATATTTGCATGAACTTTATGGTCATGGAAAGGAGATTGTTCATTTTTTGTTTTCTTGCCGTCGTGGTATGGCAAAGTGTGGCTTTGGCTGCCGGCACGTCGTCTTTCACTGCACTGACGGCTTCTTTGGATGAGGCTATCGAGGCGCATCGGCACTATGTCGCCGTGCGTGAAGGGCGCATTGCCCGGCTGAAGTGCCAATTGCTGGATGCCGACACCGCCAATCTCTCTTTTTTTCGATGGAATGGGGAAATTTATAAGGAGTACAAGGCATATATCTGCGACTCTGCCATCCATTATCTTTGTGTCAATCTGGATTGGGCAGAACGCTATGGCCAACGGAATGCAGCACTCGAAACAAGGCTGGAGCTTGCCCACCTGATGGCTTCGGCAGGCATGTACGAGGAAGCTGCCGAACTCTTGAGGCAGACGGACAAAGCCTCCCTTCCCACCCATCTGATGCCGGACTATTACAATGCCTGTCATAAACTTTACACAGAACTGAGTTTCTATACGCTGGACGATTCTTTCAAGAAGCATTATCAGGCTTTGGCTACCCATTATGACGATTCTTTGATGCAGGTACTTCTGCCTTCATCCCCCCTCTATCTGGAACGAAGAGAGACGCGGGAGGCCGCTGCAGGCCATCCGGACGAAGCCTTGAGCATCAATGATACGCGTCTGGCACATGCCAAGCCCAATACTCCCGAATATGCGCTGGTGACCTATCAGCGCTCATTGCTCTACCGCCGGCTCGGGAACCGGGAGGAGGAGAAGCGCTATCTGGCTTTGTCTGCACTGACCGATATTCGCCTGAGCATCACAGACCATGCCTCACTCTGGAACCTGGCGGAACTTCTTTATGAGGAAGGGGATATGGAGCATGCCTACCGTTACATCCGTTTCTCGTGGGACGAAACCAACCGATACAACGCCCGTAGCCGCAGCCTCCAGACTGCCGGCATCCTTTCACTGATAGACCTCACTTATCAGGCCATGCGCGAGAAGCAGAATGACCGGCTCCGGCTGTACCTCTGGCTCATCAGCGCTTTGATTGTGCTGTTGGTGGTGGCAGTGGGCTTTATCTACCGGCAGATGCAGCGACTCTCTGCCGCACGGAACAAGCTGGAGCATGCCAACGAGCAACTGCAACTCTCAAACAACATCAAGGAGGAGTATGTGGGCCGTTTCATGAATCTCTGCTCCGTTTATATCAACCGGCTGGATACCTACCGGCGGATGGTCAACAAGAAAATCTCTGCCGGGCAGATGGAAGAGCTGCTGAAGATGGTGCGTTCCCGCGAGGTGCTGGACACCGGACTGAAGGAACTCTATGATAACTTTGATACTGCCTTCTTGCACCTTTTCCCCGATTTTGTCGATAAATTCAATGACTTGCTGCAGCCCGAAGAACGCATCGTGCTCCGTAAAGGCGAGTTGCTGAATACGGAACTCCGCATTTTCGCCTTGATTCGTCTGGGTATCGACGACAGTTCGCAGATTGCAGAATTCCTCCGTTATTCCGTAAACACCATCTATAATTACCGTGCCAAAGTGAAGAACAAGGCCCGCATTTCGCGCGAGGACTTTGAAATACGGCTGATGCAGATACGCTGACAATACGTCAAACTGGCTTTTTGAATCCACTTTCTGCCTTTCTCTTCTTCTGATTATATTTCTGATTATTAGTTGTTTGTTTGTTCATGCTTCTTCACTCCTTCCACCTATTCCCGATTCGCCGGTACGAGGTGTTCTTATCTTTCCTAACTTTGGGGAAGCAAAAGCGAATATCGCAACTAATACTATAACCAAAATTATTGCCATGAAACATTTATTAGCGACAAGCATTACCATCGCCCTGCTCTCTTTGGGCCTTGCGGGATGCGGTGAGAAACAAGCGACAAAAGAAGTAACTTCGGATGCATTCGTAACCATTCAGGGTCAGGACTTGATAAAGCCCGACGGTACCAAACTCTTCATCATGGGTACCAACCTGGGCAACTGGCTGAATCCGGAAGGATACATGTTCAAGTTCAACAAGACCAATTCCGGCCGTTTCATCAATGAGATGTTCTGCCAGTTGGTGGGACCGGACTTTACGGCCGACTTCTGGAAAGCATTCAAGGACAATTATGTAACGCGCGAGGACATCCGCTTCATCAAGGAGCAGGGTGCCAACACCATCCGCCTGCCTTTCCACTACAAGCTGTTTACCGACGAGGACTATATGGGGCTGACCGCCGCCCAGGACGGATTTGCCCGCGTGGACAGCCTGGTAGAGTGGTGCCGCGAATCGGACTTGTACCTCATCCTCGACATGCACGACGCTCCCGGCGGACAGACAGGCGACAACATCGACGACAGCTACGGCTATCCCTGGCTGTTCGACAGCGAAGCCAGCCAGCAACTCTACTGTGACATCTGGCGCCGGATAGCCGACCGCTACAAGGACGAACCGGTCATCCTCGGCTACGAACTCTTCAACGAGCCCATTGCCCCTTACTTCGAGAACATGGAGGAACTCAACGGCAAGCTGGAAGATGTATATAAGAAAGGTGTAGCCGCCATCCGCGAGGTGGACAGCAACCACATCATTCTGCTGGGCGGTGCGCAATGGAACGGTAATTTCAAGCCTTTCAAGGACTCCAAGTTCGACGACAAGATAATGTACACTTGCCACCGTTACGGAGGCGAACCTACCCAAGCTGCCATCCAGACGATTATCAACTTCCGCGACAGTGTGAACCTGCCCATGTACATGGGTGAGATAGGCCACAATACGGACGAATGGCAGGCCGCTTTCTGCCAGACGATGCGCGAGAACAACATCGGCTATACCTTCTGGCCCTACAAGAAGATGGACGGTTCTTCTTTCGTCGGCATCACTCCGCCGGAGAACTGGGCAAACATCGTGTATTTCTCCGAAGCACCGCGTGCCACGTACAAGGAAATCCGTGAGGCACGTCCCGCGCAGGCCATGTCCCGCAAGGCGATGATGGACTTTATCGAGGCATGCAAACTGAAGAATTGTGTGGTTCAGGAGGGTTATATCCGGTCATTGGGAATGAAGTAGCGGGTGCTGCCTCGCTGCAAACAGTACGTATCAAGTCCCAGAGGATGAGATGCCGGGACTTAGTATGAAAGAGGTAGGGACTGAGCTGTACACACCATAGGACTGAGCATCCAAAACATCCGGATGTTTTAGGGCAAAACATGGGGATGTATTGGGATAAAACATCCGGGTGTTTTGGGGTAAAACATGGGGATGTTTTGGACAACAACATCCGGATGTTATGGGTACTCACTATACGGGTGTAAGGACTTCAGTTCCTATGTAGGTAGGGCTAAGTCATATTCCCTTGTATGTTGGGGATTATCAATGGTACGGACTGATTATGATTGCTTACTTATATAACAACTTAATTATACAACAATGAAAAAAGTATTATTCGGTTTGGTTCTGGCTGCTGTCGCGCTGCCTCTTTCGGCCCAGCAGAAGCCCGTCTATCTGGACGCAAGCAAACCTATTGAAGAAAGAGTGGAAGACGCCTTGAGCCGTCTGACCCTGGAAGAGAAAGTGAAGTTGACCCATGCGCAAAGCAAGTTCAGCAGTGCGGGTGTGCCCCGTCTGGGCATTCCCGATGTGTGGACGGACGACGGCCCCCACGGCATACGTCCCGATGTGTTGTGGGACGAGTGGGAACAAGCCGGATGCACCAACGACTCCTGCGTGGCTTTCCCTGCCCTGACCTGTCTGGCGGCAACCTGGAACCCCGAAATGTCTCTCCTTTACGGACAGAGCATTGGTGAAGAGGCACGCTACCGCAACAAGTCCGTCCTGCTGGGCCCCGGTGTCAATATCTACCGCACACCGCTCAACGGACGCAACTTCGAGTATATGGGTGAGGACCCTTATCTGGCTGGAAAGATGGTGTCGCCCTATATCCGGGGCGTGCAGCAGAACGGCGTGGCCGCCTGCGTGAAACACTTCGCCTTGAACAACCACGAAGTGAACCGCCACACCACCAACGTCATCGTGGACGACCGTGCCCTTTATGAAATCTATCTGCCTGCTTTCAAGATGGCCGTGCAGGAAGGCGGAGCGTGGAGCATCATGGGTGCCTACAACCTATACAAAGGCCAACATCTTTGTCACAACCAATACACATTGAACGATATATTGAAGGGCGAATGGGGATTCGACGGCGTAGTCATTTCCGACTGGGGCGGCACGCACGATACCCGGCAAGCCATCACCAACGGGCTGGATATGGAATTCGGCAGTTGGACCAACGGGCTCTCGAACGGTGCCAGCAACGCATACGATAACTATTATCTGGCAAATCCCTATCTGAACCTCATCCGCGAAGGTAAGGTAGGTACCACGGAACTGGACGACAAGGTACGCCGCATTCTGCGCCTTATCTTCCGTACGGTGATGAACCCCGACCGCCCGTGGGGAAGCATGCTCTCTCCGGAACATTACGAGGCTGCCCGCCGCATCGGTGAGGAGGGCATCGTACTGTTGCAGAACAAGGGCAATGTGCTCCCGATAGACCTAAACCGGGCTAAAAAGATTCTTGTAGTGGGCGAGAATGCCATCAAGATGATGACCGTAGGCGGTGGCAGTTCTTCCCTGAAGGTACAGCGCGAACTCTCTCCGTTGGACGGCATCAAGCAGCGTGTGGCCGGCAAGGCCGAGGTGGTCTATGCCCGTGGCTACGTGGGCGATGCAAGCGGTGAATACAACGGGGTGGTGACCGGACAGAATCTGAAGGATGACCGTACTCCCGAAGAGCTGATAGCCGAAGCCGTGAAAGAGGCCCGGGATGCCGATTATGTCATCTTCATCGGTGGTTTGAACAAAAGCAACGGCCAGGACTGTGAGGATTCAGACCGTGAAGGTCTGGGTTTGTCTTACGGTCAGGATGCCGTTATCTCCGCACTGGCCGAGGCGAACAAGAATCTGATTGTCGTCAACATCTCCGGCAACGCCATTGCCATGCCGTGGGTGAACGAGGTGCCTGCCATCGTGCAGGACTGGTATCTGGGTTCCGAAGCCGGCAGTTCCCTTGCCGCCATCCTCATGGGTGATGTCAATCCCAGCGGCAAGCTTCCGTTCACCTTCCCCGTGAAGCTGGAGGACTGCCCGGCCCACAGCTTGGGCGAATATACCGGCAAACGGAGCAAGGACATCATCGACATCAAGTATAATGAAAGCATCTTCGTGGGCTACCGTTGGGCCGATAAGCAGAAGAAGGTGAAACCGTTGTTCCCCTTCGGCCACGGTTTGAGCTATACCACTTTCGAATATGGCAAGCCGACGGCCGACAGCAAGACCATGCAGGCCGACGGTACGCTGACCGTGAAGGTTTCTGTAAAGAATACCGGAGCGCGCGAAGGGCAGGAAGTTGTCCAACTGTACATCAGTGACAAGAAGTCCTCTCTGCCTCGTCCCGTCAAGGAACTGAAAGGTTTCCAAAAGGTGAAACTGGCTCCGGGCGAAACAAAGGAAGTCACATTTACCATTGATAAGGAGGCTCTTAGCTTCTTCGATGACACCCAGCACGCTTGGGTGGCCGAGCCGGGCAAGTTCGAGGCTGTCATAGCAGCTTCGGCAGCCGATGTGAAGGGAACGGTTCCTTTTGAATTGAAATGATGTAGGAAAATAAAGTTTCCTTTTAGGTTATTATCAAAGATAGTGTAGATGGAGGGTGTGGCCGTGAGGTTGCACCCTTTCTTTGTACTCTTTACAAGCCAATATGTTTTCTTATATTTCTGAGTTTCTTCGGGTTGGCTAAGGAAGATGCAGATATGCTGGATGTTAGAGTCAAAGCAGTGATGTTTTGTAGTAATGGGTGAGTTTTTACCGCCGTGTTTGGGCAGATCTTCATCTTTTATATTTATTTTTGCAGAAATCAATGTTTAATAAAAACTATCATGAAGAAGTATTTAGCAGAAATGATCGGGACAATGGTTCTTGTCCTGATGGGATGTGGTAGTGCTGTCTTTGCCGGAAGTGCGGCGGGGGCGGTTAGTGCAGGTGTCGGAACGCTGGGAGTGGCTTTTGCTTTCGGCTTGTCCGTTGTGGCGATGGCATACGCTATCGGAGGAATCTCGGGCTGTCATATTAATCCTGCCATTACCCTGGGCGTTCTGTTGTCCGGCAGGATGAGCGGGAAAGATGCAGCCATGTATATGGTGTTTCAGGTTATTGGGGCGGTTATCGGTTCTGCCATTCTTTATGCATTGGTGTCTACGGGCGCTCATGGTGGTCCTACGGCTACCGGTTCCAATGGGTTTGCTGACGGAATGATGTTGCAGGCATTCATTGCAGAGGCTGTGTTCACGTTTATCTTTGTGCTGGTTGTGTTAGGTTCTACTGATTCCGAGAAGGGGGCGGGTAATCTTGCAGGATTGGCCATTGGTCTTACGTTGGTATTAGTGCACATTGTTTGTATTCCTGTTACGGGAACTTCTGTCAATCCTGCCCGTAGCATCGGTCCGGCACTGTTCCAGGGTGGCGAGGCTCTCTCTCAGTTGTGGCTGTTCATTGTAGCTCCGTTTGTGGGTGCTGCGCTGAGTGCCGTTGTATGGAAAGTGCTTGCTGCAAAAGAAGGTAAATAAATGTCGGCAGACAGTGCCTTAAGAAGAGGCGGCTGATGGCAGAAAACTTATAAAGGGAAGCCCTCCGTCCGAAACTTCAAAGTTTCGGACGGAGGGTTTCCTGTTCTTTCCTTATGCTTGCTATATCTTGTGCCTTATTCGTACAGCGATTTGGCTATACCCATTTCCAGTCCACGAAGCTCTGCCAGTCCGCGCAGACGGCCGATACAGGAATAGCCGGGATTGGTTTTCTTCTTCAAGTCGTCTACCATCTGGTGTCCGTGGTCGGGTCGCATCGGGATAGAGACACCACGGCGTTGTTGCAGTTCAAGGAAGGCTTTCATCACGTGATACATGTCCACGTCTCCTTCCAGGTGGTTGGCTTCGTAGAAATTGCCTTCGGCGTCGCGTTGTGTACTGCGCAGATGGACAAAGTTGATGCGGTCGGCAAATTGCTGCATGATGGCTGCACAATCGTTGGCGCTGCTTACACCGAGCGAACCGGTGCAGAGGCAAAGACCGTTGCTCTTGTTGGGAACAGCGTCAATCAGTGCCTGGAAATCGGCAGCACAGCTCATGATGCGTGGCAGGCCGAGGATGGAGCACGGTGGGTCGTCCGGATGGATAACGAGCATGACACCTGCTTCGTCGGCTACCGGAGTGATTTCTTGCAGGAAATAGATCAGGTTGGCACGCAGGCGTTCCGGAGTGATGCCCTTGTAGCGGTCCAGTTCCTGTTGGAACTGTTCCAGGGTGAAGCTTTCTTCTGAGCCGGGAAGTCCGGCAATCATGTTGCGTACAAGCAGTTGTTTGTCTGCCTCTGTCATCTGTTCGAAGCGGGCACGGGCTTTGGCCTTTTCTTCATCGGTGTATTCGCCTTCTGCACCGGGACGACGTAGCAGGAAGAGGTCGAAGGCGATGAAAGCGGCACGTTCAAAGCGGAGGGCACGACTGCCGTCGGGTAGTTCGTAGGCGAGGTCGGTACGTGTCCAGTCCAGTACGGGCATAAAGTTGTAGGTGACAATGTGAATGCCGCATTTGCCCAGGTTACGCAAGCTCTCTTTATAGTTGTCGATATACTTCTGGAAGTCTCCGGTTTGGGTCTTGATATGTTCGTGTACGGGTACACTTTCTACTACAGACCAGCGCAGACCGACGGCTTCAATCATTTCTTTCCGTTTCTTGATTTCCTCTACTGTCCATATTTCCCCGTTTGGAATATGATGCAAGGCGTTTACAATGCCGGTAGCCCCGGCTTGTTTGATGTCCCAAAGGCTTACCGGGTCGTTGGGACCGTACCAGCGCCAGGTTTGTTCACAAAGAATCATGTTATTTATTGTTTGATGATTTGCAATTTACTATTTACATGGCGAATGCGTTGAACCCTCCGTCCACTACAGCCACCGTACCGGTGACAAAGCTGGAAGCATCGCTGATGAGGTATTGGATGGTTCCGCAAAGCTCTTCTGCACGGCCCATACGTCCGAAGGGAGTTTGGCGAATCACATCTTGCCCACGTTCCGTGTAGCTTCCATCCGGGTTCGTCAGCAGGGCACGGTTCTGCTCTGTGAGGAAAAATCCGGGTGCGATGGCATTTACACGAATACCTTCACCAAACTTCTTGGCAACTTCCGTAGCCATGAAGGCTGTAAAATTGGAGATACCGGCTTTTGCGGCAGCATATCCGGCTACACGCGTCATGGGGCGGAAAGCAGCCATGCTGGAGAAGTTGACAATAGCGCCTGTCTTCTGCTCCACCATCGGTTTGAGGAAAACTTGTGTAGGCAGTACGGTACCGGTCAGGTTTAATTCCAGCACCCGTTGGAACTCTTCTATCTTCAAATCGAAGAAAGTGCCCGTGGGCGCGATGGTGGCACCCGGCATATTTCCGCCGGCTGCATTCAGCAGGGCATCTATGCGGCCATAGGCTTTCAGTATATCTGCCAGGTTCTGTTCCAGTATCTCCCGGTTCATCACGTCTGTAGTAAGGAACAAGGCCTCTCCGCCATTTGTCTTTATTTCGTTGACGATGGCGTTTCCTACCTCTGCTTTGCGACCTAAGATTACTACTTTCGCTCCTTCTTCCGCCAGATGAAGAGCGATAGCTTTCCCTAATACTCCTGTTCCGCCGGTTATTACTACTACTTTGTCTTTGATGTTGAATAAGTTCTTCATAATGTTATGTATTAGTTTATAAAATGAATCTTTTTCGCAAAGTTAGGGATTAAATCATTTTCAGTGCTTAAATAGAGTGCTAAAATACTTATCTTACTGGCCGGAAACGGAAATTAGTGCGGTTTTTAAGATTCGTTTGCTATCAGATGCACTCACCACGACGGGTGCGTGCTGCTTGTTTACGCGGATACTTGCCCGCCCGTTAGCAGCTTGTATGCGGCGTGAGCCTTGCGCGGTGCCTTGGTTGCGGAGCAACGCTTCACTGTCCGTGCAGCCGAATTCTATGAACTGGCAGGCATCCAGGCAGCGTATGCCGTTTTCGTCTATCAGTTCAGCCTGCACAAGTATGGTTTCCGCATCCTGGGCGGTCTGCGTCAGAAGTATTCTTGACGGTTTGCCCCAGGTTCGGGTTTGATACTCCTGCTGAGTTTCATCGTCGAGGCGCAGCTTGCCGTCATAGCCCGTGGCGGTAATCTTGTTGTTTCCTTCTCGTAATGGCACATTCCAGCGCAGCCCTGCTGCCGGAAAGTCCTGGCTGTTGCGCTTCTTCCGTCCTTGCGACACACCGTTGACAAACAGCTCCACTTCGGGGCAGTTGGAATAGACCAGAATTTCCTTGGGCTCGCCCGGCTTACCCCAGCGCACCGGCCAGGAGTGTCCATAGATGTGCAGCATCGGTTTGCTGCTCCAATAGGATTGAAAGACGTAATAGCTCTCTTTCGGGGTGCCGTCGCGTTGCACCACCCCCTTCTGATTGACGTAAGGGATGGGATTGTCCGGGCGCAGCGGAGTGGAGAAGTCCTTGAAAGTCCAGAAGAGGCTCCCCGTAAGCCGGGGCATGGTCTCTTGTTCTTTCAGGTGCCAGTCGAAGAGGCGGATGATATAACTTTCGCTCCAGTCGCCGTTGCGGTCTGCGGCTTCGATGTCGAAGTTATCTATTCCTTTTCTGCCCGTCTCCTTGTTCACTTCCATATGGCGCCCGGCATGGCTGTCGCCTCCCCATTCGGCATGGAGGAAACGGGTGGTGGCGTTTATTCCGGCCGTCTCCATCTCGCGGTAGTTGCGGAAGCGGCGGCCATACCAGCCCGCCCAGATGGTGGGGGAGTAAACGTCCACAATGTCTTTGCAGAACTCGCAGCGGCGAATGGCTGTGGAGCGCGTCGGGTCGAGGCGATGGGCAAGGTCGTGCAGCTCGCCCATAAAGGCGCGTATGCTGTCTTTTTCGAACGTTTGGAAATCGCCCGGCCAGTCGTTCTCATTGCCCAGCCCCCACAGGATGACGGAAGGATGGTTGCGATGTTGCTCAATCATATTGGTGAGCATCCGGCGCGCCTGGTTCTTGTAGCTCTCTCCGCCCAGACCGCCGCGGCACCAGGGTATTTCTTCCCAGACGAGAAGTCCCAGCTCGTCGCAGAGCCGCAGAATGATGCCGGACTGCTGATAGTGCCCCAGGCGGATAAAGTTGGCACCCATCTCTTTTATTTGTTGCATTTCGGTGCGCATCATCTCTTCGGTCAAGGCAGCGCCTACTCCGGCATGGTCTTCATGGCGGTGGGTGCCGCGCAGCAGCAGCCGTTCGCCGTTCAGGTAGAAAGGCCCTTTCTCTTCGAAGCGGAAATGGCGGAAGCCGAAGTGCTGGGTGGTGCGCAGGGTATCTCCGTTGTCGATAAGTTCTGCCACGCAGGTGTAGAGAGCGGGAGAGTGGGGGCTCCACAGCTGCGGGCGTTTCAGGGAGATCTGGTACGAGGATATTTCCGTAAGCTCGGATGATATGGAATTAACCTCCTTGCCTTCGGGTGAGAAGACGCGGAGAGAGAACTCTTTTGCCTTCTTCTCCTTGCCGGATAGTCCGCCGAAAGCAATGTCTATCGAGATACTGCCTTGCTTCCCTTTCTCATCGGTTGTTGCTTCTATCCGTATCTGCTCAAAATGGACGGCAGGCGTATAGACGAGGTTGACATATCGGTAGAGTCCGCCGTAGAGGTTGAAGTCGGACATATCGGAAGGAATAAGCTCCGTGTCGCGGCTGTTGTCGCAGCGAATGGCAATAGGAATCTTTCCGCCGAAACGCTCCCGGCAGAGCGGCGTGCGACGGAATGCTTCCACGGCTTCGGTGATGTCTGCCTTCCACTCGTCGTAACCACCCACGTGCGAAGCGATTCGGGTGGTATAGACATATACCTCTGTCTTCTGTCCCGCGCCTTCAAACTCCAGGCAGGTACGTCCGTTGGTATAGGGATTCTCTATGTTGAGCATGGTGCGATACCAGCCGGGGCCTTGATAATAGTTCACATCAGGGTCAACGGCGTCTTCCGCATTGAAGCAGTGGGGCAGGGTGACTTTCAGCCAGAGGGGAACGGTTTCGGGCTTTCCTGCTCCGGTGATAGGGCGCATCACTTCCCAAATGCTTCCCATATCCTGGCGGATAAACTCCCAATGCTCCGTAAGACGTTGCTTGCGGTCGGTAGGAATCAGTGCGTGTGCCTGCAACAACAGGCTGCTGAACAATAGACTAAGTAGGATTCGGGGTGCTTTCATGGTATGTTATAAAAATGATACATATATACGTCCTGCGGGGTATATATATAAAAGTTGTTAGGTATTAAGGACAAAGTTCTGAGGTATAGGGAGAAAAGTTCTTTTCTCTTAAGACAATTCTCTGTTCGCAGCTTGCGGATAAACATTCGCAGTGCGCGGATAAGCGTTCGCAAGCCCCGGATACATATCCGCAACTTGCGAATAAACTTTATTTCATGTCCAGCGCCTCTTTCCTTGCCAACGCTTCCAGATAGAAGTAATCGGCATAGTTCAGCGGCACATCTATTTCGCTTCCTCCCGGATGATGTCCCGTGGAATGCAGCAGCAGGAAGCCGTAGTGAGTGCCCGGTTCTGCCCGGTAATGCTTGTTGAGGCTATCGACAATCTTGTCGGCAACGGCGCGATACTGTTTACCCTTCTCCGGAGCTACGTAGGTGCAGAGTTCATATAAACCCGAAGCGATGAGTGCGGCGGCAGAAGCATCGCGTGGTACGTCGGGGTTGATGTTATCGGGGGTGCAGTCCTTAATGACATCCATCTTCATATCCCAGTAGGGCACGCCGTCTGCCGGCATGTTGGGCAGGTTGAGGAAGAAGTCGGCAATGCCTTCCGATTGTTTCAGATAGGCGGGGTCTTTGGTGAAGCGGTAACACATGGCAAAGCCGTACATCCCCCAGGCTTGTCCGCGGCTCCAGAAGGAGTCGTCCGAGTTTCCCTGGTGTGTACACTTCAGGCGGACTTCACCTGTTTCCGGATGGTAGTCCACTACGTGATAAGAGGAGTAGTCCGGACGGAAATGATTCTTCAGTGTAGTGTTGGCATGGTTCACGGCGACATTCCAGTAAATGGAATCGCCCGTCAACTGCGTGGCGCGGAACAGCATTTCTAGGTTCATCATATTGTCGATGATGACCGGATATTTCCATCGGTCGCGATTGTGGTCCCATGAGCGGATGCTTTTCACCTTCGGGCTGTAGCGGGTAATCAAAGTCTTGGCACTTTGCAGCACCACATCCTTGTAAGAGCGTTCACCCGTCAGTTCATACGCCTTTCCAAAGCTGTCGTACATCATAAAGCCGAGGTCGTGCGTGCCCTTGTGCCACTTGGCTTCTTCAATAGGCCAGGTCCACGAGATGGCAGCCCGGCGCCAGTAATCATCATGCGTATAGGCATATACCTGCCACAACGAGCCGGGGAAGAAACCCGAGCACCAATCGTGGGGATGTATCATAGCCAGCGAACCGTCTTTATGGATGCTGCGCGGCATGACGCGACGCCGGGCAGCATTCTTCTCCTCTTTCTTTGCTTTGTCGGCGCACTGCATGGCAAATTCCAGTTGTTTGCAGGCAAAGGCATAGGCGTTATCCACTTCGGAGGGTTGCACATAGAGCAAGTTGAAGCGGTCTTTCCACTGAATGACTCTGTGGGCTTTGGATAGTCTCAGATAGTCTTTGCGTGCAGGGTTGAGCAAGCCGGCACGGTATAGGTCTTTACAGAATTCCTGTTGTTTGTAGTCCCATTCGCTAATCTGTTGGTAAGGCCATTCCTCTGTACCCTTTCCTGCATATTGCGCCAGGAAATCCATTGCCCGGTAGAAGTTGCGTCCGTCGGGAGAGGTGGCGTTATCAATCCTGATTCCTATTTTCTCTGCCATGCAGAAGATGTCGAGTAGATGGGTCAGATTGTATTGGGAATAACCGAAGGCAAGCGTGCGGCGCAATTCATGCGGCTGCCGTCCGTCCGGTTCTATCTGGGTGAAGATGCGCTTGGCAGGAACGGCGTTGATAACTTCCCGGGCTACTTTAAGGTTGCCGGTGTAGAGGGCAATGGCTATCACCTGCGCATCGTAGGCCGTACTGTGGTTGTTGGCCTGGCGGGATTCTTCTTGTCCCTGCGGGCTGGTCAATATCCAGTTCAGCAACTTGCCGAACCATGCTTGCAGCTGCTTGGAATCTTTGGCCGTAAAAGACTTCGATTGCTCCAACAACTTCACGGCATCCAGCATCTCTACAAAGGAGTAACTATCCAGCACGCCGTAGCAACGGCCTTTGCCGCCGTTGTGTCCGGGTATCATCTGCGCATACTCCAGGTTGGGATTCATGCGTGTATCCTTGTCGAAGAACCATACGCGGATAAGCTCCGTTGCCTTTTGGGCATACTTCTCTTCTCCGCTGAAGTACCAGGCCAATGCCAGCGTGGTGACGCGGCTGGCGGTTGCTCCCAGGCGGTTGCGGTCGAGCTTGTTCAATTCGGGGTTCGATTCGCCGTCGCGGCTCACGTAAGGCAGTCCGTCGGGCTTTGTGGGGTCCGGCCAATAATAGCGGGCCTGGCTCATGTAGTCGTGCTTGTTGCCACTGGCAGGCACCTTCTCTTTCATCATCACGGAAAGAGGCTGTACATCCAATAGTTTATCGGCCTCCGCTTGCAATGCTTGGTAGGCGGTTGCGTAGAAAGGTTCATGGATGGACTGTTTTACGTTGGCAAGGTGCGTGGCATCCCAGATGGATTGTGCTTGTGTGCAAGGCGCCAGAAGCAATAAAGCAAGCACCCATTGTACTACTTTTAGTTTCATGGTTTTCTATTTTATTGATTAATAAATGTTTCTGAGTTTAATACCGTTCAGGAAGCAAGTACCGCTTGTTGAATGGAAGCGTATATCGATGTATTCTTTGTCATTCGTAATGTAGTACTTCTTTCGCAAAGCACGGAAGTACCCGCTTTCTTTGCAGGGAGAGAGGCTCTCTTCCACCACTTCCCCGTTTATGGAAATGCCGAATGTGTTTTCCCGGTTCTCTTGTTGCCCGTTCCGGTCCAGTTGGTAGGCAATGCCCGCATTCCGGCGGAAGATATCGGTAAAGAGAAGCTCTATTTCATATACACCTTGGGGAGCATCGAAGCGATAACCTTCTATCTCATTCCGGAGGGTTTGGAACAAGGGGTCGTCTGCCGTGTTTTGGATTTCGGTTTGTGCAGTTCCCTCCTTACCGCCGATGTATCCCCAACTGCCTGCGGCATAAGGCTGGTCGGGTAGCCAGGTCAGTTGGCTTTCGTCCGAGGTGAAGAAGCATTGGCTTCCTACATTAACGGCCAGTTCCAACCCTTTCAGGTTGTTTGCATCCAGGCATGCCGGTATGGGAGTGAAGTTTATTCTTAGCCCGTCTTGCACTGTCTTTCCTTGATAGTTTCCTTGTGCGAATAGGAAAGGATTTCTGTTAGAAAATGGAACTTCGAAGGTGCCCGTGTAGTTCTCTGTTTTCTGCTTTCCCAATGAAATACCGTCGATAAACAGCTCTACTTCAGAAAGGTTGGTGTATATCTTGACCGGCAGATATACGGGAGCATTGCCTTGCTGCACGCCGGCACGGTCTGTCCAGTCGCGGCTGGCAATATGCAGCACCGGAATGTCCTTGCGCCAAGCTGCCTGATAGTAGTGATATACATCTTTCGGGGTACGGTCGGCATAAACCAACCCTTTATTGTTGATGCGTGGCATGGATTCGTCTCGCAGGGCAGAAGAGAAGTCGATAAAGTTCCAGTGCGTGCCGCCGCAGATATAAGGTGTATCTTCCAATACCGGCAAATAGTGTTCGAGGTACTTCTGCTGGTATTCGATGCTGAAGTCAAAAGCACGCGGATGCAGCGAATGTAATCGCTTGTCCGAACCTGCACCATATTCGCTTACAATCATCGGGTGAGTGGGATGGTTTTGGTGTTGTTGTGCCAGGAACTTCTCAAAGCCCGTGAGGTCACCCCCATACCATCCCTGGTATAAGTTCCAGCCTACAATATCGGTGATTTTGCTTAATCCGGTTTCGTTGTAGCTGTTGCTGCCGTGGAATGCCATGGTGCTTATGCGGGTGCTATCTTCTTCTTTCAGTACCCGTTCCAGCCTGTTGGCCAGTGCCAGTGTGCGTTCCAGTACCGGCTTCAGTTCCGCTTCGGTTTTGTACTTCCGTTGGGTTACGAGCAATATTTCGTTCATATATCCCCAGGTGATGATAGAAGGGTGGTTGTAGTGCTGGCGAATCATTTCCCGCAAGTTTCGTTCGCAGTTATCTCCATAACCCGGCGTATCGGGCACAATGTCTATAATGGGAATCTCTTCCCATGCCAGCATACCCAGCTTGTCGCACATCTCCAGCAGGGCATCGTCTTGCGGATAGTGGGAGATACGGATAAAATTGGCCCCCATCTCTTTCATCAGCAGGAAGTCTCTCCGGTGCATCTCGTCTGTCAGCGCGGGACCTATGGGTTTCTGGTCTTGATGGCGACAGATGCCGCGCAGTTTATAGGGCTTTCCGTTGAGGAAGAAACCCTCATCTCCGTCGAACCGGAACCAGCGGAAAGCGGTGTAATGATTGCTTTGGTCCAGCAAGGTTTTGGTCTTACGGTTGCGCAGGGTTGTTTCTACGTGGTAGAGGCGGGGCGTTTCAGGAGTCCACAATTCAGGTTTCAACACCGGGGTTGTCTCGTTGCTGAAAGCGTAGGTTTCTCCGGCTTTTAGCTGTATATTCTTCTTGAGTGTTTGTAGCAGGGTACCATCCGGGCGGTAGATGGTGTGCGTCAGTTCCAACGTCGCTTTTTCCGGTGCATCGTTCTTTACTTCACCGCGTATGGAGAGGGTTGCCTGCTCCTCGGAAACCTGCGGGGTGCTGATGAACAGACCGTCCGAGCCGTGGTTCGTTAGGTTGAAGTGCTGGTTGGGAACCGCCGTAAGCCAAACATCCCGGTAGATGCCGCCAAAGAAAGTGAAGTCTCCGGAGATGGGAGCAATATCCTGGCGGGCATTATCCACGCATACGGCCAGCGTGTTGGGTGTGTCGAAAGAGAGGAACGGCGTGATGTTGAATGAACAGGCGGTATATCCTCCGGCATGCTCACCTACGTTTTTGCCATTGATATAGATAGTGGCTGATTTGCCGGCAGCATCCAGTCTCAGGATAATCTGTTTCTCCTTCCAGCCCTGCGGCAAGGTCAGTTGCCGGCGATACCAGCCCGTGCCGCGGTAGTAATCCTTTTCGGTATAAGCATCGGTATTCCAGGTATGGGGCAGATGGATGGATGTCCATTTGCTGTCGTCAAAGGCACTGTCGGCTGCTGCGGTGCATTCTCCTTTGAGGAACTTCCAGCTGTCGTTGATGGTTTGGGTTTGGCGTTGGGCGTGGACAGGGGGCAGGACAAATAAGGATATAATAACGGCAGCCATCCAATGGCAGGCCTTTTGCGGGAGTGTATTTTTCTCTCTTTCCATGGTGATATGTTATAAATGATATTACTGCCAAAACTACTAAAAAAGAGACGGATGTAAAAAAAACAAGTAGTTATCCGCCTCTTTAACTTAAACCTGAATCGCAACCTTAGTTACAAACTTAAAAATCTAACCTATGAAAATATCACTTTGTCATGATTTATAATCCTAATCTCTTATTATGATAATCCTATTGTTAAAGCTCTATTTGATAGAGCGAAGAAAGAGCTGTGATATAGAGCTTGTTTCCTGATATCAGTAGAGACGTGGGACGTTCCGGCACCTCTAACGTACCTATGGATTCACCTGACGGGGAGAATATGGAAATGTCTCCGTTGGCTACATATACGTTGCCTTTAGAGTCCGTAACTACGCTCCGGTCGCCTCCGTCGGCAAATATGCGACAGTTTTGCAAGAAGCCTTGGGCATCTACATCCGCATGGATTACGCGTTGGTGATATTCATCCAATGTATAGACTGTTTTGCCCGGTACTGCCTTAACCAGAGATGAACAACGGAATAAATCTTCGTAATTCGGAATGATGGTTACACCGTCGGGAGCAACAAAACATTGTTCCGGCTTTCTTCCGTTGTAATACTCGCTTTGAGTGATGGTTCTATTACCCGGATAATAAATTTGTTGCGGTGCAGCAAATTGCTTCATATCCACTAACGGTAAAACTTGGAAACTTTCATCCGGATTATCGGGACGTATTGCGTAAAGCTTAGGAACATAATTGAAGCCCCACAGCCCTCCCGAACCTTTCCAGCCGAATAGAGGACGGTTGCCGTTACGGGTATCGTCATTATTATAGCCGGGTTGGGAGATGTATTTGGTAACGACAATCAAGTTGTCTTGTGTATCGCATGCCAGTGCTACTGCGTTCCAGGGGAAATCGGCAATAGAAGTTACCTGCCCGCTTCGGGCATCCAATTTATAGATGCGGCGCATGCGATGCTCGCAGAAATATATATTTCCCCGGCTGTCTTGTGCCAGTCCGTCAATGAACTCAAATCCGGTGACTACAAGTTCGGCTTTTCCTTTTTCCTGGCTCAATGGGTATTTACGGCTTTCCTTGCCGGTCAATGAAAGGCGTGCCAGTTCCCAACGGCGTGCTTCCCGGTGGGTATTGACATCGTAAAGGCTGGCATTGGAAGTGAACTTTACGCGGGCATGTGCATAGTTGTGAACATTCAGAAACTCAATATCCTTGCAATTCCAGGTGCGTATAGCCGACGGATAGGATTTCAACATGCGCGATACGCGATAGGAATAGAAATTGGCAAAAGTCAGGTTCTTGCAGTCTATCAGGTCCAAAGGTTGCGTATCGATGCCTTCTGCTTCCACTTCAAACTGGAAGTCGTAGATTTTCCAGTTGGCAACATTGCGGAAGATGGCTTCATTGCGTAAATGATGCTCTAAAGACATTCCGTAAATACGTCCCGGGGTATCTGTATGACTGATGTACAGTCCTGCCGAACTATATTCGTTGGCTGTCCATATATCCCGGAATGAGCCTCCTCCTCCGTTTGTAATCCATAGGCTCCAATGCTGGTTGTCCCAAGCACGGGTAATGAGGTCGTGAGTTTCCGGAGTGATGGACATAGGTTTCTCCAAAGGGTTGGCAGCACTTTGTCCGTTGTGGAAGAAACGGGCTTTATCGTGCCCGCTGAATTTGACATCATACATATAAGAGCCTTCGCCTGCCATCCATTTGCAATTGACAGCCCGGTAATTGTAGGCATCGGCATTCAGGAAGATACCGCATACGATGTTCTTTCCACCTTGGGGAGTAGTCAACTGTGCTTGCGGGGCACCGAAGCCGCTGAATGCGGGATTGCCGCCCAAGCTTAATAGGATAGTAGTGCCGGGGTGCAGGCCTATCAGATTCGTGTTTTGTTTCAGAGTCAACGGCTCTTTTACAACGTACCATCCTTGGGGAATATAGATATTGGCATACTTTTGTACTGCTTCCTGGAAAATGTGTGTATCATCACTGAAACCGTCTCCTTTGGCACCCAAGTTGCGGATGTTTATCCATTGTTCCGTAGCAGGAAGCATCGGGGTGTCACCGGTATCCAAAGGAGTAATGCTCTTAATAGGTTCTGTTTCTGTCCGGCGCACTATTTGAGGAGTGTCTTCCAGACTGTCGGCATTAAAACCGAAAGTGAAACGGGTTACCCGGTATGTTTTTTCTTTACCGGGTATTTGTTGGTTTGTAAAGCGCTCCAACGCAAACATAGGAACGTTTTTACATTGAATATTTCTAAGGTTGATTTGTGTTGCTGCATTTCCTGCATCTGTCAGAATAACCCCGGTGCGGTGTACATTCTCGAAAATGCAATCTTCCATAAATAGCCTGTCGGGAGCATTCTCTTTAATCTCTACGGCTACGGGTACATTCTTTGCCCGCATACGAACGATGGTCAATCCTCCTTCATTAGTAAGGATGGCACTCTTACGTTGTCCTTCAAAATAGGAGTTAAGTAGCATAATAGGCCATCCGGGAGCTGACTTGTCTGTGTCAATTCCATACTCTCCTCCGTAAATGGCTATATTCTCCAAATGGTTTCCGGCATCGACAATACCCGCACGGCCTTTTCCCACATGAATGGTTACATTGGAAATAGAGCAGTGCTGTGCAAAATGTGCGCGAATGGCAGAGGCATTGGGATTTCCGCCTTCAATGCGAATATCTACGTTCATCATTGAACTATAAAAAGTCCCTGCATTGGCATCGCCTATACGGCCTCCCGGGCGGTAGCCGCCGCCGATAAACCAAAAAAGGTATTTCCCTTTTGCAGTTTCCCGGGTAACTTCCTGAAAACCGGGTGCTTGCTTGGCAAGGACAAAAACCGGGCGTTTGCCACCATAACCAATGATACGAACACCTGAGGGGATGTAAATCGTCTTGTTGAGTTTATACACTCCTTCGGGGATAAAGAGGATACCGCAACCATTTTCTTTTTGTTTGGTTCGGTTCAATGCTTCTTGCAAGGCTTCGGAAACATCCATACGCCCGTCAGCCTTCACTTTAAAATTCTCGGGAGTGAAATATATAGCTGCCTCATCCACCGGTCGGTCGGTAAAGACCGACCGGGGATTTTGAGCAGATACTCCTACAGAGAGGATAATCATGAGCAGAAAAGTCAATGTTTTTATTCGCTTCATGTTGTGTAAGGGGTTAGATTACAAAGGATAACGTTTGATACTTACTGTCATCTTACCGCTACCGTCAACGCTGTTCACGTAGATGTATGCAGCCCATTTACCGTCGGCAGTCTTCATAAATGCACTATCGTCCTTTTTCAGGTTCAGTACATAGTTCATGGCTCCGCCTAAATCCAGCGTCTCGAAGTCTATATCGTCCACGTAAACAGCCGGATTGCTTCCTTTCAACTGGGCATCATGCACATTGGCACGTTGTTCCATGGGGGTGTTGTTGGTAGCACCCGAGGGGACAATACCACTGATGGCGATGAATTTCGGGTCCGTTGCAGGAGATACGAAAGAGTGTGCATAGTCAAAATCATTCAGTTTGGCCTGGTAGTTATAGATGAAATCAATCTTGCCGGACAAGTTCAGAGCGTTTACTTCCTCTTTGGTATAAGCCTTCATGTCTTCGATAGAGAAGTAGCAGGCACCTTCGTTCTCCAATTCGATAAGACGTTTCATGTCCATCTTGGAGATTTTGTAATTAGGGGTTTTGTAAGACACTCGGTCGCCTGTACTGGAAACGGCAGTAAAGGTAATGCTGAATGTTTTGCCTTTTGCATCTTCGGGCACTACGAAGTTATAGCGTAGTGTGGCGGCAATGAGGTCTGTCTGGGTGGTTCCAATGGCAATGGTCGGGTTGATGTAATGCGCATCGACTTTCTCCATCAGGTTGGCTGTAGAAATGCTACCGTCGGTAGATGCGTCTTTAACGGTTTGGATAGGCACATCTTCACCGGCACCATAATGTACACCGTTAACATCCATTCCGGTCTGTGCTGTGAACCAGGAGTGCAGCTCAAATCCCGTACCGGTTGCTCCGGTAATGGAGGCAACTGCTTCAGCCTTATTTATTCTTCCATTAGTGGCTCCCATGGCATAGGCAAACTCTATTTTTTCTCCGGCTATGGCAGGAGAAACCGTCTTCTTTATCATGTCATTTTTAATGGCAGATTCATCGTCATCGCTACATGCGAAGCAAGAGAGAGCGATGAAGGGCAGCATTGCATATTTCAATAGTTTCATAACAATATTCTGTTTCTTAGAAGTTTATACTGATTGATTATTCTCCTTGCAAAGTGATAGTGACCGTATAGGTCTTCTTCACTTGACGATTACCGGAAATTACAGTGTACTGGCGGGGTTGGCTGAAATCAGTCCACACTCCCATAGTCGGAGTTACGATACAATCTTTGGCAGTACCACATTCTGGCTTCAGTTTCTTGATGTTGGTACCAAATTTAGCTATCCCCGTAATGGTGTTGTTTTCGTCATCGATGGTAACACCGCTTATCAATACGTCCCTATCATCCGGTCCTCTCAATATGAGGGAAGAGATGTAACATTCTTCACTGTCAGTAACCAGCAAACCATTATCATCTACCGGATAATCATTGCATGATTGGGACAAAAGACATACTATGACAAGAGTCAATATTTTATATAGGTTTTTCATACGATTCTTTTTGTATTTAATGAACTTTATGGTAATTGCTTATCTCCACGGAGTATTCTGAGTCAGATTCGGGTTGCGGTTTCTTTCGTTTTCTGGAATCTGGTAGATATAATTCTTTTGGAAATTGAGTTCGGGTGCATTCTTGAATTCATCACGTATGCGTGTGCCATTTGTATCATACAAGGTTAAACCGTCACTGTTTGCCTCTCCCCATATGTCATGGATTTTTCTCCAGCGGCGAATATCGAATGGACGCATACCTTCAGTGGCCAGTTCCACAATACGTTCTTGCTCAATGGCATTGAAGAATGCTTCGGAATTGGCATACTTGTCGGGTGTTAAAGCCGGCAGGTTGCCACGGCTGCGAATCTTATTCAGCAAGGCTACACATTCGCTGGTAGGACCGGACGTTTCGTTGACAGCTTCGGCATACATCAGATACACATCGGCCAAACGCATCAGATAGAAATCCTGCGGACCATCTGTACGCTCCCAACCGGCTTCCTGGCGTATCCATTTACGGAAGATATAACCGGTTTGATTGCTGGCATCATTATTGATGAAACCGTTGGCCTCATTTCTTTCACCGAACATCCAGGTATATTCGTCACCCATTGTCAGGCCGTCCGTTGTAATTTTCTTGTAAGACTCACCATCCCACATGATGGTCGATTTCATACGCCAGTCACGATTCTCATAGCTGGCACGGTTACGCGCTCCATTAGGGAGTGCAGCATCTTTAGACAAGATAAGCTCATCACAGAAATCACCGGTGACAGTTGATTGATAACGGTTTGCCAAGCGGACAGTAGGCATAATCCAGCATTGTGCATTACCGGTGGTACGGGTACCGAAGTCGCGCAACAAACTTTCACCCTGGCCGAGAGAAGGACCGCCATAAGTAATGGAGAAGATGATTTCCGAACAATTTTCATTATAATATTGGAACAGCTCTCTATAGTTGGGTTTGTCTTCAGTGCCGGGATTACCATCACCAAAGATTGTCAGGCCATAATTGTTGATTACTTTGCTGAAGTCTGAAGCAGCGGCGGCATAATAGGTTTGGGCTACACTGCTGCTCGGCTCGAAGCCTTCCAGTTCGGGCCATCCGTTCTTGTTCCAGCAAGCATAGTACAATTCTATTTTTGCTTTAAAGCCCAGTGCGGCAACTTGCGTGGCACGTCCGTACTTATCACCATAGCTTGCGGGAAGCTTTTCGGATGCATTCTGTAAATCGGTGATTAGTTCAGGAATGATGGTAGCAATAGGGGTGCGTACCAATGAGCATGCTTCATCATTGCCGCTGAGTACGTGGCGATAGTAAGGAACATCACCCCAGTTTTGAACCAAACGGAAATAGGCCAATGCACGCAGGAAGTAATTCTCGGCATTGATAGCCTCCAAAGATGCTTTGGTTGCGGCATTCTGTTCTGCTTGAATCATTTGCTCTACATACTGAATGGTGTAGTTGGCACGGTTGATAACCCGGTATGCATTGTTCCACATACTGGAAAATCCGCTGCCCGGCGTTCCGGGTCCCCATGAAGAAATATCACCGATACTCTTACCGCGAGTATTTTGGAATTCGCCATGCCCGTCGTAGTAGTAATCAGTTGCAAACAAAGTCCGCACTGCGTTGTAAACACCGTAGGTAGAGGACAAGGCATCATCTGTACTTGTCCAAAAGAGGTCCGAAGATACTTCTGTTGTAGCAGGACGGTTCAGCAGGTCATCTATACAAGAAGATGTTAAACCGACCAGTCCGGCTAATGCTATATACTTAATATATTTCATATTCTTTCTTATTTGTTGAGTTATCAGAATTCTATATTCAAACCGATTGAGTAGGTTTTAACCAATGGGTATAGGTCGTTTCCATGAGGCTTTTCAGGGTCGATACCTTTCCAGGGAGTTAAAGTAAAGAGGTTCTCACCGGATAAGTAGATACGTGCACGGTTGAAACCGATTCTCTGCATATAACGTTCGGGAACGGTATAACCAACCTGTAAGTTCTTCAAACGGAAATAGTTGGTATTATAAGCCCAGTATGTACTTTCTTCACGGTTCTTGTTACCGCCGCTACCATTCAGCAGACGGGGTAGGGAGGCACCACGATTGTCTAACGACCAAGAATCACTCCAATGGAACTGTTGGAATGCATAACGGTTATCCGGTATCTTGGTATTGTTCAAATCATCCAACCATACATCAGAACGTCCGTAGTTACCCTGGAACAAAGCCTGGATATCAAAACCCTGGTAGGCTCCGGTCAAAGTAATACCGAATTGTCCCATCGGGGTATCGCGGTATTTGTCGGTGTATGCTTTCTTATCAAGGTCACTGATTTTACCGTCACCATTCAAGTCTTTGAGGATAATGTCACCCGGTGCGTTGTAGGCATCTCCTTGATAGGGTGCATTGTAGAGTTGATTCCAGCTTTGCACCAAACCCGGATAAGCTTCATACATATAGAGGAAGTGGTAAGGCATGTCGAGCATAATCCACCCACGGTTCAGATAGTCACCCCATTTCTCCAGCTTATTTACGTTATAAGAAGCGTTTACATTGACGCTGTATTCGAATTTGCGAATACTGGACTGCCAGTTCAGATTCACTTCAATACCGCGGTTACGCAGGTCGGCCACATTGATATTCGGTGCCGAATAACCGGTTAATAACGAAGATATGCTGGAACCACGAATCATACCGGTGGTGAAACGGTCGTACCAGTCGAGTTCCGCAGTCAGTCGGTTGTTGAAGAATCCTAAGTCCAAACCTATATTGATGACACGGGTTTCTTCCCAGGAAAGGTCTTGGTTAATCATCTTATTGGCACTGAATCCGGTTGCAAGACCGTTGTTTCCAACAATATAATTGGTAGTTCCCATTGTTTCTTTTTGTTCGTAACGTCCTACTCCGGAGTTATTACCCAGAGAACCGTAAGAAGCACGGAACTTGGCATTACTGATTGCTTTCTTCAACGGGGCGAAGAAGGCTTCTTCCGAAACACGCCAACCTACAGCAGCTGATGGGAAGAAACCCCATTGATGTCCTTTGGCAAAGCGGGAAGAACCGTCGGAACGGAAGTTGAATTCAAACAAGTATTTATCAAATAATGTATAGTTGACGCGCCCTATGAAAGAACGCAAACCTTCGGATTCGGATTTACCGTCGTTGGTCTGTACTTCCTTGGAAGCTGCATCCAGTTCTTCAAGGCTGTTGTGCAAACGGTTCTTACGTCCTGCACCCATGTTGCGTTGGAACCAGTATTCTTCGGCTGCATTGAACATGGCGGAAATATGATGCCCTTTGAAGATTTCCTTTTCATAAGTGATACGTCCTTGGAACAAAGTCTTATGACCTTCGTTATTGGAATTGCTGATGATATCACCTGTATCCGGCATGGTGCGGGCTATACTGTTGGTCTGGAAGTTCATCTGGTTCACCACATTCTGGATGCTTTTGCTGAACTGGTTATAATAGCGCAAAGCGTAACTGACGTTCAACTTCAAATCCTTAAGCGGTTCCCATTCCAAGTAAGCGTTTCCATTAAATTCTTTGCGGGAAGTATTTGTGCGATAAGCTTCGTATTCGGCAACAGCATTACCGGCAGAAGCAGATTCTCCATAAGCCATGGCACCGCCGTATTCACCTGTTTCAGGATGCTTGTTCAAAATACCGGAGATGACATATTTTAAACCTGCAGTTTCCAAACCTGCGCCGCGAGGTGTCTGGCGCTCTGACCAGCTACCATCTGTTCTGATACCTATTTTTACGTTATCACGAACCTTATAATCCACGTTCAAACGCATGTTATAACGGCTGTAGTCATTGTGGATTTGCAGACCTTCCTGGTCCATGATGCCGAGTGAAGTATAGAAATTTATCTTATCGTTGCCGCCGGAGGCTGAAACCGTATGGTTCATGATGGCACCGGTACGGAACATTTCGTCATATTGGTCGGTGTTCGGAAAAAGAATAGGATCTACCAAGCCCATGGCCATCCATTGCTCTACCGTACCCTGCTGGAAACTGGTCGATTTGTTACCTGTGGCAGCAGAGCGCATCTGCATGGTCAGTGCACGGCTATAGTCGGCTAAATAGTCGTAAAACTCTACGGGGCTTGATAAGGCATAAGAACCATTATAAGTCACTTTGGATTTGGCTTCTTTAGAACCGCCTTTGGTGGTAATCAAGATAACACCGTTGGCTGCACGCGAACCGTAAACGGCTGACGAAGCTGCATCTTTTAAGACTGAGATGCTTTCAATATCGTTCATATTAATACGATTGATATCTACATCCGGCATCCCGTCCACTACAATCAATGGGTCAGAATTGTTGATGGAACCCAAACCGCGTACTTTCAGCGAAGCACCGTCTCCACCTGCAAAACCGGTTGTTTGGCTCACTACCAATCCCGGCACCAAACCCGAGAGACTGGAAGATACGTTTGTGATGGAACGGCTGGCAATCTTTTCATCGACTTTTACTGCTGCAACAGAACCGGTCAGGTTTACTTTCTTCTGAGTTCCATAACCCACTACAACGACCTCATCCAGTGTTTGAGAGTCTTCCGAGAGGGTTACTACTACATTGGTTCTACCTTTCAAGGGTACTTCTTGAGTAATGTATCCGATGAAAGATACTACAAGAGTTGCATTAGATGAGGCTTCAATGTTAAAATGTCCGTCGATGTCTGTGATTGTGCCGCCGGTGCTGTCTTTTACTTTTATATTAGCACCGATAACCGCCTCTCCTGTGTTATCTTTTACTGTACCGGTAATTCTGGCATTTTGTGCCGTGACACTTCCGATACCAATAAAGAGTAATAGGAATACCAAAAAATGTTTCATATTAGACTTAATTTTGAATGAATAAATTAAAGGTTAATTTTCATGTGAAGATGATAACCTTCATCTTCTTTCTCTCTACAGAAAACAGTTGAGCTGCTTCCTATAAAGAAAGTGTATTCTCATAGGTGTTACTTCATAGGCGTCCTTTCTTTTTTAGAGTTATTAATGAGGTCTTGTTGTGAGCTATTTATATGCTTCGGTTAATTCTTTATACCATTTCTGCAAAACAAAGAATGCTTTCTTTTTCTGTCCTTTGTCAGAAACCAGTCCTTTACGGTTGAAGTCGTCCTGAATCTCGGGTACATGGCGGCGCGGTGAGCGGAAATCTTTCAATATCCACGGAGTAGTGCCGGCAAGTCCCGGAATACGTTTCAACATGTTCACGTGGCGGATATACAAATCTTCCTGATACTCCTCCGTGAAGCGTTCTTTGGGTGAGCCGTGGCGCCCGTACAAAGCACCGCCTCCGAGTTCACTGATGAATACCGGTTTCTGAGTATCGAATGTCCAGTTCACGCGGTCACATTTCTCAGAGTCGCCATCGTACCAGCCCACATACTCGTTGAAACTGATGATATCCAATAGCTCTCCCAACGGGTCGTTTACCGTCAGAACACCCGGCTGTACTTCTTCCTTCTCCATAGCTGCGCCAATTAGGCGGACGCTATCGAGGCTTCTTGCTTTGTTTGCCAGATTAGAGAGGAACGTGAGACGCGTCTCGCTGTGCGGAGTTTCGTTGGCAATAGACCAGATGATGATGTTGCAACGGTTCTTGTCGCGGGCAATCATGTCGCACAATTGTTGCTCCGCATTTTGGTAAGTATCCTTGTTCTCCCAGTGAATCGTCCAATACACGGGAATTTCGGACCATACAAGGAAGCCCATACGTTCGGCCTCGCGCACCATCTCTTCATTATGGGGATAATGGGCCAGGCGAACAAAGTTGCATCCCAGTTCCTTTGCCCAACTCAGCAATGTGTGGGCATGGTCTTTTGAGTAAGCACGACCACTGTAATAGGGAGTTTCTTCGTGGATGCTGATACCCCTGCAGAAGATTTCCTTGTCATTCAGCAATATCTTGATGCCCTCCGTGCGAATCGTGCGGAAACCTATCTCATCAGAAACCTTATCCGTTTCGGAAGCCAGGTTCACGGCATATAATTTCGGATTCTCCGGAGTCCAGAGTATAGGTTTGCTTTTTATTAGGAATGAAGCATACCCGTTGGCATCGGTCGTGACTTCTTTCTTTACTTTCAGTTCGGGAATATCCAGTGTTATCTTCTGTTCCTTGTCAGAACCTTCCAGTTGCACCCAGCCCTCAATCATGTTCTTGTCATCCTTTGCCAACTGTACGTAATAGTCGCGTATATAGGTTGCAGGCATTTCTATCAGAGTGACGGGACGGGTTATTCCACCGAAGTTCCACCAATCTGCATTGACCGTGGGCACAGCTTCGGGCAGGCGTTTGTTGTCCACCTTGACCACGAGGCTGTTCGTGCCTTCTTTCAGGAGGTTGGTAATTTCAAAGTTGAAAGGAGTAAACCCGCCGATGTGCCTTCCCAGACGTTTGCCGTTCAGCCACACGATAGCCTCGTAATTAACAGCTCCGAAGTTTAGGAAAAGGCGCTTGCCCGGCTGCAAGGAGTATTCAAAATGTTTGCGGTACCATACGGTTCCTTCATAATAATACAATTGCGGACGCTGTGTGTTCCAGTCTCCGGGAACAAACAGCAGTTTATCCGTTTCAAAGTCGTATTCCTGCAACTTGGTCTTGTCGGAATAAGTCTTGTCCTGGGCATAACCTCCGTCATAGGGTTTCAGACGGTAATCGTAGTAGCCGTTTTCAAAAGGATCTACAATTGTTTTCCACTGCCCGTCGAGGGATGTCGTCTGGCGTGCGCTGACATTCATTATCTGAGGTGCTTGCTGGGCGAAAGCCAATACCGGCATCAGCATCAAAAGAAAAGTCAGACTGTTCTTCAAGAGTGTTTTCATACTACTATATTTTGATTTAAAATTAAGAAGAACGATTTCCATGCATTCTTCTGTAGAGTGATGGCAAATATACAGGTATGAGGCATTCGTATTCCGAAGTCGGCTACATCATAATTACATCAAATGCCGGTTTTGACTACATCATTACTTTCTCACGAATGTTGTAAGGTGTTGGTTATAAGTACGTTTTCTTTCAAGTATGCTTCTTCTGAATAAATCTGTTAAAGATGATGTGGTGGAATACTACTTTAGAGTAAAGGAGTTATCTTTGCTTCATAAACGCAAATGTTGACCGCTATGAAAAGCAAGTCCTATTTTATACTTACCCTTTTGTTATTGCTGTCGGTGCAGTTGAATGCAGGATGGCAACGCCCGGTAACGAACTATACCCGCCATACTTATAAGGCAGGTAATCAAAACTGGATGTTACAGCAACACGATAACGGTTGGATGTATGTGGCCAATAGTAACGGTTTACTCGAATTTGACGGTGCAAGCTGGAATCTTTACCCTATACGTAATGCAAAGGCGCGGGCCATGAGAATAGGGAATGACGGACGGATTTATATCGGTGGAATCGGGCGGTTCGGTTATTTCACTCCAAACAGGCTGGGCGGATTGGACTATACATGCCTTTCGGATAATTTGCCCCCGAATTCAATAGTTGGCGTGATATGGAACATATTGCAGGATAAAGAGAGAATCTATTTCCAATCAGACCGTAGTTTGTTCTACTGGGAAAATAATAAGTTGGAATACTTGGAGTATCCGGGTGAGATTTATACTTCGGCCATTTTATATAATAAGTTCTATATCGGTGCGGCCGAGGGAGTTCTGGTGATGGATGGAAAGAAGTTCAGTTTGGTGCCGGGTTCGGAGATGCTGGGCAGGGTATCGGGACTATTACCCTATAGTGGCAAGATTCTGATAGCCACCCGTTACAACGGCCTTTTTATCTATGATGGCGAGACGGTGCAGAAGTTCAATAGTGTTGCAGATAGCTTTATGCAGCACAATCGTGTGTTTTGTGCTGCTCTTAACCAGTCTTTGCTGGCACTTGGCTCTGTGCAGGATGGGGTTTGTTTGCTTGATTTGGAAAAGGATGAAATGAATGTGATTTCCATTAATAGTGGATTGCAGAACAAAACAGTGCTCAGTATGTCTTTCGATGCGCTGAACAACCTTTGGTTGGGGCTGGATAATGGCATTGACTGTGTACATTTGAGTTCGCCCGTTTCTTCTCTATATGGTAATAAACCGGTCATTGGGTCCGGATATTCTTCTATCGTTTATCAGGGTAAGTTGTATCTGGCTTCCAATCAGGGCCTTTATACAACACTACCATCCACAGAACTGAACAAAGAGATACCGATGACTTTTGTTCCCGGAACCGGTGGACAGATGTGGTCTTTCCTAAACTATGACGGTAAGCTGTTCTGTGCTTCGGACAACGGTGTCTTTGTGATAGACGGCGATAAGATGGAGCATTTGGATGGTATAAAAGGTGTCAGGAGCCTTGTCCCTTTGAACGGTCACCCGGATGTGCTGATTGCGGGTACTTATGGTAAATATAGTGGGTTGCATTTACTGAAAAAAGTGGCCGGGCGTTGGCAGCCTGCTTTCCGGCTTAAGAATTTCACTTATGCTGCAAAAAGCCTAATGGCTGAAAGCTCGGGTAATGCGTTATGGGTGACAAATAAGGACAGAGGTGTCTGCCGCTTGATTCTGTCGGATGATTTGCAGGAAGTGGTAAGTTTGAAAAAGTATAACCATAGCGCTTTCCCTTCCGGTTATGATATATTTCTGACGCAGGTAAACAGTGAAACAGTTGCAGTGTCACATTACGGGTTATGGCGCTACAATCAAGCCACGGATAGTCTGGAAGAATATCATGAGTTGGAAAATATGTTGGACGGGAAAGCCGCTTACAGTTATCTCACCATGGATATGGCCCATAATATATGGTACGTTTCAGGTGAAGCTCTCAAGTTGTTGCGCTACGATGCTGTGAAGAATACCTATTCAAAATTGCCTCATGACACATTCTTGAAGGGCTCTTTGATAGAGAACTATGAGCATGTAAATGTATATGACGGGCAAGCTGTGGTGGGAACGGAAGAAGGTTTTTCCCTGGTACGCTTTTCATCGACGACTGTGGGTAAGGAAAAGCTATCTCTACAGATACGCCGTGTATATCTCACAGGACGACGCGACTCATTGATTTACGGGCGTAGCTATCATTACACAGATTCTCTTGTCACTATTCCCTATAAACACAACTCCCTCCGCATAGAGTATAATGTGAACAGTAACGATGCATCCCAATCGGCTCTTTTTTCCTATCGCTTGAGCGAGGGGAGCGAAAGGGGAGAATGGAGCGAGTACAGTGAGAATACTATTAAAGAATTTACGGGTCTGCATGAAGGTAAGTATGTGTTTAGCGTAAAATTGATGACCGATAAAGACCAGGAGTTGGTAATGACTTCGTTCTCATTTGAAATCTTGCCTCCTTGGTATCGCACCTGGTGGAGCTACCTGATATATGCAGTCGCTGTGGGTTTACTACTATATTATATAGCCTATCGCATAGCTGTCAGCCGGAAGCATCTGTTGATGCAAAAAGAGCTGGAGCTCTACAGGCAGAAACAAGAATTCAAGAAAGAGAGTGAATTGAAAGACCAGAAGATTGACTCACTGAAAGAGGAGAACTTGCAGGCGGAGTTAAGCCATAAATCAGAAGAACTAATCCGTACTACCTTGAATATTGTGCGCAAGAATGAGATGCTGATGGGTATCAAGAAAGAAGTATTAGGCATTTCCCATTCCATCAGTGAAGAAAACTTGGTTTCCCTCCGGCGTAAAACACTTCGGCTACTGGGACAGATTGAAACGAATATTGAGCACGATGACGACTTGCAGGCTTTCCAAAGCACCTTTGACTCTGTCTACCACGACTTCTTCAGAAAACTCGAAGAGGCATATCCCGAATTGAACAACAAGGATAAACTGCTCTGTGCATATATCAAGATGAACCTGCTCTCCAAAGAGATAGCTCCCTTGCTGAACATCTCTCTGCGCGGAGTGGAAATCAGCCGTTATCGCCTTCGGAAAAAGCTGGGCCTGGAAGAAGGGGAGAACCTGGCGGAGTTCTTGCAGAGGTTCAATAAGTGATGCGAAGCAGGGGTTGAATACTCCCCGAATCCCCTAAAGGGGAGGTGGATACTTCGTACCTCTGTGTTCAATCCCGCTACGAAATGAGCACAATGATATTTTGATAATTTGTTGTAATTTATCAAGGTTCTGACTGTGTTTTTGCAACTTCTTGATTATCAGCATTATTCTGGTGTGCTGCATTCACTATACGACTGAGCCCTATTCACTATACGACTGAATTAGGTTCAGTATGCTACTGTTTCTTGAATCTGTGTTGTTTGTAAATAATGCAGATTGCTATTCGGCTCTTTTCCCGGTTCATAACGGGGCAGAAATGAAGTAAATGATATACCGCAAGGCGCTTGTTGCCTTGTCAACTTGTCCCCTCGTGATACTAACATTTATCTCAAACCCGTTTAGAAATGAACTCCCTAATTCCCATAAGTAACCTACAACATCAACAAACTCTCCGGCCCCATATTGAACAGCAAATCTACAATGCTCAGGTTAGGCAGAAAGCCGTGCTTCTCCTGAAAGACCTGGTAATAGGGTTTGGGAGAGAACTCCGGGTCTTTCAGTCGGAAGTCTTTCTTCGGATGGATGCGTTCGCGGAAATCCGCTTCATTCGGAGTGAATTCAGTCCGGTATTCGGTGGTGCGTGCCATATCGGGCTGTATGTCTATCAGAGAACAGATAAGATGGCAAAGTTCTTCGTTGAAATCGACTAAAAACTCATACTTCTTTTCATAGAAAGGGCGGAAGTCGTCTTTATAATATTCAAAGAAAGGAGTGTGGTTGTAGGCAGATTCAAGCGCATTCCAGTGCAGATGCCGCCAGTTACCGTGGTCGGAGATACGGATATCGCGCATCGGGCATTTTAGGCTATCCGGCTTTACGGTAGGGATGGAAAGTGCCAACTCGCCGTCCGGTGCGGCAATGGTGCAGCGGTTGCGGTAAGTCTGCTTCATATAGTGGTCATGCTGTTCGATGAATACTTTATCGTATGCCAGCAATTTGGTATAATATTCTATGGGAGCCAAATAGGCGGAAGAAAGAAAAACTGTTTTCATCAGTATATTTACGATTAGATGATTTGCGATTTACGATTGAAGCTACTGTTCATTGTTTGTATTTTCATTTTTATTCTTTCATTTGTTTGTCATTCCACTCTTTTCCATATCCTGCCCCATCGGTAACCGCTGAAAGGTCCTGTTCCCTTTTCTTTGGAGAACCAGATGATAGATGCCTTGCCTATGATGTGGTCTTCGGGGACGAAACCGAAAAGACGGGAGTCCGAAAGATTGATGGTATTGTTGGCACTTACCCAGTAGTAGTCTTTGGTAAAATGGCAGTGTTGCACGGGTTTGCCTTCCACATAAAGGGTGTCGTTTTTGATTTCGGCTTGTTTCTTTTCGTGAAGTACCAGGGTATTTCGCAACAAAGTCTTGTTCCACGGATATACGCGCACGGCTTTGCCTTTGCTGGGGATTATCAGAGGTTTCAGCATCTCCATAGAATCTTCCTTGACAATAGGTTCTATCCAGCACTTTCCGTTCATGGCTTGTTCCAGCAAGTAGTGTTCATAACGGCTGAAACTGCGTATATTCTTTGTTGAATCCTGCCCCAATAGTTTGTTGGGAGCGATGGAAAGGATGGACAGTAATGAATCCAGCTGCCGTTCCCGTTGCCTGGGATAGGAATAAAGGAACTTCTGGTCGGGTGCATTCTTCTCGGAAGGAATCACAGAAAAGAGTGAATCTATCAACAAGGTATCTCCGGGAGTACCGATGCAACGGCTGATAAAGACCTCCCGCCGGTCAATCGTAGGTTCTGAAAGATTGGCAGGATTGTTGAATACTAGAATATCCTCTTTAGGTACGGGACTGTCTGCCCAACGATGATACCCCCATAACTTCATGAAAGGTAGTCGCAGGCCATAGCTCCACTTGTCCACAAGAATACGCTCACCTTGGTACAGTGAATTTTCCATGCCGGAAGAGGGGATAAGATAGGAAGTTGCCACACAACCCCGAAGCAGTACCACGACGAGTGCCACTCCAACTATTGTAATTGCTATCTTCCATCCTTTTTTCATTTAATGCCGTCCACCCACTTGAATATCCGGTTCCAGCGTATCTTACCGTCAAACCAGCCTCGGTCTTTGTCCAGTGACAACCATACTACGATAGGCTTTCCTACGACATGGTCTTCCGGCACAAAGCCCCAGTAACGGGAGTCGGCGGACTTGTCGCGGTTGTCGCCCATCATCCAGTAGTAGTCCATATTGAAGGTATAGGAGTCGGTCTTTTCACCGTTGATGTAGATGCCGTCTTCCTTGACTTCCAGTTTGTTGCCTTCATAGGCAACGATGCAGCGTTCGTAGATGGGCAGGTTATCCTCGGTCAGCTTGATGGTGGCACCTTTGGCGGGAATCCAGATTGGACCGTAGTTATTGCGGTCCCATTTGGTGTAAAGGTTCAGCGGATACATCTGTCCCGAGAACTCTCCCGGTTCGATGATAATATTACTGATGAGTTTCTTGTTGCCCGAAAGGGTCTCGTACATCTTTTTGGTAAGCGGAAGATGATAGACCGGCGCCAGTCTTCCTTGGGCATCCCGGCGGTCCAGTCCCATCTCAATCAGATTCTCTTCCCAGCCCAGACCGTCGGTCATCAGTGTCTGGTCCTCTTTGCTGATGCCCAGTTCACGGAACATATCATCGGTGATATAAGGACCTGTAGTCTGTACAAAGTAGTTGAACTGCATTTCTGCAGGGTTCTCGATGGCCTTGCCGTCGATGTATACCTGTCCTTTCTTGATTTGCAACGTATCGCCGGGCAGGCCTACGCAACGTTTTACATAGTTTTCACGACGGTCAACGGGGCGTATGACAATGTCACCGTACATTCTCGGATTGGAACGGATGAGGTTACGTCCGGCATTGTAGTACAAATCATAGACGGTACGTTGCTGCTTGCGTGTCAGGCTGTCCATATTCACCTTGTTGGGATACGCGCGTTTTCCTTCTTCGTAAGCAAGGGTATAGAAGTCTGTCTGCTGGAAGTTGGTGGCTACCGTGTCGCCTGCCGGGAAGTTGAACACCACAATGTCGTTCAGTTTCACTTTGCCGAAGCCCGGTACACGTTTGTATTCCCATTGGGGCCATTCGATGTACGACTTGGTGTTGAATACCGGTAGTGTATGTTGTGCCAGCGGCATGGAAAGCGGCGTATTCGGTACGCGCGGGCCATAGCTCATCTTGCTGACATAAAGGAAATCGCCTACCAACAAGGATTTCTCCAGTGAGGAAGACGGTATCTGATAATTCTGGAACACATAGATATTTACGAAGTAGACGGCTACCAGCGCAAATACGATGGCATCCACCCAACTCATGATGCTGCGTACGGCAGGATTCTCCGATTTCTTCCAGAACCCCCAGGGTATCTTCTTACTGATGTAGATGTCAAAAATGAAGGGTAGTACAATCAGTCCCAGCCAGCTTTTTACCCAAACCAGAAAGGCAAGGTAGAGCAGGGTGACTATACTGAATTTAATCCATTGGGTGCGTGTTGCTTTTCTCATGATGTTTTAGTCTTTTAAAAATGGAAACAAGTCACTCATTCCCAAAGCACCTTCGTGCTTGGCGGTATATTCGGCAGCAAGGACAGCTCCCAAGGCAAATCCCCTGCGATTCTTGGCATCGTGGGTGATAGTGATGCTGTCGGCTTCGGAGTCGTAGCGGATGCTGTGGATGCCCGGTACTTCTCCTTCGCGGATAGAACTTATGGGTAGCTCATTGGCTGCACATTCCGTAGAGCCCGAAACGGTTCCGTCGGGAGCCTGGAAAGTTCCTTCTATCCATTTGTCCTTACGGTCGAGATTCTCCAGAATACCTTCGGCAAGCGTGATGGCCGTTCCGCTCGGAGCGTCCATCTTGTGGATGTGGTGCGTTTCGCTCATTGTCACATCATAGGCAGGGAATTGGTTCATTATCTTTGCGAGGTACTTGTTGACGGCAGAGAATATGCTTACTCCCAGACTGAAGTTGGACGACCAGAACAGTGTCTTGCCGCCTTCGGTACAAAGTCTCTTCACTTCGTCTCCATGTTCCGCCATCCAGCCCGTACTGCCGGATACCAGTTTGACCCCGGCGCGGAATGCCTTCATATAGTTATTGTATGCAACCATGGGGTTGGTGAACTCTATGGCAACGTCGGCGCTCTTGAAGGCTGCCGATTCAAAGTCTTCCTGATTGTCGACATCGATGATGCTTACAATTTCGTGTCCGCGGCCAAGGGCTATTTTCTCGATTTCCTTGCCCATTTTTCCGTAGCCGATTAATGCGATTTTCATTGTTTCTATCTGTTTTTATTTAGTTTATCAACAAACTATAGGTCGCAAAGATAATCTTTTTCTTACATTTGTGCTCAACATTAACGTCTTGTTAACATGGAACAACTACTGCATTATGTTTGGAAGCACAAAATATTTCCTTTGTCATTGCTCCAGACAACCTCCGGCCGGCCGGTAGAAGTGATAGATCCCGGTTTGCCGAACATGAATGCAGGCCCCGATTTTTTTAATGCCAAACTGAAAATAGACGGTACGCTCTGGGTGGGCAACGTCGAAGTGCATACGCAGGCATCAGACTGGCTGCTCCATAGGCACGACCGTGACAAGGCGTATGATACCGTCATCCTGCACGTGGTGGGCGAATCGAATTGTGATGTGTACCGCACGAACGGTGAGCTGGTTCCCCAGATGGTGCTCACTTGCCCCGACACTGTCCGCTTGCGCTATGAAGAGCTTCGGCAGACAGAGATTTATCCTCCCTGCTATTCCATCCTTGCCTCCCTTCCAAAGCTGACCGTCCATTCCTGGCTGTCCGCTTTGCAGGTAGAGCGTTTTGAGCAGAAAGCATGCGTCATATCCCAGCGGCTCGAACGCTGCAATCATCATTGGGAAGATGTTTTCTTCATTACTCTTGCTCGTAACTTCGGCTTCGGGCTGAATGGGGATGCTTTCGAGGCATGGGCAAACCGCCTTCCATTCCGCGCCGTAGACAAGCATCGGGACAGTCTGTTTCAAGTGGAGGCTTTCTTCCTGGGGCAGGCAGGCCTGCTGGAGGAGGTCTCGGCAGAGGCAGATGATTATTATTTGATACTTCAGAAAGAGTTCCGCTACCTGCAACACAAGTTCGAGCTGCCAGCTCCCATGTCTGTTGAGCAGTGGCGGTTTCTGCGTCTTCGTCCCGATAACTTTCCACATGTACGCCTCGCCCAGCTTGCCTGTCTGTATCACAAGGAGCAGTCGCTCTTCTCGCGTGTTATGGAGGCTGAAACGCTGGAGGCGGTGAAGAAGATACTGGCTGCCAAGACTTCCGCGTATTGGGAGGAGCACTTCAATTTCAGAAAGGTTTCACCCCGGAGGGAAAAGCGGGTAGGGGACGGTGCCTTGAATCTGATTGCCATCAATACGGTCATCCCGTTTCTTTATGCTTATGGCCTGCACAAGGCCGATGACGTTTTGTGTGACCGTGCCACCCGTTTCCTTGAATCCTTGAAGGCCGAAAACAATCACGTAACCCGACTTTGGGATGGTGCCGGTTTGCCGGTATCTACCGCTGCCGATTCGCAGGCTCTGCTTCAACTTCAAAAGGAATATTGTGACAAGAAAGACTGCTTGCGTTGCCGGTTTGGTTACGAGTATCTGAAACATAGATGATAATAATTATCGCCCCATAGCCTTAGCATTTTATTACTTTTATATTATCTTTGCGCATTGAAAAATAATCCGAGTATATGAAGGCTATCCGCTTTGTTTTTTGTCTGTTTGCGGCACTCATGCTGACGACTCTCAATGGTCTGGCTGCCGAAGAGGAGGATTTCAAGACATTTCTTCAGAAATTCACGTCCAGTGCTTCATTCCAGTATTCCCGAATCAAGTTTCCTTTGAAGTCTCCCATCGCCCTCTTGAAGGATGACGGTGAGACGGAACAGACTTTTCCCTTCACCCGCGAGAAGTGGGCATTGCTAGACGAAGAAACGCTGAAGGAAGGACGTACTACCGAAGAGGAGGGAGGTACCTATATTTCTCACTTCACTGTCAATGAGCCTGCCCATAAAGAGTTCGAAGCAGGCTATGATGAATCAGAACCTTCCCTTCGTGTGGTCTTTGAACTGACAGACGGCAAGTGGTATGTCACCGACTGCTATAACGACTGGTACAACTTCGATCTCCCTATCAATGAACTGGAAGAAACTATTCAGGCGGTACAAGAGGAAAACAAGGCTTTCGAAGAACTTCATCCCTGATGAAGTGGGGGCAGAAATCCGCCTCAATCATTATTTTATCCTTCTTCTGTACGATTTATGCCCCTCTTTTTCCAAAAAGAGGGGTTTCTTTGTACCGTACTAATACATTGAAATATGCGGTTACAACTTCTTTTGATGCAACTTCTCTTATGTGTCCTCCCCGGTATGGAGATGGGCGCTTCCTGCCGGCTTACCGCCTGGGTCGTGGAGGATTCTTCCGGAAAAGTGGAAATTACATGTATCGGCGATACGATGGATATTGTATCTCCGGACGGGCTGTCCCTTTGGTATAAGGAACGGTTGACGGGAAACTATGAGATTACCTACCGGGTACAAGTGGTGGTTGAGAATGGTAGCTACGACCGTCTCAGCGACTTGAATTGTTTTTGGGGGGCCGATGACCCCCGGCATCCGGATGACTTCTTTGCCCGCAGTGCATGGCGCAACGGCGAGTTCAAGAATTACAATACGCTGGACCTTTACTATGTGGGCTACGGCGGTAATGATAATGGAACTACGCGTTTCCGTGAATACCATGGAGAGTATTATGGAGTGGACGATGCAAAGATTAAACCCATCTTGAAAGAGTATACCGATGCCGCCCACCTTTTGAAGCCCAACCATTGGTATGAAGTTAAAATCCGTGTGGAGAATGGAGCCACCACTTATGCCATGGATGGTGAAGAGCTTTTCAGCTTACCGGTTGCCGATGGCAAAGGAGACGGCTATTTCGCCTTACGGTTGTGGCAGAACCACGTACGTTTTGCAGATTTCCAAGTAGCAAATATCGATAACCTTAAATAAACAGACATGATGCAATTCAGTAAATGGAAAATAGGAGCGGTAGCGCTCGTTTGCATGTTGCTGCCGGGCAGTGTACATGCACAAATCGTGAAGAATGAGCGCTTGCTTTCTTTTGAGGAGAAGCAGGTTCCGGCGTTTGTCACTACGGCAGCTGGTTCGCAGTTGGGCATTAGCGACGAACATTATAGGGATGGCGACCACAGTTTGAGCTGGACTTTCGAGCCGGGTGCCGCACTGTCTATCAAAAAAGACTTGAAGTTTGAGAAGAAAGACCCGACGGGGAAAGACACCTATCTTTCGGCTTTCATCGTATGGGTGTACAATGAGCAGGCCCAGGACAAGCAGATTCGGTTCGAGTTCCTGAAGGATGGCAAGGTATGCACCTCTTTTCCTTTTGGCATCAACTTCACCGGTTGGCGCGGAGCATGGGTATGTTATGAACGCGATATGCAAGGCACCCCGGAAGAAGGGATGGACGAAATCCGCATTGTAGCCCCCGACGTGAAAGGGAAACTCTTTTTCGACCATCTGATTACTGCCAGCAAGGTAGATGCCCGCCAGCAGACTGCCGACTTGCAGGTACCGTTTGTAAATAAGGGAACCACCAACCACTGGCTGGTTATCTACGAACACTCCTTGTGGAAACCGGACATCCCTCTAACAGACGTGACCAAGGCGCAGAAGCAGGATATACGGGTTATGGAGAAGCGTTTCCGCGGCATGCTCTACACACCTTCCGCGCTTTCGGACAAGGAGATGCAGTCCATCCGTGAGAAGTATGATTTTTATCGGATTACCTACAAGAACGGCAAGGTAGCAGGACGTCCTATCTATTTCGTACGTCACTCCGAGGCATACGAACGTATGGTACCCGATTGGGACAAAGATATGTTCTCCAGACTGGGGATAGAGATAAGCGACTATTTCAACCTGATGAAACGCGTCGCCATCGCCTACAACAATGCGGAGGATGCGGCGCTGAAACACGAGTTGAAGCAGAAATTCATCGCCATGTACGATAACGCCACCGACCAGGGTATTGCCTACGGCAGTTGCTGGGGGAATATCCACCATTACGGATATAGTATGCGCGGTCTGTTTGTGGCTTATTTCTTGATGAAGGACGTGTTGCGTGAGGCAGGTAAGCTGGAAGAGGCGGTACGTACGCTCAACTGGTATGCCATCACCAATGAGGTATATCCCGAACCTGCCGTCAACGGTATTGATATAGATACGTTCAACACCAAGTTGCAAGGCCGCATAGCCAGCATTCTGATTATGGAGGATACACCGGAGAAACTGCAATACCTGCGTTCCTTCTCCCGTTGGCTGGACAATGGCTGCCTTCCTGCGCCGGGATTGGCCGGTTCTTTCAAGCCGGACGGTGCTTGCTTCCATCATTGCAACAATTATCCTGCCTATGCAGTGGGCGGTCTGGACGGTGCCACTAATATGATTTACTTGCTGAGTGGTACCGAGTTCCGTCTGTCCGAGCAGGCACACGAGACGGTGAAGAAAGTGCTTCTCACCATGCGTTTCTATTGCAATCTGAAGCAATGGTCTCTCTCCATGTCCGGACGCCATCCCAACGGGGGAGGAAGCCTGATACCTATCCAATATGCCACGATGGCCATTGCCGGTACGCCGGATGGCAAGCAGAAGTATGACCCCGAAATGGCTGCTGCCTATCTGCGCCTGGTTGCCTATACAGAAGCTCCGGACAAGAATGCGCCCGACTATCTGCCGAAGGCTTCTACCTGCCACGAATTGGAGATGAAGAAGTTGCTCGAAGCCCAAGGCTTCCGTCCGGAACCCGACCCGCAAGGCAATCTGGCTTTGGGTTACGGTTGTGTATCCGTACAGCGTCGCAGCAACTGGGCTGCCGTAGTACGCGGACATTCCCGTTACCTCTGGGCTGCCGAGCACTATCTCCCCGCCAACTTCTATGGCCGTTATCTGGCACATGGCAGCATGCAGATTCTTACCGGAAAACCCGATGAAATGGTTACTTTTGCCACCAGTGGCTGGCAGGAGGCCGGTTTCGACTGGAATCGTATTCCGGGTGTCACGAGCATTCATTTGCCTTTCGACCAGCTGCGTGCCCGGGTATTGAATGTCGATACCTTCTCCGGCATGGAGGAGATGCTCTATTCCGACGAAGCTTTTGCCGGCGGTTTGTCCCAAGCACATCTGAACGGTAACTTCGGTATGGTGCTGCATGAACATGATAAGTATAACGGTTCTCACCGTGCCCGCAAGTCGTTCCATTTCTTCGACGGCACCATTGTATGCCTCGGTACGGACATCGAAAACCTAAATACCGAATATCCAACGGAAACCACCGTGTTCCAGCTTGCCGCCACCACTCCCGAAACCCGCCGGTACTGGGAGTCCTATCAGAGTGATGGACAGACTTATATAGACCCCAACGGCGTAGGTTATTACATTTCCAAAGCTTCCCGTCCTACTGCCCGATATGAGAAGAACTTCCCGCAAGTGACCGTAGGCGAGCGTAGCACCAAGCCTACTTCCGGCGACTGGGTGTCCTTGACATTGCAACATGGCAAAGCCCCGAAAGGCGCTTCCTACGAATATGCAGTGCTGCCCCACACGGATGCCGCCGCTTTGAAGGCATTCGCCAAGAAACCCACTTACAAGATTCTCCGGCAAGACCGCAACGCCCACATTGTGCGTTCTCCGGCAGACGGTCTTACTTCTTACGTCTTGTTTGAGACTCCGCAGGCTCTGCCCGACGGTGGATTGTTGCAGAAAGCCGATACATCGTGCCTTGTCATGATACGCGAATATAAGGACAAGCTTCTGCTGACTGTTTCCCAGCCCGACTTGGCCTTGTATCGTGGTCCGAGTGACGAGGCTTTCGATAAAGACGGAAAACGTATTGAGCGCAGTATCTATTCACGCCCGTGGACTGACAATGAGAGTCAGGAGATTCCCGTAACCGTTACTTTGAAGGGACAGTGGAAGGTTGCCGAGACGCCCTATTGCAAGGTGTTGTCGGCAGACAAGAATCAGACTGTGCTGCGCTTTACTTGCCGGGATGCTGCAAGCTTAGAGGTAGAGCTAAAGAGGTAGGGAGAGTATAGGTTAGACATTGATACTGAATACCCACAACACCCGGATGTTTTACCCCATAACATCCGGGTGTTGTGCTATAAAACATGGGGATGTTTTGGGGTAATACATCCCCATGTTTTGGGTGAATACATCCGGGTGTTGTGGGTATTCGGTATAGGAGTCTTAGCCTTTCTCTCCTATAGAGAAAGATACTGGAAACGGTTGTTTAATATGTTCCGAGCAGATTGCTTACTGCTGACTGATAGTTTGCCAGTTTGCTGGTCTTATGAATGGTCTTTCTCGCTTTGCGGTCTCCGTCCGGCAATAGGTACTCCCAGAAACTTTTCATTTTCATTAATAGCTGTGCCTCACCGCCTTGCAGTAGCTCTTGATAGGCGTTGAAGACCTCGGTGTGTAGTTGTCCCACTTTTTTCGCCATTTCATCGGGAGAAATCGGGGTTCCTTGCTTGTATTCCAGCGCCAGGGCAGGATTGGCGAGTAGCCCGCGGCCGATGACGATACCTGCCAATCGGGGGAACCGTGTGGTGATAGAACGGATATCATTCGCGGTATGCAGGTCTCCGTTGTAGAACAGAGGGTGGGTGCACTCTTTGTAGAAAGCTTCAAATCCCTCCAGGTCTACCTCTCCTTTGTATTGCTGCTTGCCCAGACGCGGGTGCAGGATGATGTGTGCGAGGGGGAGTTCGTTGAACAGCGGTAGCAGGGCAAGACACTCCTCTGCCTGCTCCCAGCCCAGACGCAGCTTCACGGAGAAACGGATGTCGGGATGTCGGTCGATGGCTTCGGAGAGCAGCGCCTTCACTTCTTCGGGATAGGGCAGCATGCCGCAGCCATTGTGGCGCCGGGCCAGCATCGGAAAAGGACAACCCAGATTGATGTCCGCTTCCTGGTATCCTTTTTCGATGAAAAGGGACATTATGTGCTCCAGCTTGTCCGCATCCGGAGCAATGAGCTGGGGGATGAGGTGCAGGTCCGGGTTGTTGTCCGGCTCAATGTCACGGGCATCTTTCCGCCGGATTTCTCCGTGCTCCATGCGTACGAAAGGAGAGTAATAGGTCTCTATGCCGCCGAATATGCGTGCATGCGCCCGCCGGTAGACGGCATCGGTGTAGCCTTGCAGCGGGGCGAAGTGGATGGGTAATATGTTCTCGTTCATGGCTGCAAAGATACACATTTTTACTTCCGATCTTTGATGGGAATCACCATATTCCAAGAACGGGATGCATTTTCGAATCCTCCGGGCCCGTCCATCGTGGCAAAGAAGATGTAGGCAGGCTTTCCGTCCTCGAAGAGGATGAAGGGGCGTTCCAGTTGTCCTTGCTTCTCCACGCTGCCGTCTTCCCACTCCACAGTGAGCGAGTAGGCTTTCGGGTCTTTGTCCACCGTCCATTGGATGCCGTCTTTGGAATGTGCCATGACGCCTCCGCCCCGTTCGCCGGTAAACTTGGCTACATGGTCTTTGAAGATGGCATGATAGCCGTCTGCATCTTTCCAGAGGAAAGGGTCTTCCGCTTCGCCCTGACCGTCTACTTCAAAGATGGGACAGTCATTGTTCAGCACTCGATAAGGGCCTTCTATGGTAGGAGCATAAGCCATTCCGAGGCTCATGGCCGAGTGCAGGTAACCGTTCGTGTAATGTCGCCCCTTGAATATCATCATCACCGAACCGTCTTCTTGAATGATAGGCGAGGGATTTGAGGTCAGAAAACTGTAGAAAGTATTGGGCTTGGTCTTCAAGATGGGCTCGTCCAAGCGTTTCCACGGACCGTAGGGCGAGTCGGCAACGGCCAGTCCCACGCGTTTGTTGGCGCGGGCAACGGTACACCAGGGGCTTTTCAGGGTGAGTTGTTCGTAAGTAGGGTCGGCAAAGGGGTGGGTGGAACCCATATAGATAAGGTAGTATTTCCCGTTCTGCCTCAAAATGCGTGGATTGTGTGTGGAGCGTCCGTCCCAGTATTGCGCACCACGGGCAGGGAGGGCCACTTCGCTGAACCGATAAGGTCCCTGCGGTATCTCGGATACGGCATGTACAATCTCCGAGGCTACCATCCATCCCGGATGGAACGGCAAGCTCTTGGGAAAGCGGGAAACGAACATATGGTACTTGCCGTCATCTCCTTTCACTACCGAACTTCCCCAGGCCCAATAGCCTTCGCACTCGAAAGCTGGTGTACGTGGAGCTTTGTCCAAGTGATGAAACAGTGGGTTTTCCGACTTCTGTTTCAGTTCTACCAGATTGTCCAGCTTCTGGGCAGAAGACGTTATAGCTATGAAAGCGGCAAAGAGAAAAAGCAGATGATGTCTTTTCATGGGGAATGTTGTTAATAAGGTTATTATGATGAAACAAAGATAGCCAATCTTTTTATGCCTGCTGCCGCACTCAGCCAGTTCCGTACGAAAACTGCATCTGTTTTGTATGATTGCCGTCATTTCTTCCCTCTGCCTTTCATTATATTTGCTGAAAATATAATCGGACATTATACAATAACCAATACGATTCTAATATGCAGAGAAACCTTATTCTGACCATTCTCGGCCTTTGCTTGGTCGCACCTGCTTTTCCGCAGGAGAAGGAAACACAGTTTGCTTTCAATAATTATCACCGTTACTACAACGAAGCCCGGCAGCGGGGAGATGCAGAGAAGGAGAAGTCCATCGAGGCTTTCCGCGCTTCCTTTGCGCAGCATCCTTACCGTTATCATTCCCTGGACACCCGGTTGAGTGCGCAGGAGTGCCTGGCACAACTCACTGCCGACGGTATCTTTTCTGGTTTAAGGGAGCAGGAAGAGCAATTCCGCAAAGAGAATGCCTTTCAGAAGCCTTACTCCAACCCGCAGGCCGAAATAGGCTTGTTCGTGGCGGATGCCTTCAACCGTATCTGGAAAGTAGCGGATGCCTATCGTAAAGGTGAACTGACAGAAGAGCAGGCCTTGTCCGGTAAAGTGCTGAAGGCAATCTTGCATTACGGCGGTATCGAGGCAGGACGCCCCAATGACGGTCCCCGTTTCCATGCATCTTGCTTTGCCATACCTACGGCAGCGGTCAATACTTATTTCTGCTATCTGAAACAGATGGATGATGCGGAAGGCGGGAAAGGCGGCACATTGCTGCAAGAGGCATGTGATATGTTGAAAACCATTGCCTTACAAGCCTGGACCCAACCTCTCCGCCACGACGAAACCGATGGGAATGTAGTTTCCATTTCCCGTTTCCGCAACCATGTGTGGTGGGTGGGCGGCAATGCATTGGCCTATCGTTCCCTATTGCCCGTGGCCGCCATGTACCGTTCCATTCCTATGATAGACTTGCTGGCGGAAGTTTGCCAGCGCGGTATCAGTATGACCTCCCAAACTACGTATTCCGATGCTTTTTGGACTGAGGGATTCACTGCCGACGGGGCAGGTTGGGGACATGGAAAGCAATGCCTGATTTGGGGCTATCCCATTGACGGGACTTCCAATGCACTTAAAATGCTGAATATGCTGAAAGGCTCTCCCTGGGCCAAGAATCTGGGCCGGGATAATGTGCAGGCACTTCTTAATTTCCTGCGTGGTGGTGCCTGGTATTATTATAAGGGATATCGCCTTCCTTGCCTGGACCGTGGCTCGTATGTATATAATCCCACAGAGCTTTCCATCCCTTATGCCGGAATGCTGGATAACCTTATCGGCAACTGGATGGACTCTTTCACCCCCGAAGAGCAGCGGGAACTGTTGCAATTGCAGCAAGAGGTGAAGAAGAATCGCATCATGATGGAGGAGTATGCTCCGGGCATCTATTCCGGTACCCGTTGGTTCTTCAACAACGACGACTTGATAAAGAAGACCCCCGACTATCATATCACGATTAATATGGCCTCTGTCCGTTGTGACGGACTGGAGAGTGCCGCCAGTTTTGCTGATGCCTACAATTTCTATCCGACGGATGGAATGACGTTGTTCCAGCGCAGCGGCGATGAGTATTTCCGGATTATGGGCGGTTGGGATGTCACCGCTTCCCCGGGTGTGACTGCACGCGAAGGCATGGACAAGCTGGTTCCCGTAGAGAATTGGCGTGGTTATTGCAGCAGGAGTAATTTTGCTGCCGGTGCTACGGATGGCGGGAGTAATGCCGTTGCAGGATATATCTTCGAAAAGATGAACGCTTCTGCGAAAGAGGGTGTGAACGACAAGGGGAACAGTGAGGGCTTGAACGAGGTTCTTTATGGCTTCAAGGCATATAAGTCTTATTTCATTCTGGGAGATTACATGGTAGCTTTAGGTGCGGGCGTAACCAATAAGCGTCCTGAACTGGATGGGGAGATTCGTACCACCATCGACCAGACGGCTTGGACGGATGAAGTTTTCTCGATGAAAAGGGGAAAAATGGAGCTTGTCGCTTCCGGTACTCACTCGCTTTTGTCGGCAGATGGTACTCCCCTCTGGCTGGTGCAGAAAGGTAAGTTTGCCTATCGGATACTTCCTGAGTATACCCGTGAAGCATTTGTTACTTGCGAGACTCGTCCCACAGATTGGGTGAAGCGGAACAAGGTGAATGAAAAGAAACAAGGCTTGCCCTCAGAAGCCAGAATCCTCCGTCTGTGGGCAAATCATGGACAGCGTCCGGTTGATGATACCTATGGCTATGTGGTTTATGCAGGCCGGCAGATGCCGTCGGATGAACTGCCGTTCCGGGTATTGCAGAACGATACCCTGGTGCAGGCGGTCTGCTCTATGGATGGAAAGGTGGTGGAAGCTGTCTTGTATCCCGGCAATAAAGGTTTGCAGGCAGAAGGTTTGTCTCTTTCCGCTTCTGCCCCGTGTGCGGTGCTGATAAGGGAAGAAGCAGGGGAGATTGTGGTTTCTGTCACCGATGCTTGCATGAATGCGGCTCTGAAAGGGATTCGGATTGTTCTCAATGGAAGGGAAATCAAAGTACCTATGCCGCAGGGGATGCTTTGTGGAAAACCGGCGGTAATACGTGTGGATAGAATGACAAATCAATGATATAGATTATGAAAAAGATTTTTTTATTAATTATTTTCTGGGCTTGCATCGGTGTACTGCAAGCACAAGAACACTTTTCTGCTGCCAGTTTTTATCCGGTGCCCAATTCCGGCCGCGAGGTATTGGACTTTAATCCCGGATGGCGTTTTCATCGGGGGGATATTCCTTTAAAAGCTGATCCTTTGCAACTGGATGACAGCAAGTGGGAGCTGGTAAACCTACCGCATACCGTACAGCTGGTTCCTTCCGAGGCGAGCGGTTCTCGCAATTATCAGGGGCCGGCCTGGTATTCCAAGCGTTTCACTGTCGATACTCGGTATCAAGGTAAGCGGTTGTCCCTCTATTTTGAGGCGGTTATGGGTAAAAGCAGCTTTTATATCAATGGTTACAAGGTAAGGGAGCACTTCGGTGGTTTTCTCCCGGTGAGTATAGATTTGACTGCTGTTGGTGTGCGTCCAGGTGATGAGGTAACCGTTGCCGTATGTGCTGATAACAGTGATGACCCTTCTTTCCCGCCGGGGCGCAAACAGTATACGATGGATTTTTGTGTATTTGGTGGCATCTACCGTGATTGTTATCTTATCTGTACCGGTGACGTGCATGTAAGCGATGCCAATGAGGCTGGCCAGGTGGCTGGGGGAGGCGTGTTTGTCAGCTATGAGGATGTGTCGGACCAAAAGGCTCGGGTGAATGTCAAGACTCATATCGTCAATGATAGAGAGAGTGGTTGCCGGGTGGTAGTGGAGTCAACCCTGCTGGATGCTGTTGGCAAGCAGGTGGCCAGTACAAGGAAAAGTCTCAGCTTGTCTGCCGGAAGTGATGGACACGTCATGCAGCAGCTCACTGTCAGAAATCCGTCTTTGTGGCATCCCGATACTCCGAATCTGTATCGGCTCCGCACCTCTGTCTATCTTAACGGCAAGCTGTGCGACGCTGTTGTTTCCCGTATCGGTATCCGAAGCATTGAGTTTCGCGGTGCCGACGGTCTCTATATCAACGGTAAGCCGTTCGGAGACAAGCTGATGGGGGTAAACCGCCATCAGGACTATGCTTATATCGGGAATGCCGTACCCAACAACCTGCATTGGCTGGACGTGAAGAAAATGCGTGATGCTGGTTTCCGGATTATACGCTCGGCACACTATCCCCAAGACCCTGCATTTATGGATGCCTGCGATGAACTGGGCATGTTCATTATTGTAGCCACTCCCGGCTGGCAGTACTGGAATCCGGAACCGGTGTTTGAAGAACGTATCCTTTCCGACATCCGTAATATGGTCCGTCGAGACCGTAATCATCCGTCTGTCCTTCTGTGGGAACCGGTACTTAATGAGACGGCTTTTCCGGAGTCTTTCGCACAGAATGCCTATCGGGCTACTCATGAAGAGTATCCGGCTCCGGGTTGCTATGCTGCCATTGATGACAAGAGCAAAGGAGCAATGGGATATGATGTAGTTTATACAGCCCCCAAGAACGAGGCGTTTTACCGGAATGCAGGCAAATCCTGCTTTACCCGGGAGTATGGTGACTGTGTGGATGACTGGAATTCCCACAATTCTTACAGCCGTGTGGCACGTGAATGGGGTGAAGAGCCACAGATTCGCCAGGCCCAGCACTATGCCCGCAAGGATTATGGCGGCTCTCTTACGGTTGATCAGTTCTACAAATCTCCTCGGGGGCATATAGGAGGTGCCTTGTGGCATTCGTTTGACCACCAGCGTGGTTATCATCCTGACCCTTTCTGGGGAGGACTGATGGATATGTTCCGTCAGCCAAAGTATTCCTATTACATGATGATGAGCCAGCGTGATCCGCACCTGCACTTGGAGCAGGCTGATAGTGGGCCGATGGTGTATATAGCTAATGCCATGACTCCTTTTTCCCCCGAGGATATAGTGGTTTATACCAACTGTGATAGTGTACGTGTCATTGTGAACGAAAAAGACACCCTTGTGCAAGTGCCGTTGCTGGAGGAGAAGGGGATTCGTCATCCTCCCGTTGTTTTTAAGGGTGCTTATAGCTTTGTGGATGTCCGGGCACTTCATCGGGCCGGGAAACCGGAACAATGTAGTATTGTGGCTGAGGGATTCCTGGATGGCAAGATTGTTGCTAGGACCAAGAATATGCCTTCCAAACGTAATGAACAGCTTGTACTGACTGTTGATTCTGGACTGCCCCTGCGTGCCAATGGTTCGGATATGGTCACGGTGATTGCTTCCATTACCGATAAGGATGGCTATGTAAAGCGCCTTTCTCAAGAAACCGTTATTTTTGAGGTGGAAGGAGAAGGAGAGTTGGTCGGTGGAAGAGAGGTAGAAGCCAATCCCCGTGTCAGTCGTTGGGGGACTGCACCTGCACTGATCCGTACAACAACGAAAGCAGGTACTATCAAAATAAAAGCACGTCTTTTGCATCCAGGTATACAGTTCCATCCCCAGGCAGTGATTGAAATAGCTACTTTGCCTGCGGAACGTGTAGCCTTGTATAGAGAGCTTCCGGTTCCGCAAAAGACGGAAATCTTTGGAAAAACTGAAGTCGGAGAGATTGACTTCAATGAAATAGAGCGCCTTGCCAGGGAAGAGCAGGAACGTATCAATGAAATGAAGCAGGTGGAACAGCAGCAACGCCACTTTGAAAGTACGGAAAAGAAATAGCATTTACTGGTATTTTTGTTTCTACACAAAAAAATAAAAACATCTGTCACGCTATCACGCAAAGGAGTATATATGTGATTATAAATTTATTAGGGTGTGATAGGTGTTTTTTCATACCTATCTATCACGCTCTAATGAGAGTATTGGAAATAGAGTGATATCGTTGTTTTATCTATTAGGGATAGTCTTATATTGTTAGTTTTCAGCATGAAGCTTTTAGTTTCCAGCTGGATGTCTTTTCCCTGATTTAGTTGGATGTTGTTTGGGTAGTATTACATTGTATTGATAAATAAAAGGGAGGAACCTCACGGCCCCTCCCTTTCGTACATATCAAATTGATTAAGGTCTATTTGATTTCTTGATAAATAAGGTTAGAAGTTTTGTGTTATTACGTTTTTATCAGTATTAGTAGCCTGCATTATTAGTCCACTGTGTCAGACGGATTTGCTGATAAGGTATGGGGAAGTAATAATGGTTGTTGCTTTGGAAAAGCGAACCATTCCAAGTCTCGGCTCTAACTTCACTTACCTTTTCCAGACGAACAAGTTCGAACCAACGTTTCATTTCTGCAAAGAATTCCCAACCGCGTTCGTTGAATACAGCTGTTGTGAAAGCTGTAGGATCAGTAGTTGTGGTCAGCTGGTCTTGTGCATAACCGGCACGTTTCTGTACTTTCTGAATGGCATCCAAAGCTTGTGCGTTTACACTGTTTGTGGCACGGGTGGAAGCTTCTGCGTACATCAGCAGGACATCGGCGTAACGGTAGATACAAGTGATACCATTAGCTTGGGCACTCTTACCGGGTGCGCCGTTGTCATAGTCATAATACTTGGAAATGGCGGGAAGCTTATCGGCACTTTCTTTATAAGTGACATGACCGTTTTTAGTTTCCCATTCTGTCATATAATTCCACTCTTTACGTGCATCATCCGGATAATTTAGAAAGAAGCTTTCGTTTGCATAGTAGTCAGACCAACCGGCATTGGGGGCAAAATCGCTGGGGTAGTAAGACTTTCCATAGTTACTTGCCGTCTTCATCTTCGCATTATGGTGGATGGCAAACATTACTTCATTGGGTTGTGCTTTATTGGCTTCTTTCCACAATTCTGCATATTCTTCGGTCAGGTACAAACCAGAGTTGTCTATGATGTCTTTAGCTGCAGCCGCTGCCAGTGAGTAATACTCTTGTCCTCTTTTCAAAGGCCAACCGGCCATTGTCATGTAAGCGTCTGCCAGACAAGCTTCGGCTGCCCATTTGGAAGGAGTAGAGCTGAAGCCGCTGCGACTTTTTGCCGGTAATATTTCTACTGCTTTTTTCAAGCTAGGAATAATCGCTTGATCATAGATTTCTGCAACAGCAGTTCTCGGCATGTACGTTGAAGCGTCTGTTTCTGCTAGAATTAGGGGTACATCACCATACATGCGTACCAAATAAAAATAAGAAAGTCCACGGAGGAAGTAAGCTTCTCCTAATACTTCTTCAAACTTCTTGGCTTGGTCTGCATTTTCCGGTAATACCGTCTTATTAATAAGTGTATTGGAGTGGTTGATAACGGCAAAAAATAGTGACCAAGTAGTATCGAAATCTGCAGTGTTGGCTGTGATATTGGGAGATAGTCTATAGTAATTGGCCAATTCATTATTTGCTTTTGCCGCACGATAAGTAATATCATCTGCACATACATTTATGCGTTGTAAACGGCAGTTAAAACCATAGTTCCCATTCCATAAATCGTTATAAAGTCCTGTTGCAGCTTGTTGAAGACCTGTTAGGTCCATGCTGGCAATGTAATCTTCATCAGTAATGAAAGACTGTGGCTCTTGGGTCAGGTCTACACAAGAAGTTGTCAGGAACATACTGCAGGCTATTGTTGCTATATATGCTAATTTTTTCATATTATTCTTGTTTAAAAGGTAAATCATTAGAATGCAAAATTTAAACCAATCAGATAATTACGGCTGTTAGGATATGAGCCCCAATCAACACCTTGTATCAGTGGGCTTCCCATTGTTGCTTCAGGATCCAGACCGGAATAGTTGGTGATATGGAACGGATTCTGGATGGAAACATAAAGTCGGAGATTGCTGATACCAAGTGATTTGCAGGCTAATTCGGGCAAAGTGTAACCCAAGGTGATACTTTTCATCTTGATAAAGCTTCCATTTTCTACAAAACGACTGCTGAATACTTTGTTTTCTGTGCCTCCTTGTACGAAACCCGGTACATCTGTATTTGTATTGGTTGGCGTCCAACGGTTCAAGAAGTCACGCATTGGAGTTACTGCAGCCATGTTCTGACCGGAAACTGTATTGAATCCCATTTGATGAGTTGCATTGTATATATCAAAGCCATGGAAACCTACCATAAAGAATGAGAAATCAAAATTCTTGTAATTGAAGCTATTGTTCCAACCCCAGTTAAATGTCGGTTGACCACAGCCGATGATACCTTGGTCTGCATCATTCAGTACTCCGTCTTTATTGGTATCTACATATTTAGAGTTACCAGCTACGACTTTATAGACTTCACCGTTTGTTTTGCCATTTGTTTGACCGTTGGCGTCTACGAATGGAGCGTTCACTTCATCTTCCTGCCAGATACCTCCGAAAGTATATCCCCAGAATGTACCTAATTTTTCACCTTCAATCATCTGGAATAATTGATTTTGGAAACTTCCGGCTTGCTGTTGGCGATGGTTAGCTGTAGGTATGCTGTTGAAAGTTCCTTTATTATGCGATAAAGTAACGTCGGTATGCCAGCTGAAGCCTTTACCGGTAAATGGGTCTGCACTGATTGTGAACTCTATACCAGTATTCTTGATTTCGCCAGAGTTCATCAACAATGAGGGAAATCCCATGTGTGTTGGTTGTGCCAGATCCAACAAAATATCTTTGGATAATTTGCTATACCAATCGGCAGTCAAGCGTATGCGACCGTTGAGTATACCAAAATCAACACCTGCATTGAACTGGTCGTTACGTTCCCATTTTAGGTAAGGAGCAGCAGGGCGGTCTACTTTATAAGAGGTGGAGCCATCACTATTTCTTATTGGAGTACGTTTGGAATAGGGGCGGTAAGCTTCTACAGCTTGGTTACCTACAGAACCATAACCGAGGCGAAGTTTCAATTGGTCGATAAAGCTGTTGTCTTTCAAAAAACTTTCTTGTTTCAAGTCCCAAGCCAAAGCTGCAGATGGGAAATAGCTCCATTTATCAACAAGACGTGAAGAACCATCTGCGCGAATAGATGCAGTAACCATGTAACGGTTCATAAATACGTAGTTTACACGTAACATACCTGACATTAATGTATTGATAACACGGTCGGAGCTATTGGTAGCAAGCTCTGCATTTGACCATGCCAAGTTGTTTATACCGATCCTATCAATATAATCCAAACCATAAGCAGTACCGGTATGATTGAAATTATTATCATAAGACTGTTCGAAAACAGCAGTTGCGTTGACACGATGATTAGCATTAAATTCTTTTACATAACTTAATGTGTTGGTGTTTAACCAGGAAGTGTTCCAGTAACTACGTGCTTGACCTTGCGATAAATTGCTATTCTTGAAAGCATAGTAACTTTTGTCATTTTGTACGGAAGTGTTTAGTCTATTGTCAAGCAGAACTCCCAGTTGTGAGCGGAAGCTCAAACCGTCCATGATGTCAAACTGGACATAACCTTGTATACGATTATTTATTGTCTTGTTGGCATTGTCTGCTTCCCAAATATGCCCCATTGGATTGTAAGTTGAACTACCCTCAAAAAATGAATTATTGTAGTTTCCATCTTCATCTTGCGGTTCAATAGTACTGGGAAAGTACATTGCTTGTTGGATTAAACCATCATATTCATTGACACGTGGAGTACTTGTTTCTCTGTAGTGACCATAGATGTTCATACCAGCTTTCAGCCACTTCTTGATTTTGGTATCTACTTTCAAACGCCAGCTGTAGATTTGGCTACTTGACTCCTTGATGATACCTTCATCGTTTTGATAGCGGAGAGATGCCAGGAAAGTAGTCTTTTCGCCACCACCTGCAATAGACATTTCATAGTTCTGTGTAACGGCAGGGCTGCGGAAGATTTCTCTTGAGTAATCATAACCTGCTTTGCCAGACTTGAAGGCTGCTAATTGCTCTGCACTATAATAGTGATTGTCGCCGTATCCAAAATATTCCTTACCATAGTCATTAACCAGGTTGGCATATTCATAGGTAGAAAGATTATCAGCATACTTGGCTACAGTCTTGATGTTGGCAAATGCATTAAAAGATACGGTCAATTTGTCTTGGGATGGGTTTTTGGTAGTAACCAAGATTACACCGTTTGCACCGCGAGAACCGTAAACAGCTGTTGCAGATGCGTCTTTCAATACTTCGATAGATTGAATATCGGAAGGATTCAACGACTGAAGGGAACCACCGATGAAACCGTCGATAACAACCAAAGGACCGGTTTCTGCTGTGATAGAGTTGATACCACGTACACGGATGGTATTGTCTTCAGTAGGATTACCGGAACCAGAGAGAACTGATACACCGGCCATACGTCCCTGCAATGCATCGGATACATTACCGGTCGGGGTATTCTTCAATGCATCTGCTGCTTTTACAGAAGCAACTGCACCGGTCAGGTCACTTTTACGTTGAACGCCGTAACCCACTACGACAACTTCCTGCAGCAATTGGCTGTCTTCTGCCAGTTTTACGTCGATTTTGGTCTTTCCGCCTACGGCAATCTTTTGTGTCTGATATCCGATATAGGAGAATACGAGAGTTGCGTTTGCCGGAACATTGGGAAGGGTGTAGTTTCCGTCAATGTCTGTGATACATCCGTTACTTGTTCCTTCCACCTGGATAGAAGCACCAATCACCGGACCTAAGTTGTCAGTCACTGTACCTGTTACTGTGAGATTCTGTGCATTGGCCTGCGTGGCAAATAGGACAGAAAGCAACATAATACCTAATGCTTTAAAGAAGCTGGATTTCTGTTTCATAAATATTAATTTAATTAGTTATTAATAAAGGTTGTTTCTTTGTTTTGTACTCACTTCAGAGTTGAATCACATCGCAAATGTAGGGGATGGAATATACAAATGCATTAGTTAATAGTTCGCAAAAAGTACGAATTCGTACAAAACTTGCGAACTATACCACTCTTGTACTTTTATTCCCTTTCACTTTGGTTCTTTGCTTCCTTCACCTCTTCCAGTAGGGCAGAGAGCGTTTTTACCTTGTCCGGATGGGCTTCTGCCACATTGTCTTTTTCGGACGGATCAATGGAAAGATTGTACAGTTGGGGCTGCGGGGCGTTGCCCATTTCTATTTTTGTCCAATACTCCAGTGCCGGCTTGTCGCTGGGCTCTATGTATTTCCAGTCTCCTTGGATAATGGAGAGTGTATTGTCCAGATTCTGTTGTACAATATAGTCACATCCGGCAGTATCGGTTCCCAGGAAGTTGTTGAGCTGGTCGCGGCTGTCGGGAGCGATGCCTGCTTCCAGCGGATGGTTCAGTAGGGCGGCGAATGAAGCGTATACATCAATCATGGAGAAGAGGGCTTGTTGTTTGCCGGGCTTGATGCCATTGGGCCAGCGTACAATGAAGGGAATGCGGGTACCGGCATCGAAAGCGCTGTACTTCCCACCGCGGTAGTACTTCATGGGAGTATGGCCGTTCAGCAGTTCGCGTGCCTGGTCCTGATAGCCGTCGTCTATGACGGGACCGTTGTCACTGCAGAATACAAAAATGGTGTTGTCGGCAATGCCGAGGCTGTCCAAAGTGTGCATGATTTCACCCACGGTCCAGTCCAGCTGGAGGATGACGTCGCCACGTACGCCCAAACCACTCTTGCCGGCGAAACGCGGATGTGGCACGCGGGGAACATGTACATCTTGCGTACCCATATAAAGGAAGAAAGGTTCGTCTTTATGGGCTGTGATGAAGTTCTTGGCCTTGTCTGTAATCACGTCGGCAATGTCTTCGTCTGTCCAAAGGGCGGATTTGCCGCCGGTCATCCAGCCGATGCGGGGGATGCCGTTGATGATGGTGTTATTGTGCCCTTGGCTGGGTTTCATCTTGACGAGTTCGGGGTTTTCGAGACCGGTGGGCCAGTCACCGACCTTGTGGTCGTAGCTCACAGTGATAGGGTCGTTGGGGTCGAGGCCCACTACATGTCCGTTCTCTACAAAGACGCAGGGAACGCGGTCGACGGTAGCGGGGATGATGTATTCATAGTCAAAGCCGATGTCTTGGGTGTTCGGTTTGATGGAGTGGTTGAAGTCTGTACCGCCTTTAGGGCCCAGGCCGAGGTGCCACTTGCCCACTGCTGCAGTGGCGTAGCCTTCTTCCTTGAACATATCGGCCATAGTGACGCAGGCGGTATCGATGATGAGTTCGGAATTGCCCGGAGCGATGCCGGTATTCTTCTGTCGCCAGGGATACATGCCCGTCAGCAGGCCGAAACGGGAAGGAGTGCTGGTGGAAGAAGTGGCATAAGCGTTGGTAAACTGCATGCCTTGTCCGGCAAGGCGGTCAATGTTGGGAGTGCTTACTTTGGTGGCACCGTAACAGCTCAGGTCGCCGATACCCAGGTCATCAGCAATCAGATATACTACATTGGGCTTCTGCGGCGAGTGCTCCGAAGTCTTGTCTTTAGGTTGGCTTCCGCATCCCGCTATCAGGGCTGCACCGGGAATCAGAGACCACAAGGGGGAAAAATGCTTCATAGTTCTTTGACTTTAGATTGTAATTCTGAGGTCAAAGGTAAGAGGTTTTATGGAATCGGGTGTATAAGGAAGTACAAGGGAAGGGAGAAAAAGTACAAACCGTATCATGCGATGGCTTGATGTACAATATTAAGATGTCTCTTCACTGTCTTCCGTACTTTCCTCTCCTCCATTCTCTCCTTTGCGGTAGGCCAGTGGGCTGACATGGTAAATGTCCTTGAAGCATTTGGAGAAATAGCGTGAAGAACTGAAACCGATCCGGTCCGCAATTTCAGTGATATTCAGCTCCGGATTGTTGCGCAGCATTAGAGCGCCTTTCTTCAGGCGGATGGTCAGGATAAAGTCGTTCGGAGTTTGTCCGGTGATAGCCTTCAGCTTGGTGAACAGATTGGTGCGTGCCATTGCCATTTCACGGGCAAAGACGTTGACGTTGAACTCCGTATCGTCCAGATGTTGCTCGATGACTGCCATGGCACGGTCCAGAATCTCCTTGTCTATGGGGTTGGTGGCAAGCATCTGTACAAAGGCTTGCGGCTGCTTGCTGAACTTCTCCTGCAGGAGGATGCGCGAGTTCACGAGGTTGTTGCAGCGCGAAATCAATAGATTGGTGTTGAACGGCTTGGTGATATAGTCGTCCGCACCGATGCGCAGTCCCTCGATATTCTGTTCGATGGCAGTACGTGCCGTGAGCAGTACCACGGGAATATGGCAGGTGTTGAAGTCGCTCTTTATCTGTTTGCACAGTTCCGTTCCCGACATGTTGGGCATCACCACGTCGCTGACTACGATATTGGGCATTTCGCTGCGCACCAGTGCAAGTCCTTCCGCTCCGTCGGCCGCAGTCAGCACTTCGTAGAAGGGCTTGAAGATACCTGCCAGCATGTCGCGGATGGAGTCGTTGTCTTCCACTATCAGGATTTTTGCATCCGGGAGTCGTTTGATGGGAGCACTCTCTTCCAGCTCCGCCTTGAGCAGGGCATCGTTTTCCGGTTTGGGAATTTCTATTTGTTGCACACTGTCTGCATTCTTATTTATTTGCTCTTCGTCAAACTGTGCGTTCCCCAATTGCAGGTTTACGATGAAGCTGCTACCTTTGCCCAGTTCGCTTTCCACACGGATGGTGCCGTGATGGAGCTCCACGATACCCTTCGTCAATGCCAGGCCGATACCCGTACCCGTCTTGCTTGCATCCGTAGAGTCCATTTGGTCTATCTGGTAGAAGCGGTCGAATATCTTGTCCACTTCCCGGGCATCTATGCCGCTGCCGGTATCGGTCACGCGGATGACGGCATTGCTGCCTTCGGTCTTGATGCTGAGGGTGATGCTGTCTTCCGCCTTGGTATGCTTGACGGCGTTGGACAGCAGGTTGTTTATCACTTTCTGCATCTGTTTTTGGTCATACCATACTTCGAGGCTGTCTGTTTCCTTCTCGAAGTAGAGGCTGATTTGTTTGGCGCTGGCATATTCCAGGAAAAGTAGATAGTTTTCGTATAGGAAGTTCACGATGTTGTGTGGACTTACCTTTATCTTCATGTGCCCTTGTTCCTGCTTGCGGAAGTCGAGCAGCTCGGTGATGAGTTCCCGTAGCTGTATGCTGTTCTTGTAGATGCCCAGTACCTTGTTATATATGGCAGGCGTGAAGTTCTGGAGTTGCATCAGCGTTTCCACTTGGGCCACGATGAGTGTCAGCGGGGTGCGGAATTCATGGGAAATGTTGGTGAAGAAACGTAGCTTTGACTGGTTCAGGGCCTCTACGTCACGGATGTGCTTCTGTTCGTACTTCAGTGATTCACGCAACTTGATTCTGGACTTGTAGGTACGCACCAGATACCAGAGCAGGATTCCCGTCACTATCAGGTAGATAAGATAGGCAAGGGGAGTCTTGTAGTAGGGAGGCAACACGTGTATGGTCAGGTGGACTTGCGGACAAAGGCTCTCGTCTTTTCCGTTGGGCTTTATAATCAAGTTATAGGTTCCGGCATTCAGGTTGGTATAGGTGATGTTGTGCAGTCCACGGGCACTGTTCCAGTCGTTGGAGAAGCCTTCCAGCTTATAGATGATGTCGTCTTTGTTGGCGGCTACATAGTTTGAAGTGGCAAACTCTATGCTGAACATGGACTGGTCAGCGTTGAGCGTAATCTCGGGGGTGCAGTACAAGGCTTGCTGCAGGATACCGGTCTCATCTCCCACTTGTATTTCCGTTCCGTTCACAATGAGGCGGGAGAGGATGATTTTGTAGGGTTTCGGCGTGAAGTTCAACTCCATTTCATGGAAAGAAATCATTCCCTGCGTGCCTCCCAGGAATATTTCTCCGTCACGGGTCACGCAAAGGGCATTCTCGTTGACGGCAGTCATTGGGAAACCGTTTTCGGCACTGTAGTTCAGGAATGCCTTTTGCCGGTAGTCGAAGATGGAGAAGCCCTCGTTGGTGATGAGCAGCAGTTTGCCGCTGGTGGGGGATTCCTCCGTCTCATAGATACAGTCGCTGGAAAGGCCGTTCTTCGCTTGGTCAAAGTTCTCGAAGTCGTTGCTGGCAGGGCGGTATAAGTCCAGTCCGCTGCCCGAAGTGGCGAACCACAGATTGCCTTTGCTGTCTTGGGTAATGTTGTTTACATTGTTGTTGCTGATGCTGTGTGGGTCGGCAGTATCATGGCGGTAGTTGGTCAGTTTGCCGGTATCGAAACGGTAGCTGAACACACCTTCGCCCGTGGCTGCAATCCAGAGCGTACCGTTGCTGTCGAAAGTGACATCTGCCACCATCTTGATTTTTTTGCCTTCTTTGCTGTCCTGGAACAGTTGTTGGCATTTCCCGTTGGCAGGGTCGAAGAGGCAGATTCCGTTTTGGGTGGCTATCACCAGGTGGTCTTGGTAAGGCGCGATATCGCGGATGATGTCGGAAGGCAAGGTCTCCGGATTACCTGCTTCCATGCGGTAGTGTGTGAATCGCCCCGAGCGTATGTCCAGTCTGTTCAGTCCGCCCAGATGGGTTCCTATCCAGATGATGTCTTTGGAGGCATCATAATAGAGAGCCTTGATGTTGTTATGGGAAATACTGTTGGGACCGATTTCCGGGCGGAACCATTTGAACTCACGGGTACGGCGGTTGTAATAGTTCAGTCCGCCCCCTTCGGTGCCAATCCACAGATTGCCGTCCTTGTCTTCGATGGTGCGGCCTACAACCGGATTGCTCAGCCCCTTCTTTTCGATGGGCGAATACATATAGCGGCTGTATATCTCGTACTCGGGGTTGAAGTAGTTGACGCCGCCAAAGTAGGTCCCCAGCCACAGCGTTCCTTGGTTGTCCTTTACGATGCACCAGATGGAAGAGTGTGTCAGTCCGTCGCTCTGGGCATCACTGGCAGTGTGGTTCTGGAAGAGTCCCGTACTTTTGTCATACCGGTTCAATCCGTTGAATGTCCCAATCCAGATGTTTCCCAGATTGTCTTCACAGCAGGCTCGCACGAAGTTGGAAGAGATGCTGTAAGGGTTCTTTGCGTCGTATTCAAAGATTTCGATGGTTCCGTCGGTCTTTACATGGTGCAGCCCTTCTTCCCAGCTGCCAATCCATAACTCGCCTTCGCTGTCTTGGTATATGCTGGTGATGTTGCCTTTCAGGATGGGGTGGGTCAGCTCGTTCTTGTCCAGTTGCAGGCGGTATGCTCCGTCGGTGGTCGTTCCAATCCACATTTGTCCTTTGTCCAGATGCATACAGCAGATTTCCAGACTTTTTCCGGGAAGCTGGTAATAGAGGTCAAAGTTCCCGGTCTGCTCGTTATAGCGGTAGATTTCATTCTGTTTTCCGATGAAAAGGGCCTCTTTGTAATATATGCTGTGCACATTTCCTTGCAGCAGGGTGGTGAATCTTTGGGTGGCGAGATTGAACTCGGCTACTCCTTCCGTACAGAGCAGGTAGATTTTTCCGTTACGGTTGCCGGCCATGCGCAGCACGGTGTTGCAGAAAAGGCTGTAAGGGTCGTTCTTCTGCAGCTTGTAAGTTTGTATGTCTTCTCCGTCATAACGGTTCAAGCCTTCTCGGGTTCCAATCCATAATACACCGTTTTCATCGATGTAAAGGCTGTTCACGGAGAATTGTGACAGACCGTCGTCGGTTGTCAGATGGTTGAAGGTGATGTTCTGCGCCTGCAGGGTTGCAGCAATCATGCTTACTGAAACAAGAAGCAGCCGGATGATAAACGTTCGCACTTTTCGGGTAGTTTTTAAGGTTTCAGTTACAAATATAGGTATATTTTGTACAAGACTTCTTATTTATTAGGCAGTTTTTGCGGTTATGTTTGGATAAATGTATAATTTTGGAAGCGCGCCGAACGATACTTGTCTTTTGATAGATGGCAATCGGCGTATCTTTGTAAACAAATTAATTCATTTATTATCATGAAAGACCTTTTATCTATTGTATCTCATTTTCAAATGCAGGGTACGGTTCGTGAAATCAAGCCTTTAGGCTCAGGCCTGATTAACGATACGTACAAAGTGACCACCGCTGAGGCCGATGCGCCGGACTATGTTCTGCAACGTATCAATCATGCCATTTTCCAGAATGTAGAGATGTTACAGTCTAATATCGAGGCTGTGACCGGGCATATCCGTAAGAAGCTGGAAGAGAAAGGAGAGGCCGATGTCGAGCGTAAAGTGCTTCATTTCATCCCCACGGCCGAAGGGAAAACCTATTGGTATGACGGTGAGAACTACTGGCGTATCATGACTTTTATTCCTCGTGCCAAGACTTACGAGACGGTGAACCCCGAATATTCCTATTATGCGGGAACTGCCTTCGGTAATTTCCAGGCTATGCTTGCCGACATTCCAGATACATTGGGCGAGACAATTCCCGATTTCCACAACATGGAGTTCCGCCTGAAGCAACTCCGTGATGCTGTGGCTGCCGATGCGGCGGGACGTGTGCAGGAGGTGCGGTACTTCCTGGATGAAATAGAAAAACGTGCCGATGAAATGTGCAAGGCAGAACGCTTGTTCCGTGAAGGCAAACTGCCCAAACGGGTATGCCACTGTGATACGAAAGTGAACAATATGATGTTCGACGAAGACGGTACGGTGCTTTGTGTCATCGACCTGGATACGGTGATGCCCAGCTTCATCTTCTCCGATTATGGCGATTTCCTTCGCTCAGGTGCCAACACGGGGGTGGAAGATGACAAGAATCTGGATAATGTGAACTTCAATATGGAAATATTCCAGGCATTTACCAAGGGTTATCTGGAATCGGGCAAATCCTTCTTGTTGCCGATAGAGATTGAGAATCTGCCTTATGCGGCTGCCTTGTTCCCATACATGCAGTGCGTACGCTTCCTGGCAGATTATATCAACGGTGATACTTATTATAAAATCCAGTATCCGGAGCACAATCTTGTGCGTACCAAGGCTCAGTTCAAACTGTTGCAGAGCGTGGAGGAGCATACACCGGAGATGAAAAAATTCATTGACTCATGTATCTGAAAAAGTTTTTAATGACGATAGCGGCAGCTCTTTGCATGTTGCCGCTGTCTGCAATTAATCCTCAAAATAGTAAAATGAAAGAATTGAATGTAAAAAAAGTAAGTGTGGCCAATATACCGGTAGAGTCGGTTCCGGCTCTTCTGGATGAAGAGAAGGTGGCGTTTCAGCCCGTGAACACAGTGAATTGGGCTGCTTTTCCTTATACTCCCGATGTGGCGTTCCGCATAGCGCATACGGAAGATGCCATTCTGCTGCATTTCAAGGTAAGGGAAGCGAGTGTACGCGCCGTGGCAGGACACGATAACGGTCCGGTCTGGGAAGATGCTTGTATAGAGTTCTTCTCTGTGCCTGCCGGTGACGGAGTGTACTACAATATGGAGTGTAATTGTGCCGGAACGCTGCTTATCGGTGCGGGTGCCGGACGTGGAAACCGCCAGCATGCCCCGCAGGAAGTGCTCGACAAGGTGCAACGCTGGGCTTCTTTGGGACGTGAAGCGTTTGAAGAAAGAGTAGGAGAGTGCAGTTGGGAAGTGGCTCTGGTCGTTCCCTATTCCGCTTTCTTCCTGCACCGCATCACTTCATTGGATGGCCAGACCATTCGTGCCAACTTCTATAAGTGTGGTGACAAGCTTCAGACCCCCCACTTCCTTTCCTGGAATCCGATTGAACTGGAGAAGCCGAACTTCCATTGTCCGGAGTTCTTCGGTGCACTGCATTTCGAGTAAGGAGGCGGTATTTTCCGTGTGAACCCGGTATTCGGAATCAGATCTTCAGCAAGTTCAAAAGAGAAAGTTTGCAAACCTGCCCTCACTACCCTCACCGCTTTCCTGAAACGCCCTGTTCATCGGCATTGCGGTGGTGAGTGAGAGCAAATAAAAAGGGTGAGGGCAAAATTTGCCCTCACCCTTTCGGCTTTATCCTGTTGCTTACTATCACTCCCCTCAAGACGCACGGGCTTTCGTCCGTCTCTCCCCGTCCTTTATTGAGAAAAGCATATATATTTCTTGTGCCAAACGCAGCGTATTGACAACGGCTCACCTAAGTGGTCTGATTTGTTCACCTAAGTGAGCTGATTTGTTCACCTTAGTGGTCTGACTTGTTCACTATAGTAGAACATTGGCAAATCAAAAGGTTTCTCGGGAGAAACACGTATGCGGAACACAAAGAAACCCTGTACAGCACACGATGAATACGGTTCAAACGGGAATGCATCCTTTGAAAAAAACACGACCGGACAAGGATAAGCTAAACAAAAAACATTATTTTTGCAGTATATCAAGCTGCAAACTGCATGAGAAAACGAACCATAGCCCTCATAGCCATACTGACCGCACTATTGGCAGCCTGCACCGAAAAGACGGACTACAATACACTATTGGTACGGGCAGACTCGCTGATGAATTTGCATCCGGACAGCGCACTGCACATGCTGGAAAGTATCTCAACCGACAGCCTGAGCACAAAAGCAGACCGTGCCTACCATGCACTGCTGCTGACGCAGGCACGGGACAAGAACTACATGGTGCAGACGGATGATTCGCTGATACAAGTGGCCGTGCGCTACTATGACACGCATGAGGATGCCCTACTGCAAGCACGGGCATATTACTATTGGGGATGCGTTTACAGAGACATGAAGAAAGCAGAGGAAGCCGTTACCAGCTTTCTTACAGCGAACATCTTAGCAAAAAAAACAAAAAACATTCGTTTGCAAAGCCTTATCTGCAATAATATAGGTTACTTGTATTATGCACAAGATTTAAATGAGCAAGCAGATTCCATATATCGGGAAGCGGAGCAAATGGCTGTCCTGCTGAAAGATTCGCTGCTTCAGGCAGAAGCTTTGTCACAGCAGGGAATGATTCGGATGGAAAAAGGGAAGTCATTCTATCCGAAAGCTGAAAAACTGATGCTGCAAGCACTGTATATGGCTAAAATGACAAACAACAAAACTCTGAACAGAACCATACTGTCTGCACTAAGCACATTGTACTACAGAATGGAGAATGGAAAGAAAGCAGTGGAGTTTGCCAAGCAAAACTTTGCCCTGCAGGAAGATACAACTTTCTGCTACAATGCTTTCTATATATTAGGAAATGCCTATTACGAGAACCGGCAATATGACTCTGCCTCCTTCTATCTAAACAAAGCCCTTCCTGATAAGAGTCATGCCATAAAAGCAGGAGTTTACAAGTTATTATCAGATATAGCAAAAGCTTCCGGAGATTTTAAAACATCATTGGACTTGGAACGAACCGGCTCCATCTACACGGATAGTTTGCGGAACAACCGTAACAGACAAGCCTATTCCGTGATTGATGCCGAAAAGAGTGCCCAGATAGCCCATCAACAGAAGAAACACGATTCAGTCATCAGTAAATATAACGGTCTCCTGTTGTCTGTTGTAGCGGCAGCGTTCTTGGCCTTGTACATGCTGAAAAGATACCGGAGAAGAACCTTCCTTTTGGAGGAAGAAAAGGACAGACTGAAAGAGGTACAAACCGCAATGCAGCAACAAAATGCCAAACTTGAAGAAGAGCAACGGCAGAAAGAAAACAGAATCGCATATTTAGAAAGAGAGTTGGAACAACTGCATTATGATGCAGCGCAGAAAAAGCAATTGCGTAATGAGCTGGAAGCCCTGAACCACGAACGAGTTCTGCTCTTGACAAGCACACAAAAATATTCGGATGTAAAAACCAAGATGAAGCAAATCATCCAAGACTACAAAGACCATGACAGCTCGGAGCTGCACATGGAAAAGGAGGACTGGTTGCAACTGATTGCCGAAACAGACCGACGTTGGAACCAAATCACCTTAAGGCTATGTGCGGATTGCAAACTGCTGCAAGAAGAAATTCACCTCTGCTGTCTATACCTGACCGATTTGCCGGTCAGCTATTTCGGATGTCTGTTGGGCTGCAAACGAGACACCGTCTACAAAAAAGCGAATCGCATTGTTGAGAAGCGGATGGGCTTTCCTCACGGTTCAACTTCTCTGCAAAAGGTGTTGAAGGAACTGTGCGTTAAGACAAATTAACTATTTATACATATATAAGCACCGTTATACAGCACTTTATACATCACTTTATACATGTTTTATACATATCCATAAGCTAAAATAGTCCTATATTTATGACAACGAAAACAAATAAAACGTATAAATATGAGAAGACTATTATTTATCCTGCTAACAATTTTCTCTCTTGGCAATATAGCAGTACATGCGGAGAAAGTGAATGATTGTATAAAGATTGTTCTCCAACAAACAGTTCCTGGCGACTATATACCACCTATTAATAAAGAAGGAGGTCCTGTAGTCCGTAGCATATATATGCCGATAGTAGATGCTTACCTATATAATAATGTGGTAAATGTCAGCTTCAATGAAAACATTGAGTCTGCCACTATCACTATCACCAACGAAACTACCGGTGAAACGGTCTATTCAGAGACATGTAGTAATCCTGTTACTCTTAATATAGACCTTAACGGTGAGAAGAGCGGAGAATACTCCATTGAAATAGAAACAGATGACATATTCTTGGAAGGCTACTTCAATTTATGATATTTTGTGCACTAAATATAAGCGGAATCGAAAAGCTTTAATAGAGTAGAACTAAATTAATCTTGAACACTATGAATTTTAATGACTTAAAAGCGAAAGCCCTCAATAAAAAACAAATGAGAGCTATCAAAGGTGGTTTTGGTACTTGTGGCTACAAATCTCCAAGTGGTAGAGTAGAGTGCGGTGTAACCAAAGTTCAAGCTCAATTCATGGCTACCGCCAAGGGAAATTGGTGCTGTGATAGCTGCCCTTCAAGTAGCTACTGCGGATAATCCGCAGGTTACAGAATAGGAAAATTGTTATTCAAACTAATAATTTTCCTATTCATTATTTAATATCATCATAAATTAAAAGCCTATACTTATGAAGTATATATGTATCATCTTTTTTCTGGTAATAAGCATTTCATCTTGCCGGCAACAAGCCATCAATGAGAAATGTGGAAAGAATATTGTAGTATGTTTCAATCATTACCATCCTAAGCCCCACAGGACACCGGGAGGAGTGAGACACGTGCCGATGCCTAAAGTCCTCTATACCGACAGTATAGGAACTCTTATGGAATACATGCCGGACAAAGATTTCGATACCATAACCCTCTATTCCACTGAACATTTCAAGGAGCTGGGGCTCAACTATGGGGATTTTGAGTTCAACTACTACCCTTTAATGCAAGGGGATACCATTACTATTTCAATGGATAGCCTGAACTACCCCATTTTAAGCAGCAAGCATCACCCGGAACGCAACAGAATCTATAATATGAACTATGAATTGCGTAAAGGGAGGACACACTCCGGCTTAGAAGCAAAAACATGCTTGGGAAGCGATTGGGTACGGATTGCCCAAAGCATTAACATGATACGAGCCAACAATTGGACTTCATTAATAATAGATTATTGTCCTTTGGATTCATTACAATCCATGTTCGACAGTTACAAAAAGAACTACACAGATACTATCAATTCCTTTAAAGAACAGAAACTTATCTCAAGCGAGATACACGACCGTTATCAATACCTGCTCAAGCTGAAAGACTATGAATCCCGGAGAATGCTGAATGAAGACACCGCCTTCTACCGCCAAATGGAGCCCGGAATAGCCGACAAATATATCCGTTATCCCTCCTACCGTGAATTTCTGGACTACTACCTCTGGTTTTTGAATCAGCACATCCCGACAATACGCAAATCGCAGGGAGGAAGCAACGACTGGCGTCAAACCTTCGATGAGCTATCTCCGAAAACATTTCAGCCAAAATCAAAACAAATCCTGCTTGAACGCTGCATCAAAGAAATCGGCGAAAACTTTTCGGCACAAGACGTAAACAGCTATCTTGACAAATATATCCATATCACCCAAGACACACTGCTGCCCAACAAGATAAGAGACCAATATAACTTGTCTGCCGATGCCAACCAGTTATTGCTGAAGGACATCCACGGAAAGCCTACCAACTTGAACATATTGTTGAAAAAAAACAGGGGAAAGGTCATTTATGTGGACTTTTGGGCAAGCTGGTGTGTACCCTGCCGGGAAGAAATGCCTCCATCGGCAAAGCTAAGAGAGCTGTACAAGGGAAAAGATGTGGTATTCGTCTATCTCGCCTTCAAGGACCAGGAAAGCAGCTGGAAAAAGGCAGTAGAGCAGGAAGGCTTGTCGGAAGTACCCGACAATTTCCTCATCACAAACCCAAAGAACAGTAAAATACTGGAAAAGCTAAAGCTGGAATTAATTCCCCGATACATCATTTTCGACAAACAGGGCAATATTGTTGAAGTGAATGCTCCAAGACCAAGTGACCAACAAGCGGCAACAACGATAGACAAATATTTAAAACAGTAAAGCAACAGAATGAATGCACATCAAAAAATAATAAAAGACAATGCAAGAACCATTTTGAAGATTATCACAAAATATTATGGCTGCAAATATTCTGCTGCATTATATGTAATATTGAAGGAACATCCGGATTTTCCCAGTTTCCTATCTTTCCAGTATATATTACATAGGATGGGCAAAGATAGTTTTGCCATACATACCAGTTATGAAGAACTGACAAATATACCCTCTCCTTTCATTGCTCATGTTATTACAAATGTGGATTTGTTCCTGTTTATAACAAAAGTTACTGCCGAATCTATTCAGACTATTGATGAGAAAGGAAAGATAGAAAGTATATCGAGAAAGGATTTTGAAGATATGTGGGACGGTAACATCCTTATTATGGATAACCGACCAGGTAAAATCAGTATTCCACTAAAAATGAAATTCAGCACAATCATTCAGCAAATAAAATATCCTATGCTTATATTGTGTGTAGCCATATTATTCGCATATTTACTTATTTTAAAGCACGAAGGAGGCATTCTTTTTTATCTATATCTTACAGGCGTTTTAGGAGGACTGACTGCATCCATACTTTTGTTTGTAGACCAAATAGACAAGTACAATGTACACATTAAAAAATTATGTTCAGCCACCGGAAATAAGAATAATATAGATTGTTCTTCTATCTTGGATTTCAAAGACGCATATTTCCTCGGACTTGTTTCTTGGAGCGATATAGGTTTTGTGTATTTTTTATCTCTTTTAATTGTATTACTATTCCTACCATTTGGTACAGCACAGGCACTTATAAACTTCCTGTCTGTTTGCAGTATCGGATATGTATGCTATTCTCTTTTTTATCAGAAATTCATAGCAAGAAAATGGTGTACCCTTTGCCTTTCTGTACAAGTGGTATTCGTTTTTCTGTTTATGCTAAGTATATGTACTTTAAAGATGAATTATATATACGAATTGCTACATTTGAAATCAATAATAGAAATAACGACGATCTTCGTTACTGTTACATCTATCTATATAGTCATCAAGCCGATAATTGCCACTCAAAAAGAACACACCACCTTGAAAAGAAAATACAACGAATTAATATATGACGAAAACATTTCCCAATATCTTTTTCAACAAGAACTTTGTCTTACAGATGTTGACAAAGTGAATAAAATATCAATAGGAAATCCAGATGCCGAAATATGCCTTACTCTTATTTTCAGTCCTATTTGTGTTTCATGCATAAAAGAGCTACAAAAACTAATGCCCATCCTTCAAAGAAAAGCCAATACCAAATTGGATTTAATATTTTTGTTAGACCAAAAGAAACATCCAGAATCGATAGTAATAGCTTCCCATATTCTCTCTGGCTATCAAAAGAATCCCCAATTATTTGCCATGATACTAAAAAAATATGTTGATAACTATCCTATCAGTAAAAATAAAATCCTACATAACATTAAGTTCTTGGATGAAATCCCTAAATACGAGCCTTTCATCAATGCACAAGAAAAATGGTGTATAACACATAAGTTTTACACTACCCCCATTCTATTTATTAATGGGAGGAAATTTCCAAGCTATTATAACATCAAAGATATTGACTTTTTATATAGTTAATCAAATGAAATCCTTTCCTCACTACTCCCAGCACGACGTGATGGACTGCGGCCCCACCTGCCTGCGCATGGTGTCCGCCTTCTATGGCAAGCGCTATTCTTTGGAAGGTCTGAGGGAAAAGTCATTCATCACTCGCGAAGGTGTCTCTATGCTGGGTATCAGCGAAGCGGCTGAGAAGATTGGATTTCGGAGCATCTGTGTGCAAGTGAGCTACGAAATGCTGCAAGAAGCCCCTTTACCTTGTATCGTCCACTGGAACCAGCAACATTTCGTCGTGGTCTACCGGATGAACGACAAGCATGTATGGGTGGCCGACCCCGGAGCAGGCAAGCTGAAATACACCCGGGAAGAATTCTGCCGTTGCTGGCTCAGCGCCAAAACGGACGGAGAAGATACGGGAGTGGCACTGTTGCTGGAACCTACACCGGAATTCTATGCACAAGAAGATGAGGGGGAAAAGACAAACTATAAAGGCTTCGGCTTCCTCTATTCTTACTTGCGCCCCTACAAGCAACTGGTGGGACAACTGCTGCTGGGGTTGCTGCTGGGCAGCATGATACAGCTGATGCTCCCCTTCCTCACGCAGAGCATCGTGGACTTCGGCATCAACAACCAAAATCTCGGATTTATCTACCTGGTGCTCATTGCCCAACTGATGCTGTCCTTCAGCAGCAGCGCCGTGGAGTTCATACGCGGATGGATATTGCTGCATCTGGGCACACGCATCAACATCGCCCTGATTTCGGACTTCCTCATCAAGATGATGAAGCTCCCTATGGGCTACTTCGACACCAAGATGACGGGCGACATCCTGCAACGCATCAACGACCACACGCGCATACAGAACTTCCTGACCGGAAGCAGCCTCAGCGTGGCGTTCTCCACCTTCAACATCCTGATATTCGGCATCGTGCTGCTGGTGTACAGCGGCATGATTTTCCTTATCTTCATGGGAGGGAGCGCACTCTACATCTCCTACGTCTGGCTCTTCATGAAGAAACGGGCGGAACTGGACCACAAGCGGTTTGCCCAGCAGAGCGCCAACCAGAGCACGGTGGTGCAGCTGGTGAACGGCATGCAGGAGATAAAGCTGAGTGCCTGCGAGCAGCAGAAGCGGTGGGAATGGGAACGCATACAGGCACGGCTGTTCAAAGTGAACATCCGGAGCCTTGCGCTGAGGCAGTACCAGGACTCGGGAGCGGTACTGATAAACCAGACCAAGAACATAGTAATCACGGGACTGGTGGCCTCGCTGGTGGTACAAGGGGAAATGACACTGGGCATGATGCTCTCCGTGCAGTACATCATCGGACAACTGAACAGTCCGATAAACGAACTCATCACCTTTGCCCGCGACATGCAGGACGCGCGCCTCAGCACAAACCGCCTGGGCGAGGTGCGGGACAGCCCCGATGAAGAAGACCCCACAAAAGACCTGATAAGGGAGATACCCACAGGGAAAGACCTGCGGATAGAAAACCTGAGTTTCAAATACGACCCGCTCGGCGAAACGCCCACCTTAGACAACATCAGTCTGGAAATCGCATCGGGCAGACAGACAGCCATCGTAGGAATGAGCGGAAGCGGAAAGACCACGCTGGTGAAGCTGCTATTAGGATTCTATCCGCCTGCAAGCGGACAGATACTGCTGGGCGACACCTCGCTGGAGAACTTCAGCATCCGCGAGTGGCGCAAACGGTGCGGCGTGGTGATGCAGGACGGGTTCATCTTCTCGGACAGCATTGCCGGCAACATCGCCCCCGGGGTGGAGCACATCGACAAGGAACGCCTGCGGCATGCGGCGGAAGTGGCAAACATACACGGATTCATCGAGGGACTGCCATTGGGATACAACACCCGGATAGGCCAGGAAGGGCACGGATTGAGCCAGGGACAGAAACAGCGCATACTCATCGCCCGCGCCGTGTACAAGAACCCGGAATTCATCTTCTTCGACGAAGCCACCAACGCACTGGATGCCAACAACGAGCGCATCATCATGGAGAACCTGCAGCGCTTCTTCGAAGGAAGGACATCGGTAGTGGTGGCCCACCGGCTGAGTACCGTGCGGAATGCAGACCGGATAGTGGTGATAGAGCAGGGACGGATAGCGGAAACGGGGACGCACGAGGAACTGATAGCGAGGGAAGGAAGGTATTATAAGCTGGTGAAGAATCAGCTGGAGCTTTGAGAATGGAAAGTTGAAAATGGAAAACGGGAGGAAGGACATAGAATTGCGGAGTGAGGAGGTGCAGGAGATACTGACCCGTCCGCCGCATGCACTGGTACGATGGGGCATCACGGTGTTCTTCGTGGTGCTGGCACTCTTCTTCATAGGCGGGTGTTTCTTTAAATATCCCGACGTGATAAGTGCTTCCATTACCATCACTACGGAGCATCCGCCGATATGGATGGTGGCACGGGGAAGCGGGAAAATAAAGGAGGTGTACCACAAGGACCGGGATTCCGTGTGGACGGGAAACATCATCGCCGTACTGGAGAATCCTGTCGTGACGGAAGACGTGCTGCGCCTGAAGGAGCAGCTGGCATCCTTCAATCCGGCAGACAGCAGCGTCTGCACCGCGCAGTTCCCGGAGAAGCTGTCCCTGGGAAGCATACAGAACGCCTACGCCTCTTTCCTGAAAAGCCTGACGGACTACCGCAACTTCCTCTCACTGAATCTGTACGAACAGAAGGTGGAGGCCACCCGCCGGGAGTTGCAGGAATACCGCAACTACATCGCCCACCTGAACAGACAAGCAGAACTGGACAAGGAACAAGTGCGGATAGCTTCTACCGTACACAACCGCGAGAAGCAACTTTTTGATGAAGGGCTGACTGCACAATCGGAATACGAGGAAGCCAAACAAACATTCTTGAACAAGCAGCAGAGCCGGGAACAGCTAATGACCTCACTGTCTTCCGCCAGAATACAGGAAGCGCAGTTGCAGCAAAGCATCATCGAAACACAAATGGAGCAAAGCCGGGAGTCCAACAACTTGAATGTGGCCCTGAAAACTGCCTACAACGAATTGCAAGTCAGCATCAATGATTGGGAACTGGCTTATCTCTTCGTCAGCCCGGCAAACGGCATACTCTCCTACAACCACATCTGGCAAAAGAACCAGAACGTCAGTAGCGGAGACAAGGTGTTCTCCATCGTAGCCAAAGCCCCGGGAAGCATCATCGGAAAGATAAAACTTCCCGCCGGAGGTTCGGGTAAAGTAATGCCCGGACAGCGGGTAAACATCAGCGTGACCGGTTATCCATACATGGAGTTCGGTTTCCTGACGGGGAAGGTAATGTCCGTCTCGTTGTTGGCAGACGATGAAAGCGCCTATACCGTCACCATAAGCCTGCCGCAAGACTTATGCACTTCCTATGGTAAACAGCTGGAATTCAAAGGAGAACTGACCGGTATGGCAGAGGTCATGACAGACGAACGAAGTGTGACTGAAAGATTGCTTAGTCCGTTGAGATATTTGTGGGAGAAATATCTGTAAAGGTCTTTAGAAAAAGGCACGAACTACGCAAACTTACAGAAAAGAATTTATCCATCCGTAATAGTCTGCGTGATTCGTGCCCGAAGAAGGGTTTTTACTTCACGATTCCTTTGGAATTCTTGATGAAGTTGATGATATTGTGTATCTCGTCACTCATCGGTACTTGGTCTTCAATCTTCTGCAAGGCATCCTGCACGCTGAAGTTTCCCTGGTATACCAGACGGTAGGCATTTACGATATGGCGCAATACACGTTCGGTCACCTGGTGTTTGTGTTGAAGCACAGCAGCGTTGATACCGTGGTATTCCGCCGGATTACCGTTCATGATGATATAAGGCGGTACATCCTTTGATATGCGGCAGCCTGCTTGGATCAGTACCCAACTTCCAATGTGGCAGTATTGGTGCAGAATGACGTTGCTGCTCAGAATGGTGCAGTCGTCTATCTGACATTCTCCGGCTACGGTAGTCTTGATGCCCAGTACACAATGGTTGCCTATCTGCACGTCGTGGCAGAGGTGTACACCATCCATCAGGTAGTTTTCATTGCCGATGCGGGTAGCGCTTCCTGCATGGGTAGCACGGCTGACAACCACGTTCTCGCGGATGTCGTTATTATCACCGATAATCAGCATGCTGTTCTCTCCCGTATAATGGAAGTCTTGCGGTTCGGCACCCAGAACGGCATTGTGATGCACCTTGTTCCCTTTTCCCATGCGGGTACCGTGCAGAATTTTTGCCCCCGACATAATAATACAGTCATCACCGATTTCCACGTTCCCTTCGATAAAAGCAAAGGGCTGGATGGTTACATTCTTGCCGATTTTTGCGGCAGAATCTACATAAGCTAACGGACTTATCATAGTAATTAGCGATTAATGATTAATGATTAGTGATAAATGGTTAGTGATTAGGATTTACTATTTCATTAATCGCTAACCACTAATCACTTATCGCTCATTTTATTCTCTTCCTCCTCCAAGCGCTTGATACAGGCTGATAACCGCCTGCATGCTGCTGAAGGTGTCGGATACTTCTGCAAGCTGTGCGCTGAGATAAGACTGCTCGGCAGACAAGACTTCCAGATAAGTCGACGTGCCTAAGTTAAACAAATCTTTTGTATCTGAGGCAGCTTGGCGGGCAGAATTTACTTGAATAGTGCGTGAAACGGCTTTGTCCTTCTCCATTTGATACAGATGCAGGGCGTTGCTCACTTCATTTCCGGCATTCAGCAGGGCGGTTTGGAACTGAATCTTAGCCTGCTCCTCTTGTGCCTTGGCTTGTTTCAGACGGGCAATGTTGGCACCGCGATAGAACAAGGGTTGCGTCAGCGAACCGATGGCGGAAGCCAGCAGTTTGCCCGGGTTGACGATACCTGCACCGGAGTTATTGGTCCAGCCTCCTGAACCGCTCAATGTAATCTGCGGGTAGAAAGCGGCACGGGCGCTATTGGTGTTATAGTAGTTGGCAGCCAGTGACATCTCGGCAGCTTTCACGTCCGGACGGTTGGATAGCAACTGCAAGGGGATACCTACTGAAAATTCCGTAGGCAGCTGTTGCTCTTCCAGCACACCGCGTGCGATGTTCTGTGCTGGTTGGTGCAACATCAGGCAGAGGGCGTTTTCGGTTTCGCGTATGCTCTGGCGTATGTCGGGCAGTGATGCCATGACTTGAGCGTAGGCAGTGCGGCTCTGCTCTACGGCAGCAGAAGTGGTTCCGTAGATGCCTGCATCTTTCATGGCTTGCACGGTCTCCAGGTTCTTTTTCAGAATCTCGACGGTGCCTTCGGTGATTTGGAGTTGGCGGTCCAGCATCAGCAGGGTGTAGTACATGTTGGCTACGCCGGCGATGACTTGCGTCTGGACGGCTTGTTCGTAGAATTGCGTCTGCTTCAAGCTAACCTTTGCTTGTCGCTTCGGGTTCAGCAGTTGGCCGAAGAGGTCGATTTGCCAGCTTGCGGTGACGGGCAGGGAGTAGATTTGTGTAGCCTTTCCCTTGTCCCAGCTGCTGACGGTTCCTTGCGGAGACAAGGCAAGCGTCGGAGCATAGGCAAGACGGGCAGACATCAGTGCGGCTTGTGCTTGTTTCACGTTCAAGGCGGCACTGCGCAGGTCACCGTTGTTGGTGAGTGCTTGCTCGATAAGTGTCTGCAGCTGTGGGTCTGTGAACACTTCTCTCCAAGGCAGATTACCGAAGTTGGCCGTATCTGCGGCTAATGTATCGTTCACGGACGCCGTGTCGCGATACAGTCCGGCAGTTGTTATGTCTTCGGGTCTGTCGTATGATTTGTAGATGTGGCAACTGCTCAATAAAGCAGTTGCGCACATCAGGCATATTATTTTCTTCATAATCGCTAATCGTTAATCACTATTTTGTATATTGTTCAATCTCCGGTTCTGCATCCGAGTTGTCCACATCTTCCCATTCCATCGGCTTGAATTTCTCCTGCAAGTACTGGAATGCCACGAACAGTGCGGGCACTATGAAGATTTGCAGAATCATACCGATTAACATACCGCCGATGGCAGACGTACCCAGCGTACGGTTACCGTTGGCACCCGCACCGGAAGCAAACATCAGCGGGAGCAGACCGACAATCATTGCCAACGACGTCATCAAGATAGGACGCAGACGGGCTGCGGCACCCAATACGGCTGCCCAGGTGATACTCATACCCATTCTGCGGCGTTCGAGGGCAAACTCTACAATCAAGATGGCATTCTTGGCCAACAGACCCATCAACATGATGAGGGCAATCTGCATATAGATGTCATTGGACATCGTACCCAGAATCATTTTCAGTGCCGGGATGCTGCCCAATGCGCCTATACCGCCTACAAAGAGGAAGCTACCCAGCAGACCGAACGGCACGGACAGCAATACGGATAAAGGCAGGATGTAGCTTTCGTACTGGGCACTCAGCAACAGATAAACGAATACGAAGCACAATATGAAGATGAGTCCCGTAGTGCTGCCACTCGTTTCGGCCTCTTCACGCGCCATACCTCCCAACTCATAACCGAAACCGGCAGGCAGGTTTTCCTGCGCCACTTCGGCAATGGCTTGCAGAGCCTGACCGGAAGTGTAGCCTGATGCGGGAGCCACCATCACCTTCATGGAGGTGTAGAGGTTGAAACGGCTGATGACGTCAGGACCATATACTTTCTTGATGGAGATGAACTGCGTGATAGGTGCCATCTCGTTGCCGTTGCGCACCTTGATGCTTTGCAGTGTTTCCATATTCTTGGTAGCATCAGGTTCGGCTTGTACCATTACGCGGTACATCTTACCGAAGCTGTTGAAGTTGGAAGCATACAAACCACCGTAATATCCCTGCAAGGTAGTCAAGATATCATTGGGGCTGATGCCTGCTTTCTTACAAGCGGCAGCATCAATGTCCAGCTGGTATTGCGGGAAGTGGGGGTTGAAGGAGGTCTTGGCGGAGTTGATTTCCGGACGCGCTTCCAGGGCAGCAGTATAGTTGTTCACCACGTCGAAGAAGTGGTTCAAATCACCACCCGTCTTGTCCTGCATGTTCAACTCGATGTCGCTTGAAGCCGAGTAACCCGGAATCATAGGTGGCGCGAAGAACAATACCTGCGCTTCCTTGATAATCTTTTGGGCGCGCATGTACAAGGTGGCGTACACAATCGTGGAGTTCTGCATCGTGGAACGTTCTTCCCAGTTCTTCAGCTTGATGATGAGTGAACCGTAGGAGGGGCCTTGACCGCCCAAGAAGCTATAACCTGAGATAACGGTACGTGACTGTACGGCAGGGTCTGCAGCAACCAAGCTGTCCACACGGTTCAAAATCTCTTGTGCGCGTTCTTGTGAAGTGCCCGGAGGCAGTGTCACAGCGCCCATGATGGTACCGGTGTCTTCGTTGGGCACCATACCGGTCGGGGTTATCTGCATGAATACGCCCAACAGTACAATAGAGCCGATAACCAGTCCTGCCGATATCCAGCGTTTCTGGATGAAGAACAGCACTTGTTTCTTATACTTGCCCAGGATACCGTTGTATGAGTCATTGAAGGATTGTTTGAACTTGTCGGTAGTCATACCTGCCAACGCCAGCACACTGATGATAATCATCAAGCTACACAGAATGGGGTGTTCGCTGAAGCTGAACAGACCGAAAATCATGCCCAGGATAGCTACCGTCACGAAGAGCAGTGTAATGCCGGGACGCATCAACCGGCCTATAGAGTCGGCATAACGTGCAATCATAATCTTGCGGGCTTCCTTGGCGGCAACGCCTACACGCTCTTTCAGACTTTCGTGTCCGCCGTTGTGAGGTTTCAGGAAGATGGCACACAGCGCAGGACTCAGGGTCAGGGCGTTCAGAGCCGAGAAACCGATGGCAATCGCCATGGTCAAACCGAACTGACGGTAGAAAGTACCTGCCGTACCTCCCATGAAGCTCACGGGAACGAATACGGACATCATCACCAACGTAATGGAGACGATGGCACCACCCAGTTCACTCATGGCATCGATGGAAGCTGTACGGGCCGATTTGTAGCCCTGGTCCAGCTTGGCATGGACGCCCTCGACGACGACGATGGCATCATCGACCACAATCGCAATGGCAAGCACCATGGCCGAAAGGGTCAGCAAGTTGATACTGAAGCCAATCAGTTTCAATACAAAGAAGGTGGCAATCAACGCCACGGGAATGGCGATGGCGGGAATCAACGTGGAGCGCATATCCTGCAGGAAGATATACACTACGATGAACACCAGGATAAAGGCCTCGATCAATGTCTTGATTACCTCATGTATGGAAGCGAAGAGGAAGTCGTTGGCACTCTGTGCAATGTTTATCTTCAAGCCGGCGGGCAGTTTGCTGGAATAGTCGTCCAGCAGGGCCTCGATATCCGAGATGGTCTGCGTGGCATTACTGCCTGCCATCTGGAAAATGATACAACTCACGGCTTTATGTCCGTTTACCATATTGTTGAATCCGTATGACAGACGGCCCAGTTCCACATTTGCTACATCCTTCAGACGGAGTATTTCACCGTTCTCCAAGGCCTTGATGACAATGTTCTCGAACTCCGTAGTCTGTTGCAGACGTCCTTTGTAGCGCAGGGTATACTGGTAGGTTTGGTTACCGCGCTCACCCAACTGGCCGGGAGCCGCTTCGATGTTCTGTTCGCTCAAGGCGGCAACCACATCGTTGGGGATAAGTTTGTATTGGGCCATTACATCAGGTTTCAGCCAGATACGCATGGAGTAGTCTTGTCCCAATACCATGGCATCGCCCACACCGTTGACACGTTTCACCTCAGGGATAAGGTTGATGTTGGCGTAGTTTTCCAGGAACTCGATGTTGTACTGGTCTTTTTCATCATAGATGGAGAATACCATCAACATGGAAGTCTGGCGTTTACGGGTGGTTACACCGATTTTGGTAACTTCGGCAGGCAGCAAGCCTTGCGCCATGGAAACGCGGTTCTGTACGTTCACCGCTGCCATATCGGGGTCGGTACCTTGCTTGAAGTAGATGGAGATGTCGCCCGAACCGCTGTTGGTGGCGCTCGAACTCATATACATCATATTTTCCACACCGTTAATCTGGTCCTCCAGCGGAGCGATAACGGAGTTAAGCACCGTTTGGGCATTGGCACCTTGGTAAGTCGCACTTACCGATACGGTGGGAGGTGCAATGTCCGGGTATTGGGTGATAGGCAAGGTAGCCAGACCAATAACTCCTAAGATTACTATCAGGATGGAAATTACCGTTGATAGTACCGGACGGTTAATAAATCTATCTAATTTCATTTCATGAACAATTAAGGAATTAAAAATTGAAGAATTTTTTTATTTTTCATTCTTTCATTGAAACGCAGTCTGAATATTGCCTTCTTTCTGGTCTTTTAGGGCCTTCTGGTATTCGGCTTCCTTTTCAGCAGGCGTGATGGGCGTGATGGACTGTCCGTCCTTCAGGTTCTGTACCCCTTCGATAACGATTTTTTCGCCTGCTTTCAAACCTTCCGTCACGTAATAATACTTGCCGTCGTCTAAGCTGAACACTTTAACTTCGGTATTTTTCAGCGTGTTGTCCGGTTGCAGTACGAATACGAACTGCTTGTCCTGGATTTCGGTAGTGGCAGACTGTGGAATCATGATGACATCATGCAGCGGGTTGGGGAATACCACATTGCCGGTGCTTCCACTACGCAGCACGTTGTGCTTGTTGGGGAAGAGGGCACGCATGGTTACCGAACCGGTAGTCTGGTCAATGACTCCGCTGATTGTCTCCACGCGGCCACTGTCGGCATACATGGTTCCGTCGATGAGCTGCAACTGTACATTCGGCATCTTTTCCAGAATTTCCTTGGTGCTACCGCCTTCACGAATCTGTGACAAGAGTTGGCGTTCGGTCATGGAGAAGTAGGCGTACATTTCGGAGATGTCGGCAACGGTAGTCAGCGGGCTGGCTACGGAAGGACTAACCAAGCTACCTACGCGGTAGGGAATGCTACCTACTACACCGTCACTGGGGCTGGTTACACTGGTGTATGACAAGTTGTTCTTGGCATTGACCAATTGGGCATTGGCTTGTGCTAGTTGTGCCTTTGTCTGTGCCAGCTGGTTTTCGGCCATTTGCAAATCGTAGTCACTGATGATGTTTTTCTTGTTCAGTTCACGTTTGTTGTTTACAGTCAGTTCTTGTGTGTTTACGGCAGCTTTGGCTGTTTCAACAGCAGCTTTGGCCGAATTTACGGCTGCCTGATACTGTACGGGGTCGATGCTGAACAACACTTGTCCTTTGCGCACTGTTGCGCCTTCGTCCACGTGCAATTTTGTGATGAACCCACTCACCATCGGGCGGATTTCTACATCTTGTTTACCCTTGATAGTAGCAGGGTAGCTGTTTGTCAAGTTGGCAGTGGTGGTCTTTGCCTCAATCACTGCAAATTCGGGAGCTTTACCCGTTCCTTTGTCGCCTTGTCCGCAACTGCTGAGCAGTGCCAGGCAACATGCCAATAATACTAATCTACTCTTCATACTCTTTTTTGTTCTCTGTATAATTTTATATTCTTCTTTTTTTCGATTCTTGAAAGGCGTTTTCGTGTGTAATTCATGATTTAGAAATAAGGCAGGAAAAAGAAAACTGAATACTCCTATTCAGTTTTCGTCTGCAAAAATATTCTTTTCTTAGTATATAAGGGGTGAAACACTTCCTTTTTTAACTATGTTTCATACATAGATGAGAACGAAAGGACATTTTTTGATTAAAATACTGTAAAGCATACCGCTAATTGGCAGATAACCTTTATTTTTGCAGCATGTTAGAACGTAAACGCCATACTAAAATGAAGCCGCTTTTCCGCAGGTTGTTGGGGGGTGTTGCCATAGCTGCCGCACTGTATTCTTGTGCCAGTGTGGGCCGTATTGAAGGAGGACCTTATGATGAGACTCCTCCGCGTTTTATTTCCGGTACTCCCACGCCCGGCGCACTCCATCACAATAAAAATAAACTTTCCATTGAGTTCGATGAATTTATCAAGCTTGACAAGCCGAATGAGAAGATTGTAATATCCCCTCCGCAGGTGCAGCAGCCCGAAATTAAGTCTAATGGGAAGAAGGTGGTCATCACTCTGCAGGATACATTGAAACCCAATACTACTTATACATTCGATTTTGGTGATGCCATCCAGGATAATAATGAGGGGAATCCCTTGGAGAATTTCTTCTATTCTTTCTCTACGGGCGACCGTCTCGACTCTATGGCTGTGGCCGGTACAGTACTGAATGCGGCCAATCTTGAACCGGTGAAAGGAATGCTGGTCGGTCTGCATGCCAATCTGGCCGACTCCGCTTTTACCAAACTTCCTTTTGAGCGGGTGGGGCGTACGGACAGTCGCGGACGCTTCTCTATCCGTGGAGTGGCTCCCGGCAAGTATCGCATTTATGCCTTGCAGGATGCCGACCAGAATTTTGCCTATTCCCAGCCGACGGAAGTGATAGCTTTTAATGACTCTATCATCATTCCTTCCATGGAAGAGCGCATGCGCCAGGATACGACCTGGATAGACTCGCTGACAGTAGATACGATTGTAGAACGTCAATATACCCACTACCTTCCGGATGATGTTCTGCTGCGTGCTTTCAAGGAGCTTTCCTTCTCGCAACGTTTTTTGAAGGCCGAACGGTTGACTCCGGAGAAGTTTTCGCTCTATTTCACTGCTCCGGCAGACACGTTGCCTTTATTGAAAGGATTGAACTTTAATGAGGAAGATGCGTTTGTTATAGAACAGCCTACCGGCCGGAACGATACGATTCATTATTGGATAAAGGATTCTCTGCTCTATAAGCAGGATTCCCTAAAAATGAGTATCACCTATTTGTATACGGATAGCCTGAAACGATTGGTACCCCGTACCGATACTTTGAATGTGCTGGCGAAGTTGACATACGACAAGCAGCAGAAGCAGAAGCAGGAAGCGAAGGAAAAGGAACAGAAAGAGCGTGAGAAGAAAAAGAAGAAGTTGAAGGAAGGTGAGGTGGAAGAGCCCGAGCCGACGGAATTCCTGGCTGTAGATGTGTATGCCCCTTCTGCAATCGATGTATATGATTATCTTACTCTGTCGTTTACGGAGCCGGTGGCAAGCATAGATACCACCGCTTTCCATCTGAAACTGAAAGTGGACTCGTTGTGGCAGGATATCCCGTTCGACTTTATGCGCGACTCTTTGGACTTGAAGCGTTATAATCTGTTTGCCGAATGGGCACCCGGCGAAAGCTATACATTTGAAGTGGATTCTGCTGCCATACGCGGGTTGTACGGGTTGTTCTCCGACAAGATAAAGAAGGACTTCAAGGCCAAGAAGCTGGAAGAGTACGGGCAGATATTCTTTAATGTGCATGGAGCGGACTCTCTGGCTTTTGTGGAACTACTGGACGGTCAGGACAAAGTGCTGCGCACGGTGCCGGTGGTGGATGGGAAAGCCGATTTCTATTTCCTCAATCCGGGCAAATATGGAGCGCGGCTGATAAATGATACGAATGGGAATGGCGTCTGGGATACGGGAAACTATGCCGAGAAGCGCCAGCCTGAAATGGTTTACTATTATCCGATGGTTCTGGAGCTTAAAGCGAACTTTGATTTGACCCAGGAATGGGATATTAAGGCCAAGTCCCTGGATAGGCAGAAGCCGGACGAACTAAAAAAACAAAAACCAGATGAAGACAAGAAAAAGCAAAACAGGAACAAAAATAACCGCAGTGGCAATAGCAGCCGCAACAGTGGTAGAGGCCATAGCTATTAGGCGGAAGCAATTGTTCATTCTATTAATGGTGGGAGCGGTCTGTTTGGGAACCTCCCAGTCTGTTCAGGCCCAATGTACTGCAAAGAATGAAGCTTTCCAGTCGGGCGAGCATGTCATGTACGATTTATATTTCAATTGGAAGTTCATTTGGAAGAAGGTGGGTCTGGCAAGCCTCACTACCAATGCCACGACTTACCATTCCGAGCCTGCATTTCGCTTTAACTTGCTTTGTGTAGGCAGTAAAAAGACCGATTTTTTCTTCAAGATGCGTGATACGTTGACTTGTTATGTCAGCGATAGGTTGGAGCCGATCTACTTCCGTAAAGCGGCGGAGGAGGGAAGCCGCCATACGGTGGACGAGGCTTGGTTCTCCTACTCGGACGGACTGGCGAATGTAAAGCAGAGACGCACCTGGCACAATCCCGTGCGTGAGGCTCAGGAGATGGAATACAGTGATAGTCGCTGTATCTTCGATATGTTGAGCATTTTGGCGCAGGCGCGCTCTTATGACCCTAAAGACTACAAGGTAGGGCAGAAGATACTCTTTCCCATGGCCACAGGACGCAGGGTGGAAGAGCAGACGTTGATTTACCGCGGCAAGGAGGAGGTCAAGGCGAATAACGACACCGTTTACCGCTGCTTGGTATTCTCTTTCGTAGAGTACAAGAAAGGTAAGGAGAAGGAGGTCATCACCTTCTTCGTATCCGATGATAAGAACCACCTTCCCATTCGCTTGGACATGTATTTGAATTTCGGTTCGGCCAAGGCATTCTTCAAGAGTGTCCGGGGCAACCGCTATCCGATGACGTCTGTGGTAAGGAAAAAGTGATGTTATCCCCTTTTCTAAATACACTGGATTCGAAAGTGGCAATCAGTTTTCCCTCCTGGTTGGTGACGTCGATCTGGTAATATCCGGTGGTGCGGCCGATGTAGCGTTCGCGTGCTTCGGCATACAGTACATCGCCCGGTCCGCTGCTGCGCAGGAAGGTGATATTGGACGAAAGAGAGAAGGCCAATGTTCCGTGGGAGTTGGCTGCTGCTGCCAGTGCCAGGTCGGCAAGGGTGAAGATGGCCCCTCCTTGCGTACGGCCTCCTGCATTGAGATGCTCTGCCGTGATAACCAGGCGTGCCTTGCTGTATCCTTCCTTTATTTCTATCAGTTCTACACCTGCATTCGTGGCGAAGCGGTCGTTCTTAAAAAACTCTTGTGCGGTCATGGGGAGTAATGATTAATGTTTAGTGATTAATGGGTGGAAAATATGTGCTTCCGGACGCAAAAGTAACGATTTTAGCCATTAATTGAATTATTTAGGCGGGTCAAATCTGTACACTTGCTCTACTTTTGCAGCATGAAAAATCATAAACTCTTAATAAATAAATCCCTTATTATGAAAACAGTCCTCACTACATTGGGAATCTCCCTCCTTGTATTGGCAGGTTGCGCAGGGCAAAAGCAGGCTGAAAGCAACTTTATCCAAGAAAACATTGATAATGCTGTGGCTCAGGAGACAATTCAGACAGACATTATCGAAAAATCCGGTAAAATCCTTAATCCCCGTACCATTGATAAGGATGGGAACATTGTCTATGTACCTATCGACGATTGGTGTTCCGGCTTCTTCCCCGGTAATATCTGGCATATGTACGAGTTGACCGGTGACCAGAAGTGGCTGCCGCTGGCAGAGAAGTATACCGAGGATTTGGATTCGGTACAATACCTTACCTGGCACCATGATGTGGGCTTTATGATTGGCAGCAGCTACTTGAACGGATACCGTTTTGCGGGTAAGGAGGAGTACAAGCCGGTCATCATACAGACAGCCAAATCATTGTCTACCCGTTTCCGCCCTGCAGCAGGCGTACTTCAGTCATGGGATGCAGACAAGGGGTGGCAGGCTGAACGTGGCTGGAAATGTCCCGTTATCATTGATAATATGATGAACCTCGAACTGCTGTTCGAAGCTTCCAAGCTGTCCGGCGACTCCACTTTCTACAACATAGCCCGGAAGCACGCCGATACGACTATGGCTAACCATTTCCGTGAGGACAACAGCTGCTATCATGTGGTGGATTATGACCCCGAAACCGGTGAAGTCCGTAAGAGACAGACTGCACAAGGCTATGCCGACGAGTCTGCTTGGGCACGTGGACAAGCGTGGGCCTTGTACGGCTATACCATGTGCTATCGCTATACACACGATGCCAAATACCTGGAGCAGGCTGAAAAGGTCTACAACTTTATCTTCAACAACAAGAATCTTCCGGAAGACTTGGTTCCCTACTGGGATTTCGATGCTCCCAATATCCCGAATGAACCTCGCGATGCTTCGGCAGCTGCCTGCACGGCGTCCGCCCTTTACGAGCTGAGTACTTATCTGCCGGATAAGGGATACAAGGAAACCGCCGACCGGATTATGGAAAGCCTCGCTTCTCCTTCCTACCGTGCCAAGGTGGGTACCAACGGCAACTTCATCCTGATGCACTCTGTGGGCAGTATTCCTCACGGTGCGGAGATTGATGTACCGCTGAATTATGCCGACTATTACTTCCTGGAAGGATTGATGCGTAAAAGAGACTTGGAAAAATGAAAACTCAATTAAATATTTTGTTAGGTGGTTTAGGTTTGTTCGCCTTGCAGGGCTGTAAAGCCCCGCAGGCGGAACAATCCGTCCAGCCGAATGTCATTTACGTTTTTCCCGACCAATACCGTAACCAGGCGATGGAGTTCTGGGGCCAGGAAGGTTTTCGCGAGAAAGTGAACTTTCGGAATGACCCGGTGCATACCCCACGCTTGAATGATTTTGCCCGGGAGTCGGTGGTATTGACATCTGCCATGAGCAACTGCCCGTTGAGCAGTCCCCACCGTGGTTCTCTGTTGACGGGAATGTATCCTAATAAGAGTGGTATTCCATTGAATTGCAATTCGAGCCGTCCCATCAGCTCCCTGCGTGAGGATGCTGTGTGTGTGAGTGATGTTTTCTGCAATGCCGGATATGACTGTGCCTACTTTGGCAAACTGCATGCCGACTTTCCTACCCCCAACGACCCCGAACGTCCCGGACAGTATGTGGAAGACCGTGTACCTGCATGGGATGCCTATACGCCGAAAGAACGTCGTCATGGGTTCAATTACTGGTATTCTTACGGTACCTTTGACGAACACAAGAATCCGCATTACTGGGATACGGAAGGCCGTCGCCACGACCCGCGCGAGTGGTCACCGTTACACGAATCGGGCAAGGTGGTGTCTTATCTGAAGAACGAGGGGAATGTACGCGACCCGAAGAAACCTTTCTTCATTATGGTAGGCATGAATCCTCCCCATAGTCCGTACCGTTCTTTGGACGACTGTATGGAGGAAGATTTCAATCTCTATAAAAACCAGCCTCTGGACAGCTTGCTCGTCCGTCCGAATGCCGACTCCAAGATGCTCAAGGCAGAGAGTGCACGCTACTACTTTGCTTCTGTGACGGGTGTCGACCGTGCTTTCGGTCAGATACTTGATGCCTTGAAGGAACTCGGGCTGGACAAGAATACCATTGTCGTGTTTGCCTCCGACCATGGAGAGACCATGTGTAGCCAGCATACGGAAGACCCGAAGAATTCCCCGTACTCCGAGTCCATGAACGTTCCTTTCCTGGTGCGTTTTCCCGATAAGATTAAGCCTCGCGTGGACGACTTGATGCTTTCCTCGCCGGACATCATGCCTACCTTGTTGGGGCTTGCCGGTCTTGCCGACTCCATTCCGGCCGAGGTGCAGGGGCGCAACTATGCACCGCTTTTCTTCGATGAAAAGGCGGATATTGTACGTCCCACCGGCGCTCTCTACATCCAGAACCTGGACGGTGAGAAGGATGCGGAAGGCATGGTCCGTTCCTACTTCCCTTCGTCGCGCGGCTTTAAATCGGCGCGCTACACGCTGGCGCTCTACATTGACCGCGAAAACCATAAGCTGGTCAAAAGTTTGTTGTTTGACGATGAAAAGGATCCGTATCAGATGAATAACCTTTCTTTGGAAGAAAACCAAGAAGTCGTAAAAGACCTTTGCGCAGAGATGGGCAAAGTGTTGAAAGAGATTGATGATCCTTGGTATAAGGAAGGTATCTTGAAGGATATGATACCTTATTGATTGGAAATGGGTTATAGATAATCCTCCATAAATTGCTTGAACGTTTTTTGCGACCCGCTTCGACTGATAGTGAACTATTTGTCGGAGCGGGTTGTTTGATTCAGAATGGAATAAATTACCAATACGTATTAAGTAAATGATGGAGATGAAGTATAGACTATGGGCTTGTTTGTTGTTTTTGCCGATGGTCCTTTGGGCGTCCGGGCGTCCGAAAGTGGCTGTCGTACTCAGTGGGGGTGGCGCCAAAGGGACGGCGCATATCGGTGCTCTGAAAGTAATTGAAGAAGCGGGTATCCCTATAGATTATGTGGTGGGCACTAGTATGGGGGCCATTGTGGGCGGTTTGTATTCTATCGGATATACCCCACAGCAATTGGACAGTATGGTGAATGCCCAGAACTGGAAATTCTTGCTCTCGGATGCCCCCAATCCTAAGGATGTGTTGCTGGATGACCGGTTGAAGTCGGAGCGCTATGTACTCTCCATTCCGTTTTCTTTGAAATCTGCCGCTGTTTCGGATGCGGGTATCATAAAAGGGAAGAATCTGGCACGTTTGTTCTCCACATTGACAGAAGGTTACCAGGATTCTGTGGATTTTAGCCGTCTTCCTATTCCGTTTGCCTGCGTGTCGGAAAATCTGGTGAATGGCAGCGAAGTAGTGTTCCATGAGGGAATACTGGCCACTGCCATGCGTTCCAGCATGTCCATTCCCGGTGTGTTTGCTCCGGTAGACCTGGATGGAATGGTGTTGGTGGACGGTGGAATGGTGAATAACTATCCGGTAGATGTGGCGCTTGCCATGGGGGCCGACTACATTATCGGGGTGGATGTGCAGAGTCCGCTGCTTAAGGCTTCCGAGCTGAAATCGGTGAAAGACATCTTCGGGCAAATCATCAATCTGCAAGGAGAGAAGAAATACCGTGAGAATCTGCGTAATACCGACGTGTTGATAAAGGTGGATGTCACCGGCTATTCGGCTGCAAGTTTCACCAAAGAGGCCATCGACACTTTGATGGTGCGGGGAGAGCGTGCTGCCATGGACAGTTGGGACGGACTGCTTGCCCTGAAACGGAAGCTGGGACTTGCAGAAGATTATCAGCCTCGCCGCCCGGGACCTTTCCGCTTGCCCGGCGCGGCTGTTGATAGGGAGATTCCCGTTGATTCCCAAATAGCCGCCCCTGCTGTACGGGAGAACAAGCTGAATGTCGGTTTTCGTTTTGATACGGAAGAACTGGCGGCGTTGCAGGCAAATACGGACTTCTATTTCGGCCGGCAGCGGGAGTCGCTGGCCAGCCTCACCGCCCGTCTGGGCAAGCGTACACTGGCACGACTCGGATATAGTTATCAGTGGGACGGTGGATGGCAGGCAGGACTTGCCTATCAGTTCGACTATAAAGATATGAATATTTATAATGAAGGCAAACGGGCGCTGGATTTGACTTTTACACATCAGCTGGTCCGTATGGGGGCGGCGAAGGACTGGAACAATATCCAGGTCAGTTTGGGCATTGACTTTGATTACTACCACTATCATGATTTGCTGTCGCTCGACCCGTTGGCTTCGGCACTGTTTGAGAATTCGTCCTTATTCAGTTACTTTGCCGGACTTGTGTTCAACAACTTGAATGAGAGGAGCGCCCCTACAAAAGGCATGTCGTGGGCGGTATCCTACCATCTCTATACGGATAACCTCTTCCAGTATAAAGACAACAATCCTATTTCTGTTTTCGATGCCCGTTGGCAGGGATGTTTCTCTCCGTCGAGTAAGCTCACTGTCACTCCTTCGTTTTATGGACGCGTATTGTCCGGAAGCGATAATTATCCTTTTGCCATCATCAATATGGTGGGGGGGACCATACCGGGGCGCTATATGCCACAGCAGATACCGTTTACGGGCATCAACCGTGCGGAACTGTCACAAGCCGCATTGCTGGTTGCAGGGCTGAACCTCAGACAGCGTATCTTGAAAAACCAGTATATATCAGTGATGGGCAGTTATGGGCGAAACTCCGGGAAGTTTCATCAGATTCTTGACTCTTCCGAATCGGTTGATATGGCAGGGGTAGGCATCGGCTATATGTACAAGAGTTTTCTGGGACCAGTGGAGATACAATTGAATTGGTCCAACCAGACGAAGAAAGTAGGGTGGTATGCCGGGTTCGGATTCGTATTCTAACAGGGATGTATCAAAATACACAATCACCATAGGATTATACAGATTTTATTTTTCAGTTAAAAGAACAGAAGAACAAGAGAAAAATATGTTCTTTTGTTCTTCTGCCTAAAACTTACCCCAATCTGTATGATTCTGTGGTGAGTTATGATACCTTCGTTATTTATTCAGCTTCCATTCGCTTCCGTCCTTACCGTCCTTAATCTCGAAACCGAGCGCGGTGAGTTCATTGCGGATTTTGTCGGATGTAGCCCAATCTTTGTTGGCTTTTGCCTTTGAACGCTCTTCCAATAGCATGTCCACTACCTTGCCGAAGGCAGCTTCACGCTCTTCGTTGGAGGCGTTGTCTTCTTGTAATCCTAAGATGTCGAAGCAGAAGAGGTGGAAGGTTTCCTTCAATTCTTTCAGGTCTTCGGCTGTGATGGAATCGTTTCCAGCTAGGATATTGTTTACCATCTTGGCGCCGTCGAAGAGGTGGGCGATGACAATCGGTGAGTTCAAGTCATCATTCATGGCTTCGTAACACTTGGCACGCAGGGATTTCACGTCTATGGTGGAGGTTGCAGCAGGGGTAATCTTGTCCAGTCCATGTACAGCATCCATCAGTCTTGCCAATCCCTTTTCGGCGGCTTGCAGAGCTTCGTTGCTGAAGTCTACCGTACTGCGGTAGTGGGCTTGCAGGGTGAAGAAGCGGATGGTCATTGGGCTGTAGGCTTGCTCCAGCATGGGGTGTGTGCCTTTGAAGAGCTCTTCCAATGTGATGAAGTTACCGTAAGACTTACCCATTTTCTGTCCGTTCACGGTCAGCATGTTGTTGTGCATCCAATAATGTACCATATCTTCCCCTTGGGAAGCTACGGATTGTGCAATCTCGCATTCGTGATGCGGGAAGATAAGGTCCATGCCGCCACCATGAATGTCGAAGTGCTCGCCCAAGTATTTCTTTCCCATGGCTGTACATTCGGCGTGCCAGCCGGGGAAGCCGTCGCTCCACGGGGAAGGCCAACGCATGATGTGTTCCGGTTGCGCACATTTCCAGAGGGCAAAGTCTGCGGGGTTGTGCTTCTCGCTCTGTCCGTCCAGTTCGCGGGTGGTGTTGAGAACATCATCCAGGTTGCGTCCGGAGAGCTTGCCGTAGTGATGGTCCTTATTGTATTTTTCTACATCGAAATAAACGGAACCTTCACTTTCGTAGGCATATCCGTTCTTCAATATCTCCTTTACAAGTTCTATCTGTTCGATGATGTGGCCGCTGGCATGTGGCTCGATACTGGGAGACAGCACATTCAATGCATCCATCGCCTTATGATAGCGGTTGATGTAGTACTGTGCCACTTCCATTGGTTCCAGTTGTTCCAGACGGGCTTTTTTCGCAATCTTGTCTTCACCTTCGTCGGCATCGTGCTCCAGATGGCCCACGTCGGTAATGTTGCGGACATAGCGCACCTTGTAGCCGATGTGCGTCAGGTAGCGGAACAGCAGGTCGAAAGTGATGGCAGGGCGTGCATGTCCCAAGTGCGGGTCACCGTACACGGTCGGTCCGCAGACATACATGCCTACATGCGGTGCATGCAGCGGTACGAACAGCTCTTTTTTTCTATTTAAAGTGTTGTAAATGGTCAGTTGATGTTCCATAACAGTTGATTATTAGTTCTTTTAGGAGTACAAAGGTATAATAAATCTGTGAAAATCTATAATGATATTCTGTTTTATAAGAGTAAATGCAACGGATTTCACCTTCGTTTATTACTTTTGTATCCATGAAGTCAGATAAACGTGTATTGCTTGGCATGAGTGGCGGCACGGATAGTTCCGTGGCCGCCATGAGGTTGCAGGAAGCCGGTTATGAGGTGACTGGCGTGACTTTCCGTTTCTATGAGGCAGGAGATGAGACCGGGTATTTGGAAGATGCACGGGCTCTGGCCCTGAAGCTGGGGATGAAACACATTACCTATGATGCACGCGAGCTTTTCCGTTCGCGTATTATCCGCTATTTTGTGGAAGAGTATCTAAGGGGGCGTACTCCCGTTCCTTGCACGGTCTGCAATAATGAGCTGAAGTGGGCGCTGTTGGCTAAAATAGCCGATGAAAAGGGGATTTATTGGATTTCTACCGGACATTATGTGCGTAAAGTCTTGTCCGGAGGAAAGTATTATATAGCTCCTGCTGCAGATAAGGACAAAGACCAGACTTTCTTTCTGTGGGGATTGAAGCAGGACATCCTGCAGCGTATGTTGCTTCCGATGGGAGATATTACGAAAAATGAGGCGCGCTCGTATGCGGCGGAGCGTGGTTTCGGGCAGGTGGCTGCGAAGAAAGACAGTATAGGTGTGTGCTTTTGCCCTTTGGATTACCGTTCCTTTTTAAAGCGTGAGGTTCCTGAAACACTATTACCCGGTAAAGGTAGATTCGTCGATGAAAAGGGGGATTTCTTGGGATGGCATGAGGGCTATCCGTTTTATACCGTAGGGCAACGTAGGGGCTTGGGTATCCATCTGAACAAGGCTGTTTTTGTGAAAGAGACAAGAGTGGAAAGCAATGAAGTCGTTTTAGCTCCGCTCTCTTCCCTCTACAGGCAGGAAATGTGGCTGGGAGACTGGAACCTGGTGGAGAATAGTCGTGTGCTGGGTGCAAACGAGGTTATTGTGAAGATACGCTACCGTAAGCAGGCAAACCGGTGCAGGGTGACTCTTACGGTGGAAGGTCTGTTACGTGTCCGTCTGATAGAGCCGCTGGAATCCATTGCACCCGGGCAGGCAGCGGCTTTCTATGATAAGGACGGATACTTGTTGGGCGGTGGAATTATTCTCTGAACCTTACATTCGTTTTATAGCTTCTCGAACAAAAGATAGTAAATGTTGTTAATTTTATGAGACGTCTTTTTATGAGAAACTTTTAAAACGAACTGTAATATGAAAAGGATATATATTGTAATGTTGTTTGCTGCTTTAGCAACCATAACTTATGCTCAGACGGATGATAAAGGTTATCAGGAGGGAGCTTGGGTATTGAAAGGAGTGACTGGTCTTAATATGTCACAGACTGCCATGGCCAACTGGTCGGCAGGAGGTGAGAATTCCATTGCTGGAAATGCCTACTTGAATGCATCACTGACACACAAGAAAGGAAACTGGCTCTGGGTCACCAACATGGTGCTGGACTATGGCTTGTCGAAAACCAAATCTCAGGGGATGAGGAAAAGTAGTGATAAAATAGGGCTTTCCACTCAGTTGGGATATTCTACAGACAACGTCTGGTTCTATACACTGATGGGTGATTTGAATACCCAGTTTGCCAAAGGATATGACTATCCCGACAAAGAGCACCAGATTTCCAATTTCTTTGCTCCTGCCTATTCGAATATCGCCCTGGGTATGGAATGGAGGCCTAAGAGTAACTATTCTCTACTGCTTTCACCCGTTTCCACCAAGATGACTTTCGTGACTGATGACTATCTTTCCGATTTGGGTGCTTTTGGTGTAGACCCGGGTGACCACTTCAAGATAGAGGGTGGCGCTTTTGTGAAAGCCCGTGCTGAATTGCCCGTGATGGAGAATGTGAATCTGATTACTACGGCTGATTTCTTTACTCCTTACAGCAAAGATTTTGGAAACATAGATGTGAATTGGGATGTACTTATCAGCATGAAAATCAATAAAGTATTGTCGGCTACCATCAATACAACTCTGAAGTATGACAATGATGTGAAAACGTTTGATGACAATGGAGTGAAGAAGGGCGCCAAGGTGCAGTTTAAGGAAGTGCTGGGAATTGGGCTGGCATATAATTTCTAATCCTTGAGGCTGATTGTTGAAATGAAAAAGTAAAGTCAAAACGTACTGACTGATTTGTAAAACGCGGATTACGCAGATTACATGGATTTATTAATTTATCCGCGTAATTTGCGTAATCCGCGCTTGATTTTTATGATATAGTAATTTACCGGTTTAGTTCCAGCATTTCCTCTATATACTCCCTCGTGTTGCTGAGCCGGGGCACCTTATGCTGTCCGCCGAGTTTCCCCTTGCTATCCAGCCAGTCATGGAAGAGGTTGGGACGGGCGACGATGATTTCCAGCGGTTGCAGCGCCAGGTTATTCTGCCTTTTAGCCTCGTAGTCGGAGTTCACCTCTTTCAGGGTATCGTCCAATACTTTGGCGAACTTCTCCAGGCTGTCCGGCATTTGTGCAAACTCTATCAGCCACTGGTGGCGGCATTTGGCATGCTTGTCCATAAACACGGGAGCAGCAGAGTAATCTACTACTTGTGCACCGGTCTCGGCACATGCCCTGGCAAGTCCTCTTTCCGCGTTATCCACAATCAGTTCTTCGCCGAACGCGTTGATAAAGTGCTTGGTACGTCCGGTGATGACGAACTTATAGGGGTTCTTCGATGTGAACTTCACCGTATCTCCAATCATATATCGCCACAAACCGGCAGAAGTGGAGATTACCATGGCGTAGTTTTTGTTCAGCTCCACCTCCTCGAGGCAGAAGGTACGCGGATTCTCCTTGCCTACATCTTCAAGCGGGATGAACTCGTAGAAGATACCGTAGTCAATCATCAGCAACATGGCAGGGTCGGCAGGGTCGTTCTGCGTGCCGAAGTAGCCTTCGGAGGCGTTATAAGTCTCTACATAATGCATCTTGCTGCTGCGGATCACGTCTTTGTATTGCTCGCGGTAGGGAGTGAAGGCAACGCCGCCGTGGAAGAACACCTCCAGGTTGGGCCATATCTCCTCAAGGCTCTGCTTTCCCGTCTTTTCCAATATATGTTTGATGAGTACAAGCATCCAGGACGGTACGCCGGAAAGGTTGCTGACATTTGCATGGATGGTTTCGCGGGCGATGGCCTCCATTTTGGGCTCGAAGTGCTCCATCAGGGCCGTCTGCTTGCTGGGTACGCGGACAAAGTTTACCAGTGGGTTGATATTTTCTATGAGGATGGCGGAGAGATCGCCTACAAGACTGTGGTTGGTGTTCAGGTTGGGAGCGTGGCTGCCTCCAAGGATAAGCCCTTTACCGGAAAAGAAACGACTTTCGGGATTCTGTCCCAGATAGATGGCAACGGCATCCCGGCCTCCCTTGTAATGCGTGTCGTGCAAGGACTCCCGGCTGACGGGCAGGAACTTACTCTTGTCGTTGGTGGTACCCGATGATTTGGCAAACCAACGTATTTCCGAAGGCCAAAGCAGATTTTGCTCACCGGCACGCAGGCGGGTTACATAAGGTTTTACTTCTTCGTAAGTTTGTATGGGAAGGCGCTTCTTGAAATCTTCATAAGTACGGATAGAGGCATAGTCATGCTTCTTTCCCCATTCCGTGTTTGCCGCTGTCCGGACGAGGCGCTGCAGTACAAGCTGTTGCAATTCACCGGCATGGCTGGTGTATTGTTCGATTTCTTTCAGACGGGGAGCAAAATATACCTTATTCAGAAACTTTGTAATATTCATCGTTCTTTGTGAAATCTTATTTTAAACCGCAAAAATAATCTTATTTATCGGCATCTCTATCTTTTTTCTCTTTTTTTTCTATCTTTACGGACCTATAGAACAATAATTCAAACAAAAATATCATGAGAATAGGTATTTTGACTTCAGGAGGCGACTGTCCCGGCATCAACGCTACCATTCGCGGTGTATGTAAAACAGCTATCAACCATTATGGAATGGAAGTAATTGGCATTCACAGCGGTTTTCAGGGGCTGCTGACCAAGGATGTGGAGTCGTTTACCGAAAAATCCTTATCCGGTTTGCTGAACTTGGGAGGTACGATGCTCGGTACTTCGCGCGAGAAGCCCTTTAAGAAGAACGGCGTGATGTCCGGCGTGGACAAACCGGCACTGATAGCGCGGAATATCGAAGAGATGGGGCTTGATTGTGTAGTCTGTATCGGCGGGAACGGTACGCAGAAGACAGCCGCCAAACTCTCTGCTATGGGGCTGAACATTGTGTCTGTACCTAAAACCATAGACAACGATATTTGGGGAACTGATTTCTCCTTCGGATTCGATTCTGCCGTCAGCATTGCTACGGATGCCATCGACCGGTTGCACAGCACGGCCAGCTCGCACAAACGGGTGATGGTGATTGAGGTGATGGGGCACAAGGCAGGTTGGATAGCCTTATACTCCGGTATGGCAGGCGGTGGTGACGTGATTCTGATTCCGGAGATTCCCTATAATATCCACCGTATCGGAGAAACGATTCTGAATCGGCTGAAGAAAGGAAAGCCTTACTCCATCGTGGTGGTAGCCGAAGGTATACAGACGGACGGGCGGAAGCGTGCCGCCGAGTATATCGCTCAGGAGATAGAGTATGAGACGGGTATCGAGACCCGTGAGACTGTGTTGGGTTATATTCAGCGGGGCGGCTCACCCACACCTTTTGACCGTAACCTTTCCACACGTATGGGCGGACATGCCACGGAACTGATTGCCAACGGGCAGTTCGGGCGGATGATTACCTTGAAGGGGAATGAAATAGCTTCTGCACCGCTGGAGGAGATTGCGGGCAAGTTGAAGCTGGTGACGGAAGACAATGACTTAGTTGTCCAGGGACGTCGGATGGGAATCTGTTTCGGCTAATTTTTCTTGTGGGGATTCTTCAACAGCTTCTGCCATGGGATTTTCTTCTGTGGAGGTTTCTGTTGCATGGTTTCGCTCCTTGGCTGCCTGGACTTCCTCCTTGAAAGCGGCATCCTTAATTTTTTTCAATGCCATCTGTGCCGCATTTTGTTGCGACTCCTTCTTGGAATAACCGGTGCCGGTACCTGCCGATATCCCTTCGATGCGGACTTCGGTGTGGAACATCGGATTGTATTCTTCGTCGAGAAACTGCTCGATAAGCTCGAATGACACCTCCATTTTGTTCTTCTGGCTCCATTCGATGAGTTTTGACTTGAAGTTGACCTCTTTGCGAGACATCTTGTCGAGGTCGATATAGTTTTTGAAAATCTTCTCTTCCATGAACTGCTTGCAGCGGTCGTAGCCCTGGTCCAGATAAATGGCGCCGATGAAGGCTTCGAATGCATTGCCGTACATGTAGCTGTTGTGGGATGAGGAGCGGGTGGAGTATTTCACCAGTTTGTCCAGTCCGATTTCCACGGCCAGTTTGTTGAGTGTTTCCCGCTGTACAATTTTGGAACGGGTATTGGTAAGGAAACCTTCGCGGCGTCCTTCGAAATGGCGGTAGACAATATCTCCTACAATGGCGTCGAGGATAGCATCGCCCAAGAATTCCAGCCGTTCGTTGTTGATGGGACGTCCTTTTTCGGAGCGCATGGAGATGGATTTATGCAGCAAAGCCTGCTGATAGACCTTGATGTCACGTGGAAAGAAGCCGAGAATTCTGTAAAAACAAAAATAAGACTCTCTATCCTTGCGGAACAAGAGCCTTATTTTATCTATTTGGTTACGTAACACGACCTTATTATTCTGCGTATTTCTTGAAAATGACACACGCATTATGACCACCGAATCCAAAAGTATTGGACAAAGCTACGTTCACTTCGCGCTTTTGTGCTTTGTTGAACGTGAAGTTCAGGTCATAGTCGATGTTTTCGTCGTTATCACCCTCTTCGTGGTTGATGGTCGGAGGAACAATGCCATTCTTGATGGCGAGGATGCTTGCAATGGATTCTACCGCACCGGCAGCGCCCAGCAAGTGGCCGGTCATGGATTTTGTCGAACTGATGTTCAACTCATACGCATGCTGTCCGAATACCTCTTTGATTGCTTTTGCTTCCGAAATATCACCTACGGGAGTAGATGTACCGTGAACATTGATATAATCTACTTCTTCGGGTTTCATTTCTGCATCTTCCAACGCATTCAGCATCACTAACTTGGCTCCCAAACCTTCGGGGTGAGAGGCTGTCAAGTGATGAGCGTCGGCAGACATTCCTACGCCGGCAACTTCCGCATAGATTTTGGCACCGCGTGCCTTGGCGTGTTCCAGTTCCTCGAGAACGAGACAACCGCCACCTTCACCCATGATGAATCCGTCACGGCTTGCGCTGAACGGACGGGATGCAGTTTCGGGAGAATCATTGCGGGTTGACAATGCATGCATGGCATTGAAACCACCTACACCGCAAGCGGCGATGGCAGCTTCCGAACCACCGGACACGATAACATTTGCCTTACCCAAACGGATGAGGTTAAACGCATCGGCAATGGCATTTGTGGAAGTGGCACATGCAGAACAAGTTGCGTAGTTGGGACCATGGAAACCATACATGATGGAAATTTGTCCGGCAGCAATGTCCGAAATCATCTTGGGGATGAAGAACGGATTGAATTTGGGGCCGTTTTCCTTACCGGTCAGGGCATAGTTGCCCGCCTCTTCTTCGAATGTACGGATGCCACCGATACCGGCGCCGAAGATGACACCGATTCTGTTTAAATCCTCATTTTCGACGTCAAGCCCAGAGTCACCTACCGCTTCTTTGGCTACTGCAATGGCATATTGTGTGTACAAGTCCATCTTGCGGGCCTCTTTGCGGTCTATATATTTGGTAGCATCGAAGCCTTTTACTTCGCATGCAAACTGAGTCTTGAAAAGCGATGCATCGAAATGAGTAATAGGTCCTGCTCCACTAACCCCATTCACAAGATTTTCCCAGAATTCGGGAACACTGTTGCCAATGGGAGTAATGGCGCCGAGACCTGTTACTACAACTCTTTTTAATTCCATGTTATAAACGAATGGATAAGATTACTTAGCGTGTTCTTCGATGTAAGATACAGCATCACCTACAGTACCAATCTTTTCAGCCTGGTCATCGGGAATAGAGATACCGAATTCCTTTTCGAATTCCATGATAAGTTCTACAGTGTCAAGAGAATCAGCTCCCAGGTCGTTAGTGAAGCTAGCTTCGTTAGTAACTTCTGATTCTTCTACGCCTAATTTATCGACGATAATCGCTTTCACTCTTGATGCAATTTCAGACATAACTTTAAGTTTTTAATTAATAATTAGTTTTATTTCTTTAAATTTGCGGTGCAAAGGAATGAATATTTATCATTCCTCGCAAATATTTGATGAATTAAATGCACCTTTTTGCACATTTTTCACGGTTTTGTGCAGTAATTGGAGGGATTATGGGAAAAAATATCGCAGTTTTAGCGTCGGGAAGTGGTACGAATGCCGAGAATATCATCCGTTATTTCCGGGAAAAAGGTTCGGCACGTGTGGCTCTGGTTTTGACTAACCGGCAGAATGCGTTTGTTTTAGAGCGTGCCAAGGGGCTGGGAGTGCCTTGTGTCTGGTTTGCCAAGAGCGATTGGGAAAGTGGAGAGCTTGTTTTGTCGACGCTTCGAGAACATGATATTGATTTTGTGGTATTGGCAGGATTCCTGGCACGTGTGCCGGACAATATTCTGCATGCTTATCCCAATAAAATGATAAATATACATCCTTCGTTGCTGCCCAAGTTCGGTGGAAAGGGAATGTACGGCGACCGTGTGCACGAGGCAGTGATTGCTTCCGGCGAAAAGGAAAGCGGTATTACCATCCATTATACGAATGAGCATTATGACGAAGGCGGCATTATCTGCCAGCAGAAATGCCCCGTATTGCCGGGCGATACGCCGGAGGAGCTGGCGCAACGCATCCACCGGCTGGAGTATGAATACTATCCGAAGGTGATAGAGGAGTTGGTGGAAGGTCTCTCTCCCAGTTATTTATAGAATCGGTTAAGGGAGAGGATGGCCTCGTTCAGCTTACGGTTGTCTATCTTGTAATTTTCCAGGGGATTCAATGCACTGTCGCTGATCTCTATATATCCGGAAGGGTGTTTTTCCAGAATAGTATGATTTTCTACGATAAAGGCATAATTGAGATTGTCGCCCACGATATGCCAGTTCCGTGGACAAGTATCGGTTATTAAATGCCCCATACTGTAATCGGAAGGCGGATTGGTTACACCCAGCACTTTATTCATTAGGGTTGGTGCAAAATCATAGTGCGTGGTACGGTGATGGTAGGTATGTGGCTGTTCTCCCGGTTCATATAATAGGAAGGGGATATGTGTTTGTACCGGTGAATAATTACTGCCGTGGCCCCAATAATTTTTATGATTCTCATTGAATTCTTGTCCATGGTCTCCGGTAATGATGACCAGGGTATTGTCTAGCAGTTTCTTTTCTTCAAGTTTGTGGAGGACGCATCCCACCAGTGAGTCGGCTTCCGCCACGCAGTTGTAGTAGAGGTTCAGGAAAGGAGTAGGGTCTATGTCGTTGTTCAGTTTCATATAGTCGGCGAACTCCCAGGACGGTTGGAAACGATAAAGCTTGTCCTTCGGCACTTCATATCCGTGTGCCAAATCATAGAAGAGAAAGGAAAAGAAAGGTTTTGTACCGCTGCCCAGCGTATCGAGTGCTTGCAGATAATCTGCTGTAATACGGCAGTCGCGGTCATAAACGGTTTTTCCTTCGGTATGGGTACGCAAGTCGGGTACCTTTGAGAAAAGTATTTTGGCAAATGGCGGGTTGACGATTGTAGCACTGGGATAAATACCTATCTGATAATTCTGCTTCAATAGTTCTTCTATGAGCAGGGGCTGTATGCCCGATACCTCAAAATCAGTCCAGTAGATGGATGAGAGACTGAAGAAAAGCCCGAAGATACTTCCACGTGTGCCATTGCTGCTGCTTAGATGGGAGGTGAATCTGCTGCAACTGTCGGCAAAGTGGCTGATATGAGGTGTAATGTCCTGGTTAAAGGCGCGGTAGTTCCATGAGTCTATGGCTATCAGCACTACATTCTTGGGGTTGGAATGGACTTCGTATTTCAAAGAATCTATCGGATAGTTGAGGTCAGCAGACTGCTTCTTGTTGTTGAAGTTCATTTTAATGACATCCTTGGATGAGACCACTCCTAACTTCATCATCAGGCGGGTTGCCGTAAGCGGGAAGTAATAGGGCAGGCAGGGGGCGCTGCGAATCACTGAAGTCTTTTGCACTACGGCGGCATAGGCATGATAAAAGTTAGAGAATAGTGCAAACAAAATCAGAGTGGCAAGTACAGGACGGAAGCCACAGCGGTGAAAGCGGGTATAACAATGGCCTGCAAGTATTCTTAGCAAAGTATTGGCGGCAAATATACCCACTAATACTCCTGCAATCTTCAGATAAAGCCAGAAGCTGAATGTGAAAATCTCACTGTTGCCCTCTCCAACCAGGAGATTCAGTACAAAACCATTGATATGGAACTTGTAAAGACTGTACACACTGCCGTCTATGTAAGCAAGTATATTGAGTAATGATACAAGAATAATGTGTGTGATGGCGGCGGCTTGATGGCGCCGGACGGTAATGGCTACGATTAAGGATATGATGTAAGGAATAAGTGCCCACAAGGCGGCATGTGAGCAAGCGGCCGTTATATAAAACATCCAGCCTCCCACGTCCATCATGGCGAGCCGGGGACTGTGAATCAGATAAAACAGAAATTGTATGGCAATCGTCAGAGTTGAAATTGCATAAAAAATAAATCCTTCACTGAGTGATTTCTCTAACTGTATTTTTTGCATTGATATTGTAATGTTTTGCCTATAGTTTCCTCTGATTCGGCATTGATAGTAAAGGCGTGAGGAACTTATATAGTGACGTCTTTTGTATTATCGGGCTGTATCTCTAAATGTATGTGCTACTTTGGGATATAAGTGTAAGCATCTTTTTCTCTTCGTAGCGGGTAGTCTCCCCGCAATTTTTCAAATTGTTCGGGATGTGTTTTCAGTGCTTCGCTGTCCCTTCTCGGGTCATACATTTGCAGATATGCTTCTGCCAGGTTGTCGGCGGTAATAATCGGGTTCCGGGGTTGGGGGGGAGCGATGCGGTAGTCGGCTTTGATGTGAAAGAAACGGCAAAGGGCATCCAGGGACATACGGGTGGCATTGGCTTTTCCGTCGGCTGAATAACCGGCTATATGGGGAGTTCCAAGGAACACTCTATTTAATAAGGTAAGATTGATATCAGGCTCATTCTCCCATACATCAATGATGGCATCGGAAATCAGTCCGTCTTCTAAGGCATTCAGGAGCGCATTGGTTTCAATCACCTCTCCACGTGAGGTATTGATAATGACGGGACAGCGTTTTAATGACCGGAAGAAAGTATGGTCTGCCAAATGGAATGTTTTGTATGGCCCTTCCTTATATAAAGGTACGTGGAAGGTGAGGATATCACATTCTGCTGCGAGTGCTTGCAAGGAACTGAAATCGCTCTCTCCTTCCTTGTCTTGCCGGGGCAGGTCATTCTTCAGGACACGCATGCCTAGTTCTTGCCCTACTTGGGCTATTTTGCTACCCACATTGCCTACGCCGATGATGCCTAATGTCAATTCGGACAGTTGTACTCCTTTGAGTTGTTGCAATAATAGTAAGGCTGATTGCACGTATTGAGCTACGGATGCTGAATTGCATCCGGGGGCATTGGTCCAAGCGATGCCTGCTTCACGGCAATATTCCGTATCTATATGGTCGAAGCCTATGGTGGCGGTAGCAATGAAGCGGACTTTACTGCCTTCCAGCAATTCCTTGTTGCAGCGGGTGCGGGTACGTATAATCAGTGCATCGGCATCTTTTACCAACTCCGGAGTGAAGTCTCTGCCGGGAGTATAAATCACGCTGTCGGCTATTTTTTCGATGGCTTCTTTAATGAAAGGTATTTTGTTGTCAACAATGACTCTCATAATGCTGCTGTTCTTTTCGACGATTTTCCATCGTGCGAAGATACGACTAATCCGTCAAAGTGGCTAAGTAATGCCCGGAAAATAATTTGACTCTTTCCGTTTTTAAGTTTGCATTTCTGCCCTCACCGCTCTCACTCTTTTCTTCAACTTCCCTATTCATCGGCATTGCAGGGGTGGGTGAGAGCAATCGAAAAGGGTGAGGGTAAATTTTGCTCTCACCCGTGTTTTCTTCCGTTCCGCATCCTTCTTTCTTCTGTTGCATCCTTTTCATTCTTTCGTTTTACTTTTGGATTCTTCAGCAGCCCACGTTAGTGAGCCGTGATGTTCACTTGAGTGAACTAAACAGCTCACTAGTGTGGTTGAATTGGTTCATAACAGTGGGCCGATGATGAATAAAGTAGTTTTCGGGAAGGAGATAAGGTGTTTGAAGGATAAAACAATGAGCTAGTACGGATTGGGCAATGGGGATGTGCCCGATTCCGTACTTGGTTTTTGTAACAGACAGCAAGTGATTGCTCATCTTTATTTTATGTTTTATAGGTGAATTTGTGTTTTTGTCAAAAAAGGAAAGCGAAATAGACTGCTATATGAGGATTATCTTGTACATTTGCAGCTGAAACTTTTTAGAGATGAGAATAGGATACGACGGAAAACGGGCTGTGCAGAATTTTACGGGATTGGGCAATTACAGCCGGTATGTGGTGCAGTCATTGTCAGCCTTTGCTCCGGAAAACGAGTATTGGTTGTATGCTCCGGTACACCGTGAAAATCAGCAACTCTCGTCGATGGTGGCTGAAAGCCGGGGAACGGTATCGGTACATTATCCATCTTATTGGCTCTGGAGAGGAATGACTTCGTTGTGGCGCGTGGGAGGTATACGCAGGACTTTGAAACGGGACAACATACAGCTGTTCCACGGACTGAGTAACGAACTTCCCTTGACCATCCATCGGGTACGGGAAGTAAAGAGTGTGGTGACTGTTCACGACCTTATTTTCCTGAGACTTTCACATTGTTTTTCGTTGGTCGACCGCTTGATTTATAACTACAAATGCCGCTATGCATGCAAGCATGCAGACCACATCATTGCCGTGAGTGAGTGTACCAAGCGTGACATCATACATTATTATGGAATTCCTGCGGATAAAATTTCCGTTATTTACCAAGGGTGTAGTTCTCTGTATGCCTGCCGTATCGGTAAGGATAAGCGCAAGGAGGTGATGCGGAGTTATCGGTTGCCCGAACGCTATATCTTGTCGGTGGGCACCATTGAGGAGCGTAAAAATGCGCTGGCCATTGTGAAGGCTTTGGAGTATCTGCCCGATGAACTGCATTTTGTTCTGGTAGGGAGACCCACAGCCTATATCCATCAGCTGAAAGAGTTTATGACAAAAGCCGGATTGCAAGACAGAGTACATTTTCTGCATGGTATCCCTTCGGACGATTTACCTGCCATTTATCAGTCGGCCGAGACTTTTGTATACCCATCCGTTTACGAAGGTTTTGGCATCCCTATTCTTGAGGCTTTGCATTCCGGCATTCCGGTGGTAGCAGCAACCGGCTCTTGTCTTGAAGAAGCGGGGGGGGAGCATTCATTGTATGTGCGTCCCCATGATGTGGAGGGATTGGCGGCAGCGATTGCCCGTACACAAGAGCCTTCTTTGCGTGCCACCATGATTGAGGAGGGGCTGAAGTGGGCACAGCGTTTCACGGAGGAGCAGATGGCGCGTGAGACGATGGAGTGTTATCGGAAAGTATTAACAAAAGAAACCTAAGATATGAATTATTTGGACCGCAATGAGTTTAACTACGCACCTTCGCAAGAGGTGGTGGAGGCTCTAAAGAATTTTGATATAAACAAACTCTGTTTCTATACCCGTATCTACGACGAAGGCAAGAAGAGCATTCTGTCCGTTTATCTGTCCGAGACTTACGGAATCGATGAGCCGCAGGTGCTGTTGGGTTATGGTGGAGAAGATATATTGAAACAAGCAGTCCACTATTTCCTGACCCAAGAGGATGGGAACAAGACGATGCTCATTCCTAAATTCTCGTGGTGGTACTATAAATCCATTGCTGATGAAGTGGACGGGCATACGTTGCAGTATCCATTGTATGAGGATGGCAATACCTTTAAATATGATTTCGCTGCCATGAAAGAGATGGTACAGCGTGAGAATCCCAAGGTCTTATTAATCGCTTCGCCCAATAATCCCACCGGTAACGGTCTGACCCCTGCAGAATTGGACGCTTTGTTGGCTGAGTTGCCCGTAACAACCATCGTTTTGGTGGACGAAGCCTATGCCTCTTTCGTATCTACTGATACGGACTATATTAAAATGCTGGTTGATAAATATCCCAACCTGATTATTTCACGCACGCTTTCCAAGTTCTACGGATTGCCCGGATTGCGCATGGGTTTTGGGTTTATGAGTAAGGAGTTGGCCAACTTTGGCAAATACAGCAACAAATATCTGGGTTATAACCGTATCTCTGAGGATATTGCTATTGCCGCACTGAAATCGGATGCGCATTACCGGAATATAGCACGGCTGATGAATGAGAGTCGCGCCTGCTTTGAAGCGGAGATAGGGACGTTGCCTGGTTTCAAGGTATATGAGTCGGTGGCGAACTTTGTCCTTATAAAATATCCGATTGTCTTGAAAGAACGCTTACAGAAAGCTTTTGCCGACGAGGATTATAAGGTGAAGTTCATGAATGAACCAGACATCAATACCCATTTGCGTATTACCTTGGGGCGTCCTGAACAGAACCGTATTGTCATTGACACCATTAAAAAAATTGCATTACAATGAAAGCGGTTATATTGGCTGCAGGGATAGCTTCGCGTTTGCGTCCGTTGACTGATACCACTCCAAAATGTCTGTTGAAAGTTGGAGAGCGTTGTTTGCTGCAAAGAGCCTTTGATGCATTGCTGCAGAATGGCTTTCGGGAGTTTGTCATTGTCACCGGTTATAGACAGCAGCAGATTGTGAACTTTCTGGAAGCTCATTATCCGGCATTGGAGGTTACGTTTATCTATAATGAGAAATATGCTTCTACCAATAATATCTACTCTTTATGGCTTACACGGCCTTATGTAGATAAAGAGGACATTCTGTTGCTGGACAGCGATATCCTTTTTGACCCGCAGATTGTAGCCAAGTTGCTTGGATATGGTCAAGCGGATGCGTTGGCTCTGAACCATCATACATTGGGGGAAGAGGAAATCAAGGTAATAGCGGACAATGATGGCAAGGTGTTGGAAATCAGTAAGACGTGCTCCATATCCCGAGCTATTGGCGAGTCTATTGGCATCGAGAAGATGTCTGCCGCTTATACAGAAGCGCTTTTCCGGGAATTGGAGGTTATGATTACCAAAGAAGGTTTGGATAATATCTTCTATGAACGTGCTTTTGAGCGTCTCATACCACAAGGACACTCTTTCTATGCGCTTGACACTACCGAATATTTTTCTGTGGAGCTTGATACGGTGAATGACTTTGAACAAGCACAGCGGTTGATTCCTTCACAACTTTATTAATTAATGGGCTGATTTTTATGGCAGATTATGATATACGTCCTTTGCAGCTTCGTATTTTGAAGATATTGCTTGCTGTGGATAAAGTTTGTAAAGAACATGGTTTGCGCTATTATATAATGGCCGGTACTATGCTTGGTGCAGTCCGTCATAAGGGATTTATCCCTTGGGACGATGATTTGGATATCGGTATGCCGAGGGCTGATTATGATTTGTTGATGTCTCATTCCAAGGAGTGGCTTCCCCAGCCTTATGAGGCTGTCTGCGCAGAAAATGATCCGAATTATCCATTACCTTTTGCCAAGATACAAGATGCGGATACGACTCTTATTGAGCGTATGCATTTGAAATACTTGGGAGGTATCTACTTGGACGTATTTCCATTGGACGGTGTACCGCAAAGCAACCTGAAACAGAGGATTCATTTTGCCCGGTATGAATTTTACAAGCGGGTGCTCTATTTTATCTACCGCGACCCTTATAAGCATGGGAAAGGTCCCGGCTCATGGTTGCCGCTGCTGTGCCGGAGACTTTTTACTACTGCCGGCGTACAGAGGAGTATCAGAAATGTGATGACCACCTATGACTTTGACAAGTCTTCTTTAGTTTGTGATTATGATGACGGTATGCGCGGCATCATGCCCAAGGCAGAGCTGGGAACTCCGACTCCCGTTTCGTTTGAGGACGAAACTGTGTGGGGAGTACAAGATTATGATACCTATCTGACCAGAAAATATGGAGACTACATGGTTATACCGAAACAAAGCGGGCAGAGACAGCATAATTTCCACTATCTGGATTTAGATAAGCCCTACAGAGAATATGGAGCCTGATTACCGGTGTAACTGAAAGTCAATGATGTAATAATGCTATCAATGATTAGAGTTGTCCGGTCATCTTGAAGTACTTTTCCAATACAAGAAGGGATATCAATTGTTCCCGTTTTTTATTCTTGAATTGCTCTATATACTCATGTGCATGTTCGATTATTGCTTGAGCTTCATCAGTATGAGCCATGTAATATTGCAGTCTTTCTTCCAAATCAGAGAAGTCCGGTTTGATTTCAATGTAGTGATAGTTAGGAATTAATGTGCCTTCCATGAACCAAGTTTCACAAGTAGGACGGGGCATTACGGCAATAGAGTTGGAAGACATTACCCATTTTAGATTGCTGGCAACATCATAGCCTTCTATGGCTAGAATAAATTTGTATTCCAATTGTTCTTTAATGGTCAATTTTCCAATGCACCACGTAGGATTGATAGTATCCCGGCTGATATCTCCCAAATCGCACATGGGATGGCCAAAATACATTTTCATGAATTTGATTCGCTGCTCTTTGTCTGTTACTTTTCCGCGAAAGACAGCCATATCTTTTTTCTCTGTAAATTTTTTCTTGTCACGGACAAAAATAAAATGCCTTATCTTGTTGAGTTTCATAATAACCCCGTTTCCGTTGTTTTCAGTTATAAGACGGCTTTTTGAAATGGATGGGATTGGTGGGACGAAATCCACATCACCGGCACATAGGTTCAACCGTAGTTGTTGGGAAAACCAGCGGGTATAGCAGCGGGTATCATAGATATAGACTTTGTGCCCTTTTAGTTTATGTTCTGCGAGTGCAGGTACCGATTCGGGCAATATTGCACCCGGTAAAAGTTTGTTATAGTAGTTTACTCGGTATAAAATGTAGTCTTTATCTTTTCTGTCGGATAAAGATGCCAACTTATGACGAAGCTGCATCTGAAAGAATATATTGGGTATCAGCATACCGAGCATATTCTTTATATAATAGATAAGTTTGATGTTCTTCCCGCTTCTTAGGGCATACAATAGTTTGTACTCCATTGATTTCGTTTTTTATTCAGTAGGTGCATTGTATGAAATATGATGCAAACTTATATAAATAAATGAGAACTTCCAATTGAATTTATCCTTTAATTATCATATTCTTTTTGTAATAAAGAGTTGCTCTGTTTTCAGATTTTGAGTAGTCTGGTTTGTTTTTTCGTTGTTAACGCTTACTTTTGTGCCGAATCAGCAATTCTAATAAATTTGTTATGACCAAATTCTTAATTATCCGTTTCAGTTCGATAGGGGATATTATCCAGTGTATGGGAATTATCGGTGGAATACGTGAACGGTTTGCAGATGTGGAAATTCATTGGATTACCCGGAAAGATATGGTGGGGACCTTGTCGATGGATGGCAGGATTGATAAAATCTGGGCGTTTGACAAGGAGACCGGACTTGCCGGATTGTTGAAAATGGCGGCTGATTTGAGAAAAGAGCATTTCGACTACATTTATGACGCTCATAGTAATATCCGTTCCAACATATTGAAGCTGATAGTGTCTCCATTGCCTTTTGTGAAACCTTACGTTGCTTTGCGGAGCAAAGAGAGAGGCAAACGCTTTTTGTTGTTTAAACTGGGAATCAATCATTTCGACAAGCCTTTCAGGGGGATGGTGTCTTTTCAGAAACCATTGAAGAAATGGGGAATTACGCATTTTCCGGACAACTATCACGACTGGCATTTCCCGGATGAAATACGTAGCAAGTATGAGAACTTTGTAACCAAAGATATGATTACGCTGGTGCCGTCTGCCAACTGGGAAATGAAACGCTGGCCCGTTTCCTATTGGAAAGAATTGGTTGCCCTTCTTCCTGAGTATAGATTTGTCATTCTGGCTGGTCCGAAGGATACTTTCTGTGAGGAAATCAGAAGTGCTGCACCGGAACGGGTAGTTAACCTTGCGGGACAAACCTCATTGATGGAGTCTTCTTACATAGTGTTGCGTTCCAATCTGGTAATCAGCGCTGATACGGGTTTTATGCATGCCGCTGATTTGTTCCGTGTTCCTGCTTTTGCCTTGATGGGACCTACGGCCTTCGGTTTCCCTACGGGACCTACGGTGGAAATACTCGAAACAGCCCTGCCTTGCCGTCCGTGCACCAAAGACGGACGGGGTAAATGCAAGCTGGCTGTTTATCAGAAGTGTATGGTGGATATTACCCCCCAACAAGTCGCTGAAAAGATTATTGCTTCTCTTGGTTGATGGCGCCTATAGTCTTTGTAGTGGAATAACCGTCTACGAAAGGGATAGTTACTGTTTCTTGGGCGTACTCCCTGCCTACAATGTTTTCTATGGCATAGTCGCCACCTTTTACCAACACGTCCGGTGCAACTGTTTTGATGAGATTCAGAGGGGTATCTTCCGTAAAAATCACTACGTAGTCCACTGCTTCCAAGGCTGCCAGGACTGTGGAGCGGGCGCTTTCATCATTGATGGGGCGCGATTCCCCTTTCAGACGTTTTACTGAGCTGTCCGAATTCAATCCTACGATAAGTACGTCCCCCAGTCTTTTGGCCTTTTCCAGATAGCACACGTGTCCTTTGTGCAGAATGTCGAAGCAGCCGTTTGTGAATATGATTTTGCGCTCCTGCGCACGCAGTTGTTTTATAGTATCTGCAAGTTGGGAAATAGGAATAAGTTTGCTGGCCGGTTTCCCGATTTGTAACTCGTCCTGCAACTCTTTGAACAGAATGGGACTGGTGCCTATTTTCCCGACTACAATGCCGGCCGCTTTATTGGCAAGATAAATGGCATCTGCAATAGGGATACCGGCTGCCAGCGCAGCTGCTAAAGTTGCCACGACAGTATCGCCTGCACCTGAAACGTCATATACTTCCCTTGCTTCGGTAGGAATGTCCTGCGAGGCATCGGGAGCTATGTATGACATGCCTTTTTCGGAACGTGTCACTAATAGAGAAGTAAGGTTATACTCCTTCAGTATCCGGTCTGCTGCGCTATGGATTTCTTTATCCTCATTTCTCACATCCACTCCCGAAACAGCCGAAAGCTCTTTCAGGTTGGGGGTGATGATGGTTGCGGAACGGTATTTCTCCCAATTTGTCCCTTTGGGGTCTATAATGACCTTCTTCCCTTGCCCGGCAGAGGCGGATATAACCTGCTGGCATACTGTATCATTGCATACTCCCTTGCCATAATCCGAAATCACGACAATGTCCACTTCGGGGAGTGCACGCTTCACGGCATCCAGCAGTTTCTGCTCAATCTCTTCGTTCAGGCATTCATTTTCTGTTTCAAAGTCCAGCCGTACTACTTGCTGGCTGTTGCCTATTACGCGGGTTTTGGTGATGGTTGGGTGTTCTGTATGAAACAGTTCGTTTCTGATACCCAAATCAGCGAACATCTCCTGCATTGTGTTTCCGTTGTGGTCGTTGCCAAGCAGGCTGACGACATACGGCGAGCAACCCAGTCCCAACAGATTTCTTGCAACATTGGCCGCTCCTCCCAATACATTGTAGGTACGGGTGACACGGACCACTGGTACGGGGGCTTCGGGAGAAATCCTTTTCACGTCCCCTATATGGTAAGTATCCAGCATCACGTCTCCGATAACGAGTACCTTCTTTCCCTTTATACTGTTTAATTCTGTATTCATAATAGGTTGTTTTTTAATTGGTTGGCCCAATATAGAAGTGAATGCTCAGAGGTGACCCGGAAGGACTTGACACCACTTCTTTCGCCGCATTCCGTATCCGATTTCTTATCTCCGAACATATAGGATTGGGATGGGTCGATTTCATATTTCTTCATCGCTTCCGTCACCATGAAAGGAGAAGGCTTACGGCATTCGCAATGTTCTTCCGGAGCGTGAGGGCAAGTATAGAAATCGTTCAGTATAACTCCATGTTTTTCCAGCTCTTGGGCGAGTGCTCGGTTGAACTGTTCGGCGTCCTCCAGTGTAAAGTAGCCACGTCCAATACCGGATTGGTTCGTGATGACAATCAGCAGATAACCCAATTCTTGAAAAATACGGAGTGCTTCGGCTACACCGGGCAATAATTCAAGCTCTTGGGTCTTATAAACGTAGCCGAAATCAACATTGATGGTACCGTCCCGATCAAGGAAAATCGCTTTATTCATGGGAGAACAGTTTATTGTCAACGATGCCGCACAAGATATGTCCGATGGTAATGTGCACTTCTTGAATCCTGGCAGATTCGGCGTGCTGTATAATCAGCGGGTAATTGCAAAGTTCCTTGCACCTTCCTCCATCCCTTCCCAGGAGCCCTATGGTGGTGATGCCCATAGATTGTGCCTTCTGCAAGGCATGCTCTACGTTGGGAGAGTTGCCGCTGGTAGAAAGGCCTATCAGAATATCACCTTTCGTTCCCAAGGCTGCTGTCTGCCGTTCGAAGACGCGGTCGAAGCCATAATCATTGCTGACTGCGGTCAGGATGGAAGTGTCGGTTGTCATGGCGATGGCGGGCAGGCCTTCCCGTTCGGTCACGAAACGTCCGACGAGTTCGGCGGCGATATGCTGGGCATCGGCTGCACTGCCGCCGTTACCGCAAAGCAAGACTTTGTGCCCTTGTCGAAGGGCTTGTACTATCAGATTGCCGACAGTTTCGATGTCGGCAAGCATTTGCCGGTTGTTCAGGATATTTTCTTTGAGCCTGATACCTTCTTGGATGGACTGGGTGATATAATCTTGCATAATTTTCTAATCTCGTTGGTACAAAGATACGACATTTCAGAAATGAAGCTTGCTTTTGACGAAATTTTTAAATTGTCTTTGCTTTCTCCATTTCAGTCTGCTGAAGAGAGTGAAGAATATGCATTCTTCAATATCGAATCCTCTTTGCTCGGCATATAGAGGTATTATTTTCATGAAGTCATCGGCGGGAATACCCAGTTGGCTGAAGGCATTCATGGACATTCTGATACCGGGCACTTTACCGAGCTTCAGGCGGTTGATGTCAATGAGGGCGAAGTGATATTTGCCGTCTGTCTTCCGGTAAAATATATTCTTGGGATTATAGTCCAGTGGCAAGACCTTGTTCAGATGTAATTGGAGAGTGAAGTCTACGAGGTCATGTCTTAGCCGTTTTTTCTCTTCTTCCTCCATTTCCGTACCGAACATATCCGTAACAAGCGGGTAGGGGAGGTATTCGGAAATAAAGTATCCGGTGTGGAAGAAACCATTCTTTTTGATTTCTATATAAGCTACCGGAGGGGCGGTCTCTATTCCCCGTTGCAGAAAAAGTTCTGCATATTCAAAGGCGCGCTGCGCTTTGCTTTTGCGGAACCAAGTGTAAATGAGGCAGTTTATGAGGGCAGGTCTTTTGTATTTCTTGATTACGAAGTCCTTGTCTCCGAACCGCACTCTTTCGACTGTGTTCCTTCGGTTACAATAAACCTCTTCCCGTTCATATTCTTCCGATGGGATGGCTCGGATATAACTCTCGTAGGCGGCATAGTGCGGATGAATATGTACCTTCATTGCTTTTATTTACATTTTACTTCTTTTGAACGGTGCAAAGATAGTGCAAACCGAAAGCAGAACAAAATGAACTTGTTCATTTTTTATTTTGAGGTGCCGCCTATCTTCGCTTTTGAGCAAAGATAATCAAAATGTATCATCTGGTCGGAAATATCGTATGCTTTTTTGGCGAACTCGGCTTCTGCCGGGGTGGGCTCTTCACCTACCACCTCCATTTGGGGGCTGATGGCGAATCCTTTCTTGCATGGGTCGAGGATGCTTTGGCCCAATCCGCTCCAGTAGTAATCATCCAGTTGGAGCAGGTTCAGTAAGGTGGGGTACATATCGATTTGTCCCATCACTTTATCATAACGCATGCCTACTGGAGAGTTTACTATGATGAAAGGGGTGAATGTCTTGTCGGATACGATACCCTTGCCACCGGGGGCGTTACACAATTCTTCACGGTAGGTAGCCAGTCCTTCGTGGTCACCGGTGATGACGATAAGGGTCTCGTCGTATTGTGGGAGTGTTTTCAAGTACTCCACGAATTTTCCTATCGCCTTGTCCGTATAGCGTGCAGTGGTCATGTAGTCATTCATTTTCTGTGGAATGGCCGGAGAGAAATGAATCTCTTTCAATTCTTCAGGCAATTTGAAGGGAGCATGGCCGGAGTAGGTCACCAGCTGCATGTAAACATTCTCCCCCTTCTTCCAGATTTCCCCCTTCTCTATTTTTTGGCGGCATTGCGCCAGGAAGGAGCCGTCTCCGGTACGTTTGTGCGTGCCAAAGGCTTCTGTCAGTTCAAAGTCATGATAAGCAATGATGGTGTCGGTCCCGAAACTGTAGGCTATGACGCCTTGGTTCCAGGTCGATACTTTATCAATGGTCAGGAGGTAGTTGCGCGAGTTCTTCTGCTGATGCATGGCTTTTTGCAGGGTTCCGTAGGTGTGGTCAGGATATTGGCTGCTGTATGTGCCGCTGTTGATAGGCAGCATACCGGCGCAAAGCAACAGCTGTGCATCAATGGAACGTCCTCCTTTCACTTGCGTCAGTACGTGGGGAGCGTATAAGGTGGTGGAGTCTTGCAGCAGTTTGTTGAGATATGGAGTAATCTCTTGCCTTTCCACTTCCCTTTCGAGTACCCAGCTTTCCAAAGATTCTGCCAGGATGACGATGCAGTTGTTGCGGATTCCGATACGTCCGGCCAAAGGGTGATGTCCGGGTTTCTGGCTCAGCCACTCCTTTATCTCTTGCTGTATCTGTGGGGTGGTCTCCTGCTTCTGGTTGATGAGGTCATAGCATAGGCTTCCGAAGACGGTATACATGGAAGTGGTGCTTGCACACAGATAGGCTTTCTGGCGGACGGTGTTGTATGCTTCCTTGAATCCTCCTTTGGCCAGGGTGGTGATGGTAAACAGCAGAATACCGATTCCCAAAGCTCCTCCGTAATACTTGTATGATGTTCTTCCGGCGGTATTTCTTTTGTAATGCCAATAAAGGGGGATACTGGCAATGGTAGATAGAGGGAAGAAGATGTCGTACCAGCGGAAAGAGTCGTAAACGCTTCCGGTGAAATCGGCGAGGTTTCCAGAAAGTCCATAGCTGTTAAGTGGGATGGCAGTATAGTAGGTGCGGAAATACATTAGGTTGACAATCAGTAGTATATCCAGCAAAAGCATGATAACTATCTCTGTTTTCCAGAGCCGGAAGAACTTATAGGGGACGAGAAGTACGAGGGTGGCTATTATTTTGGTTGCATAAAATTCGATGGTAGAGAATGAAGCGAATGTGGTGGGTATGCTCCAGATGAAATCGAATAGCAGGAATTTGAAAAAAATGGTGATTCCGAACAAAAGAGTCACTTTATCTGTTGCCCCTTGTTGACTGTCGGAGCAATGAAAAAGGTTTCTTCTCATAAAATAGTATTTTTAAAATATTGGGGTGCAAAGATAGATATTTTAGAGAAGAAAAAGCTTCATAAACAGCAACTTTTGGAGAAAAGTTGATAAAAGTCATTTTTTTTTCTGGATTGATGCAGTATATGCAGAATTCTTGTATTTACTTTGCAGACGTTTAAAGCAAAGAAAGCAAAACTGTTACAAACTAAGGGCTGGATTTTATTGTTCTATTGGTAATTTGAGGTGACGATTGTGTCGTTGCCGTGATATTTTGAGTGTATGAAGAAGCATTATTTATTTTTCGTTTCGGTAGCCTATTCCTATCCTATACTTCGCCCGCTTCAGGACGAAATCAAGCGTAGAGGAGACGATGTTGCATGGTTTATCGAGCCAGACTGCCCGGTTCTGTTGGATCAAGATGAGAGGTGGCTTCAATCTGTTCAGGAAGTGATGGATTATCAGCCTATTGCCGTGTTTGCGCCGGGCAACTATATTTATGATTTCTTCCCGGGAGTGAAAGTTTCCCTTTTTCATGGCTACCCCATCAATAAGCGTGGCGATGAAAAGGACGACCATTTTTCTGTCCGCGGATGGTTCGATGTCTATTGCACGCAAGGAGAAACGAGCACTCTTCCTTTCAAGGAACTTGAGAGGAAATACGGCTTCTTCAAGGTATACGAAACGGGCTGGTGCAAGGCGGATACTTTCGTGAAAGAACGTGCGCACACTCCTCATAATGCACGTCCGGTAGTCTTGTACTCTTCTACATTTACAAAGAATATAACTTCCGCCCCTCATCTGTTTGATACCATCAAGAGACTGGTGCACGAGAAGGATTGGGATTGGATTATTTCGTTCCATCCGAAATTCTCGGATATGGAAGTCCTCAAGAAATACAAGGAACTGGCTGCATCCTGTCCCAACATTACTTTCCACGAGAGCGGACTTGTCGATGCCAAGCTGCTGAACAGTGCGGATGTGCTGTTGTCCGATGCTTCGTCTGTGATTGTTGAGGCAATGATGTTGGACAAACCGGTGGTGACCTATTGCAACACCATGCCGGGAGCTCATTTGCTGAATGTCACTGACACGGATGCTGTAGAGGGAGCGATAGAAAAGGCCATTTCCCGTCCGGCGGAACTGATGGAACGGATGCGTGCTTATGTGCACAAGCATGAAGCCCATCTGGACGGTGAGTCCTCTTCACGGGTACTGGATGCCGTAAACAACTACATCTGGTATTTTCAAGGTAAGACCAGAACCAAGCCCTGGAATCTGGTACGTAAGTTTAAATTGCGATGGCGGGTGGGTTATCCGTTGATGGCCACTTTGCGGTTATGGTAATTGTCATAGCTTATGGAGAACACTGAGACACTACCTCTGATAAGTATTATTGTACCGGTCTATAATGTAAAGAATTACTTGGAGAAATGCCTGCAATCCATTTGCGGGCAGACTTATAAGAATCTGGAAATAATATTGATTGACGACGGCTCTTCCGATGGTTCGGGAGAGCTTTGTGATTTATTTGCCCAAAGGGATGGACGGATAAGAGTTTTTCATCAGGCAAATGCAGGTCAGAGCGCAGCCAGGAATAGAGGTTTGGCGGTAGCTCAAGGTGAATTCCTTGGTTTCGTGGATAGCGACGACTGGATTGAGTCGGATATGTACGAATTCTTGTATCGCCTGTTGAAAGAGAATGGAACGGATATATCCATTTGTTCGCATTATAGGGACAAAGGTGGGAAGAGTGTGGCGAAGTATGCTTCGGGAGAGCAGTTTGTGTTTACTCGTGATGAGGGTATTCGCGCTCTGGCAGTAGACAAACATGTCAGAAACTATATGGTGGATAAATTGTTCAAACGCAGCCTGTTTGCAGGTATTGTCTTTCCGGTTAATCGTGTTTTTGAGGATTTGGCCATTTGCTATCGGGTATTTTATGGAGCAGAGAAGGTTGTGATGCAGGATACTCCTAAATACCATTATATGATACGGGAGGGGAGCACGATGCAGAGCAGGTATAATCCCCAGAAAGAATATAACCTTTTTCAGAGCGTCTACGAGCAAGTGAAGTTCATACTTGAAAAAGGTATATGGGATAAAGCTGGAGTTTATGTCATGCGTCGTGGAATACGCTTACTGGATCATACAATGATGGTAGAAGCCTCTATTTCCACTGATGAAGTCATTCGTGATGTGATTACCAAAATGCATGAATTTGACTATGTCGGTTATGGGCAATTGGGCTTTTCTCTTTCTTTGAAACGTTATCTTATTTATAATCATAAGGACTTCTATCGGAAAGCTTATCGGTTGATAAGGTCAATCTTCAAATCGAAACGTCATAAGTATTAAAACTGATTGAGTATGGCTGAAATAAAGATGTCTATTATAGTTCCGGCATATAATGCAGAGAAATATCTGGAGCGTTGCCTTGATTCATTGGTAAATCAAGATTTGTCGACCAAGGAATATGAGGTTATCGTAATTAATGATGGTTCAACAGATAGAACTGGAGCTATTTTACATGAATATTCCAATCGTTATTCTTATTTTCATTGCATAACAGTAGAAAATAGCGGTGTCAGTGAGGCACGAAATTATGGTTGTCGGAAAGCTAAAGGAAAATATTTTTTATTTGTTGATGCGGATGACTGGATTCAAAGTAATGTCTTACAATATGTTTATGACTCTCTTGAAAAGGATGAATTAGACATTTTGATAATGGATTTTCAGTATTGGGATGAAAAAGGAAAACTTCCCAAAGAGTTTAATCGAGTGTCTGATGAAAAAGTCTTGTCGGCTCAAGTTTGGTCTGGAACGGATTTTATGCAACAGTTTTTGCCACAAGTGGTCTGGTGCAATGCTTATAGAGCCTCTTTCTGGCAAGAACATAAATTGAAGTTCTTACCTATTCGTCATGAAGATGAAGAAATTATTCCCAGAATCTTCTTTTATGCAAGGCGTGTAAAATATTCATCTATAATTTTCTATCATTATTATAAGAATTCAGATTCGTTTATGATGAATTATGATGAACACGCTTCTCTTTATATGCTTCAGGCTATGGAGAGCTTGGAAGCATTTAGACAAAAGAATGTGAAAACGGAAAAAATGAATAGTTTTTTTAAAAATTTGATTGCAAGAAGGCTATTGACTACTTTTCGTATAGGAATAAGAAAAGGGATACCGGCAAGATTCCAGCATGAGATGATTGTGCAAATGAAAGCAAAGGGACTATCACCGTTACCTAAAGGAAAGGGAATTATGCATATCTTTTTATATAAGTATGCCCCTTCTTTATTTATTGCATATTATCGTAGTAAAGAGAAACGAAAAAGAAAATAACTTTTGGACTAAATGATAGCTTTTTATGATGTAGGGAAAGTGATTTGTATTAGAGTCTGAGTTGAAACTAATTATGAAGCGAATTTTATTTTTTCATGAAGTGTTTCCTTGTGGAGGAGCAGAAAGGGTTACAATTGATATAGCTAATTATCTATCTGGCTATGGTTATGAAAGCTTTGTGGCTTTATGCCATAAAACGTATGATGTAGCTGGTATAGAAGTCATAGAACTTCCTGATAAGGACATTAATTCGTTGGAGAATGCAAATGCTTTTATTGAAATTATAAATTCACTCTTTATTGATGTTTTTGTATTGCCTATACATCTTTTGAAACATCTGGATTACATCATGGACGGTGTTCATTGCAAGCTGGTATTCGCGCCGCATAGTATTCCTTTATGGGAGGCTGTGGCAAAAGTGGCAGATAAAGGAAAACGCGCCGAAGGTTCGTGGTTGAAAATGTTGAAATGGCGTTTTATAACTTGTCCAAGGGAAAAATGGTTTCCGAAATATGATAAGCCGTTTATTGAACAACATAAAAAATTGTATGGACGGGCTGATGCATATGTTGTATTATGCGAAGATTATAAATATAAGCTGATAAAGAAACTTGGTGTACCTTTTGAGAACAATAAATTTCACGTGATACCCAACTCTGAAAGGCAAATTCTTTCGGTCAACCATCATAAGAAGAAACAAATATTATTTGTAGGGCGCTTTACTTATGTTGATAAACGTGTGGATAGGTTGATTGATGTTTGGAAGCGGATTTATAAACAAGTGCCGGATTGGGAGCTGCTTCTGATTGGTGATGGTGTTGAAAGGCAGAATCTTCAGCAGAAAGCTACTGCCTACAATTTGCAAAGGATTCGTTTCTTGGGCTATCAGGAAGATGTGTCCGGTTTTTATAGGGAGGCATCGGTGGTGTGTCTGACATCTACTTTTGAGGGGTGGGGGCTTTGCTTGACAGAAGCGCAGGCGAATGGAGTAGTGCCCGTGGCTTATGATTGTGGCGCCGGAGTGCGGGAGATAATTTCACCGTCAGGAGTGAATGGATTTCTTGTATCGCCTTTTAATCAATCTAAATATGCGCGAACACTGTTGAAGCTATTGAAGAACCCCGATATGTTGAAACAAATGCGGCAGAATGTTGTCGTGAAAGCGCAAGAGTACTCTCCGCAGATTGTGGGAAAGAAATGGAAAGAGTTGTTTGAATCTTTGTGATAGACTAAAAGCTTTGATGTATGAATAGTGATGCTTTGCCGTTGGTTTCTGTTATCATACCTGTTTTTAATACAGAGAAATATATTGAGGATTGCATTTTTAGTGTGATAAATCAGAACTATAGCCGATTGGAAATTATAATAGTGAATGATGGGAGTACTGATGGCAGCCGTTCAATAATCCAGAAATATATGGAAGTTGACAGGCGTATTGTTTGTATAGACAAGAAAAATGAAGGGCTGCCTCTCGCCAGGAAAACCGGGATATTGAAGGCAAACGGAAAATATATCCAGCATCTTGACAGTGATGACACGTTGATTGATGGAGCTATTGAAAAGTTAGTATGTAGGGCAGAAGAAACTGATGCTGATATTGTTGCATCTTCTTTCCTTTTTTGTTATCCGGACAAGGGGCCTGTTCTTTCAGAGCCTTATACATTCGGTGAGATTTCAGGAATCAGTTATTTTAGGCAGAAATTGAATTTGCAGGCTTATTGGAGTGTGTGGTCTCATTTTCAAAAACGTTCATTGTTTCTTAACAACAAGATTGAAACTGTCGCCGATATATCGATAGGTGAGGATGCCATCATGATGACACAATTGATTCTGGCGACTGATAGGATTGTTTCTTTGAATATTCCTACTGTTAATTATTATAGAAATTCGTCCTCGATGTCTTGTCTGCCGAATGAGGAAAAGTATAAGGATTTCAGGGCTTATCAACGATGGATTGAGAAATATGTGTCTGCCAAAGGTTTGTCGGAACAATTGGGAAAGGAGATTGCCTATATGCATCTTCAGACTGCATATACGAGTCTTTACTGGAAACAATACGGGGATGTTGTAGATGACATGAGACGGTTGGTTGCTGATGTGAAGCGATACCCGGATTTGGTTGAAAATCTGTCCAGGCGGGAACGTAAGCTGTTGAAGGCTTACAAGCTTTCAACCTTTTGGGGGAATTTGAGGGTAAAATATTATATCTTAAAAAACAAACTATAGAATGAATATATTGCACAAGATAAAATGTAAAATATATCGTTTTCTTCTGAAAAATGGAATGTTGGCTCCTAAGGTGGTACTTTTGATGGATGGTGGGGTCTGCTCACAGATGCATCAGTATTTGCTGGGACATCTTTTTGGACAAAAAGGATATAGGGTGGAATATGACTTGACCTTCTTTAAAGAGTGGGGGAGCGATATGGATTATCATTTTGTCAGAAACTTTGATTTGCAGAAAGCATTTCCCTATTTATCTGTAAAGAAGGCTTCGAAAGTAGCTGTTGACGTGTATAAGAGGAAATATTATAATTTGGGGAACAATACGTTGAGTCGGGAAAATGACTTTTCATTTCTACAAAAGAAGCCTCCGGTCTATTTAGGTGGTTATTATCATGTTCCGGCTGATATTTGGCTTCCTGCATTCCGGTCGCTTTTTAGAGTAATGCCCGAGGTGCTGGATGCACAGAATAAATTGCTGTATTCAGAGATTGGTTCACGTCCTTGTTCCGTAGCTGTTCACGTAAGGCGTGGGGACTTGAAAGTGGAAATTCCGGCTTACGGCAAACCTGCTTCATTGGAGTATTTCAAGTCGGCAGTGGCTTATATGCAGGATAGGGATATGTCTTCTTTCTTCTATTTCTTTTCGGATGAGCCGGACTGGGTGAGGGATGAACTTATTCCGCAACTTTATCTTACGGAAGGTAATTGTAAGGTTGTCGATATAAACGGTTCGGATAAAGGATATATGGACTTGTTTTTGATAGCCTGTTGTCGGCATCAGATTACCAGTAAAGGGACTTTGGGCAAATACGGTGCTCTCTTAGAGGATAATCCGGAAAAGACAGTAGTCCTTTGTGATGATGAAGTGGAATATCCGTGGAAGGAACTGTTTCTGAATCCGGTGTTTTTATAGAGCCACTTCGTTATTGTTCTCAATGAATGAATAATATGGCGTATATTTACAAATTATAGAAATCTACATTTATCGATATGAGACCTAAACTAAGCATTATAACTGTAAACTTTAATAACAACAGTGGTCTAGGCAAAACGTTGGAAAGCGTCAGACACCAGTCTTTTTCCTCTTACGAGCATATCATTATTGATGCCGGTTCCAAGGATGGTAGTCTGGAAACAATCAAGCAGTATGCGGAAGGAAACCCACATGTGACATTCTGGGTGTCAGAACCGGACAAAGGGATATACGACGGAATGAATAAGGGAATAGAACATGCTGGTGGAGAATACTTGCAATTCCTTAATTCCGGTGATTTTCTGGTGGGAGATGTTTTAGGTCAGGTGGATTTTGATGGGACGGAATACATTTATGGCGATGTAAGGGTTGCTGTTTCGGCAGATAAGAAGATAGATATACAATCTCCTTTTCCTCTCGACCTTGTCTTCATTTTACTGAAAGATACCATTTGTCATCAAGTGTGTTTCATTCGTCGCTCCCTTTTCAATAATCAACGATACAGAACGGACTATATCTTGGCATCCGATTGGATTCATATTGTAGAGAATATCATCCTGAAAGGATGCAGCTATAAACGTGTGCCGGTATGCATTGCCGAATACGACGGAAATGGAATCAGTGCGTCCAGCGGGTCTTTAGGGGTAGACGAGCGGATGCGTTGGATAAAGGATAACATACCGGCAGCATTTTATGATAGCTTGTTGGAACTCGATAGAACCCGGATGGAACTTAATGAATATAAGAATTCCGAGTTAGGTAAAATAATCCCCATAGTGAGCCATACAAGGAGGTTCTCCAAACGTGCCCGGAAACTCGTTCTGTTCTTGTATAGAATAAATTCCATCTTCTCGTCTTCGTCAAAGCGGAATAAGAATCAGATAAAAAAGAAGTAGTGGCATGGATGTCGTGATATGTGTTTCTTCCAAAGACTGCTTGATTGTCAAGAAGACTGTTTTTTATATTCATCGGAATATAGAAAGCGATAATATCTATCTTATAACAGACAAGCATAGTTTCGGTTTCTTCTCAAAAAGGTTTCGGAGCAGATATAATATCAGCCTGATTGATGAGGAAGAGATTGTTGCGGACCGTCGGCAGCTGGAGGCAATAGCCGGGCGGCACTTCACATGTGAGTATAGATTCGGATGGTATTACCAGCAGTTCCTCAAGATGGAATTTGCGCGTAGCCGATACGCCAAAGATTATTATCTGATATGGGATAGTGACACCATACCTCTTAACCCGGTGTCCTTTCTTACTCCCGAAAAAATGGTGTTTACTCCGAAAACAGAATACCATGAGCCTTACTTCAGAACGATGCAGGCACTTATCGGTTATGGCAAGGGCACGGACTATTCATTTATAGCCGAACACATGCTTGTCTCTGTTCCTATTATGAAAGAACTGATTCGGAAGATAGAATCTTCTGCTATTCCGGGCGGTTCATGGTTTGAGAAGGTTATCAATGCAACTCCTGCGGATGAGCCAAATGGATTTTCTGAATTCGAAACTTATGGAACCTATTGCCATGCTAATTATCCGGATTGTTTCATCTTGAAGGAACTCCGTACATTCAGAGAAGCAGGAAGCATTTATAGTCGTAGCATCTCTAAAAGAAAGCTCCGGAAATTATCCAGGAAATACGATACTATTTCGCTGGAGAGCTGGAGCACTCCCCATAAGTTCGTTAGAAGATTTTGCAACGATATGGAGGAACATGTGTTCTATCCATTGATGAAACTGATTTCAAAATTACGGTAAAACTGAAGGTGTGAAGCTGAATACTTTGGGGGAGGTTAGGCAGAAATAACCTGAAACCCTTTTCCATTCCCTCGTTTTCTTGTATCTTTGCGACCTCATAATTCACTTAACTACAAGCAATGAAGGAATTTCTGCAGCTGATGCGACGCTTTGTGTCGCCTTACAAGAGATATATCGGTTGGGCAATCGTGCTCAATGTACTGTCTGCCATATTCAACGTATTTTCATTCACATTGTTGATTCCTATTCTCAATATCCTCTTCAAAACGGGGGAGAATACCAAAGTGTACGAGTACATGGAGTGGGGGAGCGAAGGCATCAAGGAAGTGGCGGTGAATAATTTCTATTACTACGTCACCCAGATGATTGAGACACACGGGCCACAGATGACATTGCTGTTCATGGGGCTTTTCCTTGCTTTCATGACCATGCTGAAGACTTCCTGCTATTTCGGTTCTTCCGCCATTATGATTCCCCTTCGTACGGGAGTGGTACGCGATATCCGCGTGATGGTCTATTCCAAAGTGATGCACTTGCCGCTCGGCTTTTTCTCTGAAGAAAGGAAAGGGGACATCATTGCACGTATGAGCGGTGACGTAGGCGAAATTGAAAACTCCATTACCAGCTCACTGGATATGCTGCTCAAGAATCCTATCTTGATTCTGCTTTATTTTTCCACTCTGATTGTAACCAGCTGGCAGCTGACTCTGTTTACTGTCCTGGTATTGCCGGGTATGGGCTGGCTGATGGGAAAAGTCGGCAAGAAACTGAAGCGTAAGTCGTTGGAAGCCCAAGGGAAATGGAGTGATACCATGTCGCAACTGGAAGAGACGCTTGGTGGACTGCGTATAATCAAGGCTTTTATAGCAGAAGACAAGATGGTGGACCGTTTTAAGCAATGCAGCGACGAGCTGCGTGATGCAACCAACAAGGTAGCCATCCGTCAGTCGTTGGCACATCCGATGAGTGAATTCCTCGGTACGCTGCTCATTGTATTGGTACTATGGTTCGGTGGTCTGCTTATTCTGGGCGACGGCACTTCCATGGAAGCATCAACGTTCATCTTCTATATGGTGATTCTGTACAGTATCATCAATCCGTTGAAAGACTTTGCAAAGGCAGGATACAACATTCCAAAGGGTCTGGCATCCATGGAACGTGTGGACAAAATACTGAAAGCCGAGAACCCCATTAAGGAACCGGTAAACCCGTTGCCGCTGCACGGGATGAATGACCGGATTGAATTTAAGGACCTCTCCTTCAGTTACGACGGCAAGCGCGAAGTGTTGAAGCACGTCAATCTGATGGTGCCCAAAGGACAGACCATTGCACTTGTCGGCCAGTCCGGCTCCGGCAAATCTACATTGGTGGATTTGCTGCCGCGCTATCACGATGTGCAGTTAGGTGAGATTACAATTGACGGTGTGAATATTAAGAATTTTCGCATCCACGACCTGCGTGCGTTGATAGGAAACGTGAACCAAGAGGCCATTCTGTTCAATGACACCTTCTTCAACAACATTGCCTTCGGTGTGGAAAATGCAACTATGGAGCAGGTGGTCGAAGCGGCAAAGATTGCCAATGCCCACGACTTCATCATGGAGACCGAACTCGGTTATCAGACCAACATTGGCGACCGTGGCGGCAAGCTTTCCGGCGGACAGCGCCAGCGTATCAGTATTGCCCGTGCCATCTTGAAGAATCCGCCTATCCTGATACTCGATGAGGCCACTTCAGCACTCGATACCGAAAGCGAACGACTGGTGCAGGAGGCTCTGGAACGGCTAATGAAGACCCGTACCACGATTGCCATCGCCCACCGCCTTTCCACCATCAAGAATGCGGATGAGATTTGTGTACTCTATGAAGGTGAAATCGTGGAACGTGGTAAGCACGAGGAACTTCTCGAGAAGAACGGCTATTATAAGAGACTGAATGATATGCAGTCTCTCTCATAGAAATAAAATTCTGCGTACTTTGCTTCCACCCGCTTGTGCTAGGCTGTTATGACTAAATAGGAAGTTAATTTCCTGCAAACAGCCTATTAATTCTTCTTTCTCTTCTATATTTCTTACGCAGAATCTATGATGCAAGTGGGTGTTGACGGCTGCCGGCAGAGTGTTTCACGGCTGTTAGGCGATGGTGAATAAAGGGTGTTCTTTTACCTTTTACGCTTTTTTAATATCTGCTTGCTTCCATTCTATCGCTAATTATCCTATTTTTGCAAAGAACACATACATAAACATTGCAAATGCCATGAAAAAATTATATCCAACGTCTACGACGACAGCTACTATGACTATCAGTCCAAGTACTCTTAATCATGTAATTCAATCGACCCCGATAATACTATAACTGTAAATATTTAATATTCGCCTACCATGAAAATAAAAGTTGGTTTGATAGGGTTCGGCAGAATGGGGCAAATGTATTGGGAGGAAATGCAGAAAAGCGGTCGATGGGACATCGCATATATCTGCGATACTGATCCGGCCTCCCGAGAATTGGCAAGAAACCTTTCCCCTTCATCCAGAATCATATCCGATGAACAAGAAATCTTTGATGACCAGAGTGTAGAAGCTGTTGGTCTTTTTGCATTGGCAAATTCCAGAAAAGAACAAATAGAGAAAGCTGTCCGGAGCAATAAGCATATCCTGACGGAGAAACCCATTGCCGATACCATTGACAAGGAATGGGAAATTGTGGACCTGATTGAAAAGTATGATCGCATTGCCGCTGTCAACCTTTATCTGCGGAACTCCTGGTATCACCAGGCTATGAAGCAGTTTATCGATGAAGGCGAGATTGGCGAACTGGCTATCTTGCGCATCTGCCACATGACTCCGGGATTGGCGCCGGGCGAGGGACACGAATATGAGGGTCCCGCCTACCACGACTGCGGCATGCACTACATAGACATTGCCCGTTGGTATGCCGACAGTGAATACAAGACCTGGCATGCCCAAGGCATGCGGATGTGGGACTACAAGGACCCTTGGTGGGTACAGTGCCACGGTACGTTCGAGAACGGCATCGCCTTCGATGTCACACAAGGCTTCGTCTACGGACAACTCTCCAGAAACCAGACTCATAATGCATATACGGACATTATCGGTACAAAAGGTATCGTGCGCATGACGCATGATTTCCGGACTGCCGTAGTGGAGCTTCATGGCGTGAACCGTACGCTTCGCCTGGAGAAGCCGTTTGGCGGGAAGAACCTGGATAAGCTATGCAATATTATGGCCGACTCCATCGAGAGCGGGAAACGCGATCCGAGATTGCCGCAGATGCGAGACTCGGCCATTGCTTCCCAATACGGATGGACCTTCCTGGAGGATGCGCGCCGCCACGACCTGCCCGGCATAGGCGACTTGCAGACGCTGGAGGAAATCAGGGAGCGCCGGAGGCATATGAAAGAAGGTTACGGACTGCTCCGTCCGAAGAAGACGGTAGTCTGATGCCTACTGTAATTAAGGATTGTTTTAAAACTCATTATATTAACCGATTTTAAAATCTAAAGAACCATGTCGAAATTTACAAGAAGAGAATTTCTTAAGACCGGAGGTTTAGCTTTGGCGGGTCTTACCATTGCTCCAAGCAGCATTTTGGGTAAGAGCCACGGACACGTGCCTCCCAGTGACCGTTTGAACATTGCTGCCGTAGGTATCGGCGGTATGGGGCACACCAACATCAACCATGTAAAGGCTACGGAAAATATCGTGGCGCTTTGTGACGTAGACTGGCGCTACGCGAAAGGTGTGTTCGATGAGCTTCCCAATGCGAAGAAGTATTGGGACTACCGCAAGATGTACGATGAGATGGGCAAGGACATCGATGCCGTTATCATCGCTACTGCCGACCATACACATGCCATCATCACTGCTGATGCCATGACGATGGGCAAACATGTATATTGCCAGAAACCGTTGACGCACTCCGTATATGAGTCCCGTCTGCTTACCCGCCTCGCCGCTTCTACGGGAGTAGTTACCCAGATGGGTAACCAGGGTTCCTCGGACGAGGGTACCGACTTGGTATGCGAGTGGATATGGAACGGCGAAATCGGTGACGTGACGAAGGTGGAATGTGCTACCGACCGTCCCATCTGGCCGCAAGGATTGAATGTTCCCGAAAAGGAAGACCGCATTCCCAAAACCCTGAACTGGGATTTGTTTACCGGTCCTGCCAAGATGAATCCATATAACGAAATCTATCATCCCTGGAACTGGCGTGGATGGTGGGATTATGGTACGGGTGCTTTGGGCGATATGGCTTGCCACATCCTGCACCAGCCGTTCAGAGCTTTGAAGTTGCTGTATCCTACCAAGGTAGAAGGTTCGTCTACATTGTTGCTCAATGCCTGCGCTCCGCAAGCACAGCACGTGAAGCTGACTTTCCCCGCACGCGAGAATATGCCGAAGGTGGCTATGCCCGAAGTGGAAGTTCACTGGTATGATGGTGGCATGATGCCCGACCGTCCGAAAGGCTTCCCCGAAGGAAAGCAACTGATGCAGAGCGGCGGCGGTCTGACTATCTTCCACGGAACGAAGGATACGCTGATTTGCGGTTGCTACGGACAGAACCCGTGGTTACTTTCTGGCCGCGTGCCCAATGCACCGAAGGTTTGCCGCCGTGTGCCGAAGGCTATGAATGGCGGTCATGAGATGGACTGGGTACGTGCTTGTAAGGAAAGTCCTTCCAGCCGCGTAATGCCTAAGTCTGATTTCTCTGAAGCAGGACCGATGAACGAAATGGTGGCAATGGGTGTATTGGCCATCCGTCTGCAGGGTTTGAACAAGACACTGGAATGGGATGGCGCCAACATGCGCTTCACCAATATCGGCGACGACGAGACATTGCGTACAGTCATCAAGGACGGCTTCAAGATACACAACGGCCATCCGAGCTTCGACAAGACATGGACAGATCCGGTAAATGCCAAGGCTTTTGCAGAAGAGCTCATCAAGCATAACTACCGTGAAGGCTGGAAGTTGCCCGATATGCCCAGATAAACATTAAAAAGAGCACCGGAACCTGGTTTCCGGTGCTCATAAACGAATACTAATCATTTAATTTTTCAGATTATGAAGAAAATATATTATCCTTTGGCTTGCTGCCTTATTGGCGGTATACTCGCTTCTTGTGGCGGCGGTGCAAAAAAATCGAACGCTACGGAGGAAGCAGCGGCTCCTACTACTACTGCGGTGTCTTATTCCAAGTCTCTGAAAGCGCCTGAAACGGACAGCTTGAACCTGCCGATTGATGCGGACGGTTATATCACTATCTTTGATGGAAAGAGCCTGGACGGATGGCGTGGATACGGTAAGGACAAAGTGCCTTCCAGATGGATTATTGAGGATGGTTGCCTCAAATTCTGTGGAACCGGTACCGGCGAAGGACAGACCGGTGAAGGCGGTGACTTGATTTTCGCCCATAAGTTCAAGAACTTTGAGCTGGAACTGGAATGGAAGATTTCCAAAGGTGGTAACTCCGGTATCTTCTATCTGGCTCAGGAAGTTACTTCAAAGGACAAGGACGGCAACGAAGTGCTGGAACCCATCTATATCTCTGCTCCCGAATTCCAGGTGCTGGACAACGCCAATCATCCGGATGCCAAGCTGGGTAAGGACAATAACCGTCAGGCTGCTTCCTTGTACGACATGATACCTGCTGTTCCGCAGAACGCCAAACCTTTCGGCGAATGGAACAAGGCCAAGATTATGGTATACAAAGGTACTGTAGTTCACGGACAGAACGATGAAAATGTACTGGAGTATCACTTGTGGACTAAGCAGTGGACTGAAATGTTGCAGGCAAGCAAGTTCAGCGAAGAGAAGTGGCCCTTGGCTTTCGAACTGTTGAACAACTGTGGCGGCGAAAACCACGAAGGCTTTATCGGTGTGCAGGATCATGGCGACGATGTTTGGTACCGCAACATCCGTGTAAAGGTTCTCGACTAATTCCTTCTAAAAAGATAGTACTATGAGAATCAAACATATGATGATTTTGTCAGCACTGTGCTTATCCATGATGGCCACAAGCTGCAGCAGCCACAGCACGGAAACGGCGCCGGAAACGACGAAAAAGGAAGTAGCCATCCAGCTCTATTCTGTAAGAGACTTGGTGAAGGACGGCAGTAACCTCGACCAGATTCTGAAGGATTTGGCTGATATGGGCTATACCAGTGTGGAGGCCGCCAACTACAATGACGGTAAGTTCTACGGCAAGACTCCCCAGGAGTTCAAACAGATGGTGGAAAAGAGCGGTATGACCGTGCTTTCTTCGCACACTACCCACGGGTTGTCGGACGAGGAACTGGCTTCGGGCGACTTTACGGAAGCCTTGAAATGGTGGGATCAGTGCATTGCTGCCCATAAGGAGGCCGGTATGGAGTATATCGTGACTCCGTATCTCTCCGTTCCCAAGACATTGAAAGACTTGCAGACCTACTGCGACTATTACAATGAAGTGGGCAAGCACTGCCAGGCTGCCGGTTTGAAATACGGTTACCACAATCATGCCCATGAATTCCAGAAAGTGGAAGACAAGGAGCTGATGCTGGACTACATGCTGCAACACACCAATCCCGAATATGTATTCTTCCAGATGGACGTTTACTGGGTAGTGCGCGGCCAGAACAGCCCGGTGGATTACTTCAACAAGTATCCCGGACGCTTCACCATGCTCCATATCAAGGATCACCGCGAGATTGGGCAGAGTGGTATGGTAGGTTATGATGCTATCTTCAAGAATACGGATACTGCTGGCGTGCGCCACATCGTAGCTGAGATTGAGAAATACAGCTGCCCCGTAGAAGAGAGTGTGAAGCAGAGTCTTGACTACTTGCTTGATGCTCCTTTCGTGAAGGCATCGTATAGCAAATAAAACATGATGGCGGCTATTCATTCATAAGCTCGGCCGCATCATTTTCTTGACGCGGGCACAACCGGATGAAGAATCCGGGGTGCCCGCGTTTTTTTACTTCCTTCCGAAGTCGGCCGGAATTTCCCCCCATTGCTTTGTCTCCCATTTTAGGATGCGGGTGGTGTAGGTGTTTTCGCGCAACCACTTCTCCGCACGTTCTATTAGGCGGAAAAGCTCTTCGGTCTTGGCGTCGCGCGGCAGTTTGGTTTTGCATTTTTTCTGTTTTATCCAGTTGATGGCGTTCACGCTGTCACTGTAGATGGGCATGTCGAAACCTTTCTGTTTCAACAAGGCAAGTCCGTGGACAATGGCGAGGAATTCGCCGATATTGTTGGTTCCATACATCGGCCCGAAGTGAAAGATTTCCTGACGGCTGGCGACGTGTACTCCCCGGTACTCCATGGCACCGGGATTTCCGCTGCAGGCGGCGTCTACGGCAAGGCTGTTTTCTGCGACGGCGGCAGGAAGGGGAGCGTCGGCGCCGGGAATAGTCTTGGCAGGAGAGGGAGCCGACCGCTTGATGTACGTGTACGGCGAAGAGGCAAAGGCTTTTTCCGCTTCCTCGCGTGATTCGAACGACTTGTATTTTGCTCCTTCGTAGCCTTTGGTCTGTAGTTGGCAGTCTGTCCAGGAAGTGTAGATACCCGGGCTGACTCCCGCCCATACGACGTAATATTTTTCTTTCTTCATAACTGCGGACAAAGGTAAAAAAGAAAATCCGAACAACTTAACTCTTTTATTTGTTTCTTTGTATGGCGGATATAAAATAAAGAAGAGAAGTCTCAATAAAAAAAGAAAGGACAAAAAATGAAGAGAACATTTGCAGAAGCCATGGCGCATCGCCGTAGTTATTACTCTATCGGCAGCGATTCGCCAGTACTGGATGAAGAAATAGTACACATTATTCGTGAAGCCGTAAAGAATGTGCCGTCAGCTTTCAATTCACAGTCTACAAGAATTGTATTGTTGCTGGGCGACGAACATAAAAAATTGTGGAACATCGTGAAGGAAACCCTGAAAGCACGCATCTCTGCCGAGGCTTTTGCCAAGACGGAAGCCAAGATTGACGGCTGTTTTGCCAGCGGACACGGTACTGTGCTCTATTTTGAAGATACTTCTGTAGTCAAGAAGCTGCAGGAAACATTCCCTTCCTATAAGGATAATTTCCCCACTTGGTCACAGCATACCTCCGCTATGCACCAGTTTGCCATCTGGACTATGCTGGAAGATATGGGGTTGGGCGCCTCCCTGCAACATTATAACCCCTTGATTGACGACGAGGTACGTCGCACCTGGAACCTGCCCGACGACTGGATGATGATTGCACAGATGCCCTTCGGTACACCCACCGGTGAACCGGGAGAAAAGGAATTCGAAGATTTAAGCAAGCGTATCAAAATTTTTCTCTGATACAGAGGCGTTTTCAGCTTGGAATTGCTACCTTTGCAGGAAACCTGTAACTCGTAGCAGATATGATACGTATTTTCTTGACCGGCTACATGGGAGCCGGTAAAACTACTTTAGGAAAGGCTTTTGCCCGCGAAATGAATGTGCCGTTCATTGATTTGGACTGGTACATCGAAGAACGTTTTCACAAATCAATCCGTGAATTGTTCACCGAGCGGGGAGAAGCCTCTTTTCGTGAATTGGAGCGGAACATGCTGCATGAAGTAGGGGAATTTGAGGATGTCGTGGTCTCTACCGGCGGTGGTACTCCTTGTTTTTTTGACAATATGGAGTACATGAACGGTTGCGGGCAGACGGTGTTCCTGGATGTACACCCCGATATTCTGTTCCGCCGGCTCCGGGTGGCGAAGCAGCAGCGCCCCATCCTGCAAGGCAAGACGGACGAGGATTTGCGCACCTTCATTGTGGAGGCGCTGGCCAAGCGTGCGCCTTTCTACTCGCAGGCCCGTTATCGTTTTGATGCCGGTTATCTGGAAAGCCGTAGCCAGATTAGCGAATCCGTGCAACGGTTACGCCAACTTTTAGGACTTTAATCCCTTGTAAATGTGTATTTTTCAGTCCGAGGAGCTGGATATATTAGATTTATGTGTATTTTTGTCGCCCCCTTTAATAAGACACACTATAGTGGGAAAATAGTAAATTGTAAATAGTCTAATAGTAAATGTACTGATGAGAAAATGGCGTATTGAAGATTCAGAAGAGCTGTACAACGTAACTGGTTGGGGCACTTCGTACTTTGGTATCAATGACAAAGGTCATGTTGTGGTGACACCGCGTAAGGATGGAGTTGCCGTCGATTTAAAAGAGTTGGTGGACGAGTTGCAGTTGCGCGATGTAGCGGCTCCGGTCTTGGTGCGTTTTCCCGATATTCTGGACAACCGCATCGAGAAGGTGTCCTGCTGCTTCAGACAGGCAGCCGACGAGTACGGGTATAAAGGAGAGAACTTTATTATCTATCCCATTAAAGTGAATCAGATGCGTCCCGTGGTAGAAGAGATGATTAACCATGGGAAGAAGTTCAATCTGGGGCTGGAAGCGGGTTCAAAGCCGGAGTTGCATGCTGTGATAGGGGTCAATACAGACCCGGGTTCCCTCGTGGTTTGTAACGGATATAAGGACGAGAGCTTCATTGAACTGGCACTGTTGGCACAGAAAATGGGCAAACGCATTTTTCTTGTTGTAGAGAAACTTAATGAGTTGAATCTTATTGCCAAGATGGCGAAGCAATTGAAGGTGAAACCTAATATCGGCATTCGCATTAAATTGGCTTCCAGTGGAAGTGGCAAATGGGAAGAAAGCGGAGGAGATGCCAGCAAGTTCGGACTGACATCCAGTGAACTGCTCGAAGCGCTGGACTTCTTGGAGAAAAAAGATATGAAGGACTGTCTGAAGCTGATACATTTCCATATCGGCAGTCAGATAACCAAGATACGCCGCATCAAGAATGCTTTGCGTGAAGCTTCGCAATTCTTTGTGCAGCTGAACAAGATGGGCTTCAACATCGAATTCGTGGATACCGGTGGCGGTATGGGAGTTGATTATGACGGTACACGCTCTTCAAGTAGCGAAAGCTCCGTCAACTATTCCATCCAGGAATATGTCAACGATGTGGTGTCGACTTTCGTCGATGTTGCCGACAAACACGGGTTCCCTCATCCCAATATCATTACCGAGACGGGACGCAGCCTGACTGCCCATCACTCCGTGCTTATCTTCGAAGTGCTGGAAACGGCTTCCCTGCCCGAAATGGACGACGACTGGGAACCGGGAGAGGATGCTCACGAACTGGTGAAGGAACTGTATGACATCTGGGATAATCTGAGCCAGCGCAGTATGCTGGAACCTTGGCACGATGCGCAGCAGATACGCGAAGAGGCACTCGACCTTTTCAGCCATGGCATCGTCGACCTGAATACGCGTGCACAAATAGAGAAACTCTACTGGAGTATCTGCCGCGAAATCAACTCCATTGCCAGCGGCATGAAGCACTGCCCCGAGGAATTCCGCAAGTTGAGCAAGCTGCTTGCCGACAAGTATTTCTGTAACTTCTCGCTGTTCCAGTCATTGCCCGATTCCTGGGCCATCGACCAGATGTTCCCCATCATGCCCATACAGCGGCTGGATGAAAGACCCGACCGTGAGGCTACCTTGCAGGACATGACTTGCGACTCGGACGGCAAGATTGCCAATTTCGTCAGCTCGCGTGCCGATACGACCACCCTGCCGTTGCACTCGTTGCGCGACAAGGAACACTACTATCTGGCGGTTTTTCTGGTCGGAGCTTATCAAGAGATTCTGGGAGATATGCACAATCTGTTTGGTGATACGAATGCCGTGCATGTGTCTGTCAATTCCAAAGGCTACACCATCGACCAACTGATTGACGGCGAGACGGTGGCTGAGGTGTTGGATTACGTGCAATATAATCCTAAAAAACTGGTACGTACGCTGGAAACTTGGGTGACGCAGTCCGTCAAGGAAGGGCGTATCTCTGTGGAAGAAGGGAAGGAATTCTTGTCTAATTACCGTTCCGGACTGTACGGATATACTTATTTGGAATAAAATGGAGAAACTGACTGTAATAAAGGTGGGTGGCAAGATCGTAGAAGAGGAAGCCACCCTCTATAAGTTATTGGATGACTTTGCAGCCATCGAAGGCTACAAGGTCTTGGTACACGGAGGCGGACGCTCGGCCACGAAGCTCGCTGCCCAACTGGGTATTGAAAGTAAAATGGTGAATGGCCGCCGCATCACTGATACCGAAACGCTGAAGGTGGTGACCATGGTGTATGGCGGACTGGTGAATAAGAATATCGTTGCCGGCTTGCAGGCGCGTGGTGTCAATGCACTGGGCTTGACGGGAGCCGATATGGATGTAATCCGTTCGGTAAAGCGTCCCGTGAAGGAGGTGGATTATGGGTTTGTGGGCGATGTGAAGCAGGTGAATGATGCTTTCTTGGCAGACCTCATTCATAAGGGTGTGGTTCCCGTGATGGCTCCGTTGACACACGATGGAGACGGGCACATGCTGAATACGAATGCCGACACTATTGCCGGAGAGACCGCCAAGGCTTTGGCAGGTTTGTTCGATGTAACTTTGGTGTTCTGCTTTGAAAAGAAGGGTGTGCTGCGCAGCGAAGACGATGATGACAGCGTGATTCCACAGATAACGCCGGAGGAATTTAAGCAATATGTAGCCGATGGAGTGATTCAAGGTGGCATGATTCCAAAATTGGAGAACTCTTTCGAGGCGTTGAATGCGGGTGTGTCCGAAGTCGTAATCACTTTAGCATCAGCCATCAACGGGAACAGTGGAACCCGTATCCGAAAATAATTCAAAAAAAACGGCAATAGGCTGTAACTTTCTGAATACTTAACCGTCAATTTATTAGAGATGCAAGAACTCAGCTTTCGCAATGACATTCTCCCGCTGAAGGACAAGCTCTTTCGGTTAGCCCTGAGAATTACGTTCGATAGGGCAGAGGCAGAGGATGTCGTGCAGGAAACGCTGATAAGGGTCTGGAACAAGCGTGACGAGTGGTCGCAATTCGGCTCTATCGAAGCCTATTGCCTGACAGTGGCAAGAAATCTGGCGATAGACCGTAGCGAGCGAAAAGACTCCCGTACCGTGGAGCTGACCCCCGAAATGGAGCAGGCCTCCGATGCATCGGGCCCTTACGAGAAGCTGGTGAACAAGGAACGGATGGCGTTGATACATCGGCTGATGAACAAGCTTCCCGAAAAACAGCGGTTGATTATGCAGCTTAGGGATGTGGAAGGTAAGAGCTATAAAGAAATAGCAGCGGTCCTGAACTTGACCGAGGAGCAGGTAAAAGTGAACCTCTTCAGGGCGCGGCAAAAAGTAAAACAAACGTTTATTGATATAGAAGGTTATGGACTCTAAATATATAGAACAACTCTTGGAACGCTACTGGCAGTGCGAAACTTCTTTGGAAGAGGAAGCATGCCTGCGTGCTTTCTTTAGCGGTAACGATGTTCCCGGACACTTGCTTCGCTACAAGGACTTGTTCGTATATCAGCAGCTTCAGCAGGAAGTGCATTTGGGTGAGGATTTTGATGCCCGGGTGCTTGCCGAAGTGGAAGTTCCGGTGGTCAAGGCAAAGCGCATGACATTGACCGCACGTTTCATGCCGTTGTTCAAAGCCGCTGCAGTAGTGGCAGTGGTCCTTTCTATGGGGAATGTGATGCAACATTCATTTTTCTCGGATGTAGAGGAGGTGGCCGCAGCCGATACTATCGGTAAACAGATTTCCGCACCGTCGGTAGCTCTTTCGGGAGATGTGCCCGTGTCTCATGAGAAGCAGGTGATGGACAGCCTGCGCCGGGTGAACAAGGAGCTGGAAATCAAGGAATAGATATTTTCATTTGCTTTTAAAATAACATTTTCATTTGCTTTAAACATAATAATAGTTAGTGTGCTTTATTAAAACAACTTGAGGCTGTGAAGTTTCAATTCTCTCAAAATCTTATAAAAACTAACTAAAATAGAAGGGACGCCGCGTGATGCAGCGTCCCTTTGTTGTTCTTGCCTGTGGGTTACAAGGCTTTTTATTTAAGGGAGTTATTATTTACAGTATATATAGTTTGGAGTCTGCCGTTTTTTTTCTCAACTTTACTCACTGCAAATATATACAATGGAGAAGATGAGAAACATACTATACATCTGTATTATGCTTTTAGGCATTATGTGCTTTGTAGGCTGTAATGACTGTCATGGCAACAAAAAACTTTTGGCGCAGACCGACTCTTTGTTGCAGAGCCGTCCGGACAGTGCGCTGAAGTTGCTTAATTCCATAGAAAAGGATGTCGGGTTTTCAGAAGCGGAGTGGATGCAGTTCGTTTGGAACTGTGCGCAGGCCCGCTACCGTATGGGTATGTCATTGGCGGAAGATTCGCTGCTTCCTGAAGCGATACACTACTATCGTGAGCGGAAAGACTCTTCCCGTATGCTTGATGGCTACCTGCTTGAAGCCTCCTATTATAAATGGATGAAGCAGGAGGAGCGCATGGATGAAGCGATTGAGAATGGCTTGGACTATGCCATAGCCCGGAAAGACACCTTCTGGCTTCTTCTTTTTTATCGGGGAAAGGCAGAGGTGGCTTATCAGAGAAATGATCACTCCCAGGTGATAGAGCTGATGGAAAAGATATTGCAATACGCTGATAAACTGTCTGTCCGAGAACGTAGTTCCGTATTCTATAACTTAGGACTTAATATGGCGTTGATTAACCATCCTTCTTCTTCTGATTATTTTGAACGGAGCATCGATATGGCATTGGCGGCAGCCGATACGGCTTCGGCTTGTCACTATATGAGGAACTATGCCACAGCGCTTGCCAATAACCGCGAATACGTCAAATCCAATGACCTCCTGCGCCGTGTCAAACGTCTGATGCCGGCAGTGGGTAACCATGTGATGCTGCAAATTACCTTTGCCGAAAACTTTCTCAACCTTCATCAGCTTGATTCTGCCCGTTACTACTGGAACCAGGCATGGGCCAATGAACAGAATCACGGAGGAGATAAAGCCGAAGGCTTCTCCGTACGCAGTGCATTGGTACAGCTGAAAACCGTTCTGGACTATACTTCCGGTACACCTTTGGATATTATCACCTTCGGCAGGTTTGCCGACTCCGTCAGAGTTGAGATGAGGGACCAGAACAGTGTAATAGAGCAACAGCTGGAGACCAAGAACAATCTTCAGCGGTTGAACTACGAGCTGATAATCAAGCGGCAAAAGACGCGGATGTATTCTGTACTGGTTGCCGTTCTGCTTGTCGGGGTGCTGCTGTCCTTGAGTTTCTATATCCGCAACAGAAGGAAACGCCTTGCCGAAGCCGAAGAACGTATTGATACACTGACCCGTCTACTGGAAGATGCCCAGAAGGCATCGGATAACCAAGAGGAGAATAGCGACGCTTTCTTCAAGAAGTTGCTTCTGCAGCAGCTGGGTATCATACGGCTTGTTGCCAATACACCTACCTCACAGAACCAGGCATTGCTGAAACTTATCTCGGGCATCAGCAATAAGGAGATTCCGGTGGAAGGACTGCTTGCCTGGGCGGACCTTTATCCGGTAATCGATAGACTATACGACGGATTCTACTCCCGCATGGTGGAAAGATTCGGACAACTCTTATCCGATAAGGAAGTGCAGATATGCTGCTTGCTCTGTGCAGGTTTCTCCACCAAAGAAATCGGAGTGGTGACCCAACAGACAAGTGCGACCATCTACGTGCGTAAAACTTCCATCCGAAAGAAGATAAATGCAGGCGAAAAACAGGATATTGTGGAGTGCATAAGAGGCATTTAGACCGGAAGAGGCCGGATTAAGACTTTTATAATATGTCATTGTTGATAATCAGTGCTTTATGTGCTAAGTATTAAGACTTTTAATAGTGCGATTTAGTAGGAGTTAAGAGACTTCTTGCCTTAACTTTGCATCAAATCAAAAAACAGAAAGTCTTATGAAAAGTACATTCAGAACAATGGCAATCGCAGCGTGTTTCGCACTTGTATCTCTTACTTCATGTTACTTCCCCGGAAGCGACCAGTATAAAATAAAGTCGGCAACTAAGGAATATGTTAAGTCGCAGTTAGGCGAAGGTGAGAAATTCCGTTACGGATACCTGGAGCGTAAATGTGGTCGTAACGTAGACGGCAAATTTTGCAAGTATGCCGAAGTGCACTATGAGGTAATAAGCGCGTCGGGCGAAACTTCAGAGAAAATGCTCTTTCTGCTGATGTCGGAACATTGCGATTCCGTATTGGATATCTCGGAGGAGAGAGACAAGGAGTGGACCAATAAAGAAACTCTTTCGTCAGAAGAGATAAAGGCAATCATCGAGTCAGCTTTAAAAGACAAACTCTAAACACCGGCATTTATGAAAAAGATTCTTGTTATAGCTATCGTATGCCTGTTGGGTAGCTTTGCCGCAGCGGCACAAACAGTGAAAGTAAACGGTACAATTGTAGATGAACAGAACCGTCCGGTGGAATTTGTCAATGTAGCCTTGATTTCCTTGCCCGACTCTTCATTCGTTACGGGAAGCACCACTGATGGCAAAGGTAAATTTGCTTTGAGAGCCACTGCCGGTTCGGATTTCCTGTTAAGACTCTCTTATATCGGTTACGTCGGCGAACAGATTGTCATCAGGACTCCCCAAGGCACTGTGCAGATGGGAGACATTATCTTGAAAGAACAGTCGGTAGCACTGGACGAGGTGGTAATATCGGGCAGCAATATCACGCAGAAGGTAGACCGCATGGTTGTAGTACCCACCGCTACTGCCATGAAGAATTCCTATAATCCCTACGACCTGATGCTGAACCTTGCCATTCCGCACTTGAAGGTGGATGCTCTTGGTAAAGGCCTGGAAGCCAATGGCGGCAGCGTACAGACACGTATCAACGGTATTGTGGCTACCTCCACCGAAGTGGCAGCCCTCCTGCCCAAGGAGATTGTAAGAATAGAATTCATTGAAAATCCGGGAGAGCGCTATGGCGACAGCAGCCTGGGGGCTGTGGTAGACATCATTGTCCGCCGCCGCGAAACGGGCGGACTGGTCAATATACAAGCCACTAATGCTCCCCACATATTGTTTAGCGAGGACAATGTGGTGGCCAAGTTCAATCATAAAAAGTCACAATGGGGATTGTTCTATAACTTGTCTGCCCGTAACTTCAAGAAAACGTATACGGATATAGATGAGACATATGTGTTGGAAAATAAGACGATACATCGTGTGCAGGAGGGGCTTCACGACCAAAACAAGCACTTTACCCACAATATCGACCTCTCTTACAATCTGACGGAGCAGGATAAGTACGTATTCAACGTCGTGTTCCGCAACAGTATCTATGATGCTCCCTCTCTGAACCAGTCGAACAAGCTGTATGATGCTGCGGATGCCGATAACTATATCTTCTCCGGACTGAAGAACAAGCAGTCCGGCTACACTCCTTCGCTCGACCTTTATTACCAGCGTACATTACCGAAGAATCAGATGCTTACGATGAGCGTGACCGGTACGCTGATGCACACCGACAATAACAGGCTCTACCACGAATATACTCCTCAAGCCGAAGACCTGGCGATGCTTGAAACCGATGTGACGGGAAACAAGCGTTCCATCATCGGTGAAGCCATCTACGACAAGCGTTTCAAGTCCCTCGTATTCAGTTCCGGATTGCGGCACTACCGGATGTATGCCAGGAACGAGTATGCAGGCTCCTCACCCGTCGTTTCGGAAATGAACCAGGCAAAGACAGCGGCGTTTGCCGAGGTGCAGGGAAATATCAAGAAAGTGAGTTATGGTGTGAGTGCCGGATTGACCCGCTCTTATTTCAAGGAAGGAGGGGAGGAACATACCTATTACACCTTTACCCCCACTGTCCGTCTGAACTTCTCGCCGCACAAGAACGGCAACATCAACTATCGGTTCAATGTCGAACCCAAGATTCCTTCGCTCAGTGCGTTGACCAATGTGGAGCAGGCGATAGATACCATCCAGATAGTACGCGGCAATCCGGCATTGGAGACTTACAGTGTCTTTAACAATACGTTGAACTACTCCTATATGAAGCAGAAGTTCGTCTTCATGCTGAATGTGACACATGGCTATCACAAGAATATCATCATGGAGAGTGTGTTTGCCGAGGGAGACAAGTTGGTTTCGATGAGCGAGAACCAGCGTTCTGCACAGTTTCTGCGCTTTGGCCCTTCTTTCACATTCCGCGGACTGAACATTGGTAGTCTGAAGAATTTCCTGACGCTGAGTATAGATGGTGGATTTACACGTTACTGGTCTAACGGCAATACCTATACCCATACGTATAATGACTTCTATTACAATCTGGTTGCCGTGTTCAATTATAAGCAGTTCTCTCTGTTGGGACAATTCAGTAAAAGGGCGAACGAACTGATGGGCGAAACGATTTATAAGGGCGAGAATCAGACTGCCATTCTGGCCACTTATACCCACAAGCGCCTGCAGCTGGGGGTAGGGATGATGTTCCCGTTCACCAACAACTACAAGACGGGTAAGGAACGGGTAAGCAAAGTGGCACCCTATACCTCGTGGAGCCATGCGAAAGAGATAGGACAGATGGCGGTTATCAAGCTGAGTTATAACTTCGAGTTCGGCAAGCGTTACAAATCATCCGACAGACGCATCAATAACAGCGACAATGAGTCGGGTATTCTGAATGTAGATAAATGATAGTTGTTCCCGTGCTTCGGAGATGTGGGGCGTACAAAAAACGAAGGACTTCCTCGCGGGAGTCCTTCGTCATCTTTATAGGTAATTATTTGAGAGAGAATTTAGTTTAGGCTTATAATTATTAATCTTAAAGTCTATATTTTCCAATGTTAGAGCTTATACAGTCCTTTCTTCGGATAATCCAGTTCCGGATTGCCCTTGTAGCCTACACTGCCACTTCCGCTGGTGCGTACTTTCAGGAAATCTGTGGCATGGCACTTGATGTCGCCTGAACCGGCAACACTGGCGGATGCTTTCTTGGCAACGAAATCGGAAGCAAACAAATCACCCGAACCTGCCACACTGTATTCAGCTTCTTGGGTGCTGCCACTCAGGATAGCGGTGCCCGAACCGGCAACGGATGCTTTGGTGAAGTTGGCCGTTACGTTGTTCAGCTTCATGTCACCTGAACCTGCAACGGATACTTGGAGGTCATTGCAAGTGATGTCGCTGCTGTTGATGTCTCCCGAGCCTGCGATGGAAATATCGAGGTCTATGCAGGAGATGTTGTTTCCACTGATGTCACCCGAACCGGCTACGGAAATTTTGAGGTTGTCCGTCTTCAGTCCGTTTTTCAGTTCCACGTCTCCCGAACCTGCCACGGCAATGCCGTTCAACTTTTCTGCGGACACACGTACTTCCAGTTTATTGTAGGATACGCTGACATTCTTCTTGAAGCCGATGTAGAGAGTATTGTCCTTGACACGGATATCCAGTAAGTCTACAATGTTGTCCGAGGTGTATACTTCCACTGTCGGTTTGCCGGACTTCTGCGTGTAGGTCACGTCGGGGCTGCCGGCTACACTCAGCTTGGTGAAGTTGTTCACTTTTATGTCTTTGGTTACATAGTTCTTGCTTGCCTTGACCGTCTTGCTGCCGAAGCCTCCGGAACGGTATGTGTGTTGTTGTGAACAAGCGGTTGTACTGAATGCCAATAAGGCGATTGCGATAAATGTTGTTAGAGCTTTCATATTTTTTTGTTTTTTGTGATTCAGTATTTATTAGTTAGACGTGATTTGCCTTGAAAAAGTTGCATGTAGAAATGCTTTTTTCAAAGGACGCTCGGTCATCATACTTTAATCAATTATTGTGCCACAAGTGTAAGTCGCTGATAACTAAAGTGTAATAACTTTTACATAGTGTTCATTATCGGACACTCCGTCCGCTTTTGTCAGGTGTTTGCTTGCTTTTTTGGACGATTCTTTGTTCATTTGCAAAGCCTCTTCCCCGCCCCTTCCTACGGGAGAGGCTTTGATTTATGACAGTAAACCGCATTATAGAAGATAAAGAGCTAGGTCCTTTGTTTGTCCGGGTCAATGCCCGGGCACGGCGTCTCACTTTCCGTACAAAGGAGGATGGAATTCACGTGACCGTGCCTCCCCGGACTTCTCTTGCCGAGGTAGAGAATGCCATCGAGCAGCTTCGTCCGCGTTTGAGGGCTGCCAGACAGAAGCAGGTCAGAAAGCTGATTGATTTGGATTACCGCATTGATACGGAGTTCTTCAAGCTGACGTTGGTCGGCGGACAACGGGAACGGTTCTTGTCCCGTTCCGAGTTGGGAGAAATGCAGATAATCTGTCCGCCGGATGCGGATTTCTCGGATGAGAATCTGCAGGCTTGGCTACGTAAGGTGATTGAGGAGGCTTTGCGACGGAATGCAAAGATTATTCTTCCTCCCCGCCTGTATATGCTTTCCATGCAACATAACCTTCCTTACAAGAGTGTGAAGATTAATTCCAGTAGCGGGCGTTGGGGAAGCTGTTCCACGCGTGGCAATATCAATCTGTCCTATTACCTGGTACTTCTTCCCAAACATCTGATAGACTATGTGTTGCTGCACGAACTGGCGCATACCCGCGAGATGAATCACGGGAAACGTTTCTGGGCTTTGCTCGACCGGATGACTGATGGAAGGGCTCAGGCATTGAGAACAGAACTCCGGAAATACAAAACGGAGATATAGCGGTCTGCCTCTTCTATCACGTTTGAAAGGTATCTCAGAAAGTTAATACCGGTATGGATAATGCGAGATTATTAACAGAAGCAAAATGTCATGTTTGATTATAAAGAAATAGAACGAACAATCAAAGATAACCATCTTCCATTTCAGGAAATAGGAGATGTCGATAAAGAGATTTTAATACAACGGTTATATGACACATTTGTAATTGGAAATCCTCGTGCATTATGGCTGAAATTTAAATATGTGCCATATAGTATAGATTGTAACATGGAAGATCCTTATTTTCATCTATTGGATATAATTGACAAAAATATCGTTTTCTATTTTTTTATTGATTATTGGAACAGGGATTTTATCGTTTATAAAGCAAGAATGTCTGATATACATATATTTATCGGCGACTGTGAGGGGCTTGACGAATATTACTTGGTAACAGAGGATTTTATGGAACTGTATAGTATAACAGACCATGATGATTTGCTTTATATTGATGTAAGAAAAAATAAAATGAAAGTTGATAACGTCTGACAACACTCCTTGCTGAGCTTTTTTATTCCTGCGCCAGTTGTTTTACCTCTTCTCCTTCCTTCTCGAACCGGTATTCTCCTCCTTTTTCGCTAAGCTCAAACAGGGAAAGCTTCTCGGTTGCATTGTTCACAATCATCAGTGCGCTTTGTTCGGCAAAGCGTTTCACCTCGAGGATGAAAGGTTCTTCCGTCATGGTGCGGTTCACCAGCAGGCTGTCGTTGATGAAGATGGAGGTGGAGTCTCCGGCAAAGCCTTTCGTCAGTGTGATGGTATAGGTTTCGATGAAGTTGCGGTTTTCCGCTTTCTGTTGTTGCAGCCTCATGCTCATGTAGACAAAGATGACGACTACGAAAATCACGGCAAAGGCAAGGATGCCGTTGCCTACCATAAACTGTTTGTTGGTATTAAGACGATGTGCCATATACGGTTGGTTTTAAGAAACACTGCAAATGTAATGAATAAAATTGAACCGGAGGATAAACATTTGAACAAATAGGAAAGAATGCTTTGAGGGTAATTCGCTAATATTGCGGTCGTAAAACAAATTGTTAAAGATACTATGAAACTGAATTTCATTTTTGGGCTCTTGTTTTCTGTAGTTGCATTGCAGATGAAAGGGGCTGGTGGAACCCCTGAAGGGCTTCCTCCGTTTGTTCGTTTTCCTGGGTTGGAGCAGGAAGTTTACATTACGCGTGATACGTGCAAAAGTGTAGAGGGACGTTTTCCCGGCTTCTCCCCTTTTTTCGTGATTTATCCGGACAAGCCGTGCGATGCTTCCGAAGCGGCGGCGTTGACGGATGAATTGGGTATTGCGTCCTATGCGCACACCTATTCGGGGACGGTCTGTGTGATGAACCCCTTGGGAAAGGAGTATGATGCGGTGAAGGATTTGGAAGCTTATAAGAATTTCCTGAACAAGATGCGTGTTTTTACTAATCTGAAGATAATCGGTATAGGTAAGGGGGCGACGTTCGTTAATAGAACCATTGCCGGACATGCGGGTGCTGTTGCCGGTATCGTATCGCTGAATGGCCGACCGGCCAAGACGGCTGAGGGTGCCGCCCCCGTTCCTGCTTTTATTGCCGGAACACACAGTCGGCAGGTAGCGGCAGCCTATATCTTGCAGAATCAGGCGGAACCGGTGCGGAAAGAAGACGGGTTGGCTTGTTATGCCAACCGGCAGGAGCCTCTACAGCAGGTTGTGGTGAGTGCAAACAAGTACATTTCCCTGAAAGAAGCTTTTGCGGAAGCTTGGAAGACTTTGCTTTGCAAGAACTACCGTTTCAACAATTACGAACATACTTGGTACACGGGAGCTCAATTCGACCAATATGGTACGTATGAGCTGGAGCCGTATATCATGCCCGAAGATTGGGGAATCACTCGTCGTGTGATGAAGAAAGACCTTATCGGTACAGGCGATTTCCTATGGTATGAATTCCATCCGGAAGCTACTTTGAAGGCAGAAAAGGCTTCTGTGCCGTTGTTGCTTTTGCTGCATGGCAACAACAATGATCCGCGTACACAGGCTGAGACATCCGGCTTCATTGAGTTGGCGGTTGAGGAGAACTTCATTGTTGCCGAATTGGAGTGGCAGGGCAACGGTTATGCTCCTATGGGGTTGGACGGCATCGAGCAGGTGGTGTATCATCTGTTGAAGACCTATCCGCAGATAGACCCTTCGCGGGTATATGCCGAAGGGCTTTCGGCAGGAGCCGCCACGGCTACGGGACTTGGTATACGCAAGTCGCACGTATTTGCCGCTGTGGGTGCCCAATCGGCTGGGCTGACCCCCGACCGGTATATGTTCGGTTACAGTGGCGAAGCCCTGATGAACGAGGCGGTGCAGAAACGGGGCAGTGTGGAGACCGCTTATTTCTCTGTGACGGGTACGGACGACGAAGTCGTGCCTTTTGTAAACGAAAACAATTGGCGCACCAATGCCTTCTTCTGTGCCTGGACTGCCTATCAGACCATGAACGGCATGGAGGTGAGCAGCCGGCCTGACTTTTCCAAAGATGCCACCTTCGGCATAGCACTAAAGGATAGGGAAGTGATTTCCACCAACAAGCGCGTCACGATGGAAGCGGGAGTACTTTACAAGGGAGACATTCCGCTGATTAAAGTTGTGGCTGTGAATGACTACGGTCATTGGAACTTCAAGCCTGATGCACGGTTGATGTGGGATTTCATGAAACAATTCTCCCGCGACCCGCGGACGAAGAAACTGGTTTATGGCAAGCGATGATTGGCGGCTTTTATCAGAAGTAATCTCTATACAGGCCACGGCTCTTTCTTTTAAGGGAATTAGAGGGAGCCGTGGGTGCTGGTAAGGGACATACAAGGTTTATTGATACTCACTCGGATTTATGCCGAATTGCTTTTTAAAGCAGGTAGAGAAGTGGGGAAGGGTATTGAAACCGGTCATGTCCGCTATTTCGGAGATGGTATAGGTTCCTTCCTTGATTAGTTCGGCTGCGCGGTTCAGTTTATAAGTCCTGAAGAAGACACTTGGATTCTTGCCGGTTAATCCCTTCACCTTGTAGTAAAATTTGGTACGGGAGATTTTGAGTAATTCGGCCATCCGCGTGATGTCCAGTTCGGGGTTATCCAGTTCATTTTCCATTAGTTTATACAGTTCTGCCATGAAAGCCTCGTCTTTTGGGGCAAGGGCAAGTTCTTTCATCCGGCTTGTTCGGGTATTGTTCGTCAGGAAACTGCGCATTTTATCACGGTTCGTCAATAGTGATTCAATCAGGGCCAGCAAGTAAGCCGGTTCAAAAGGTTTGGGCACGTATGCGTCAGCTCCGGTATGCAATCCTTCTATCTGGTTTTCCACGGTGGATTTGGCGGTTACCAGAATGACGGGTATATGACAGAATTGTAGGTTTGCTTTAATCTCCTTGCAAAGCTGGTAACCGTCTTTGTCCGGCATCAGTACATCGCTCAGTATTAAATCTGGGGCTTCATCTGTAATGGTTTGGAAGATATTGGTGGAATTGAGTCGGCTGATGATGTGATAATGCGGGGTCAGCAGAATCTGCAGATAGTGCATGATGGCCGGGTCATCGTCTATTATCAGTATTGTTTTTGGACTTGTTTTGCCTTCATGGGTAGCATCCGGTTCTGTTTTCGCAGGTTCTATGGAAGTATTGTCTATGAGTTTTTTTTTGCCATAGAACCGTTCCTCTTTTGTGTACGAGAAATCGTCTGCGGGCAGAATCAGGATAAACATGGCTCCGTTCCCTTCTTTCCGGTTTGCCGCTTTCAGGTATCCGTGGTGCAACCGGGCAAGGCATCGGGCATAATAAAGCCCGATGCCGGTTCCCCAATTGTAAGTCCCTTTGTTGCCTTTTATCTGATAGAACCGTTCAAAGATTTTTTCCAGCTGTTCTTCCGGAATGTTTTCTCCGGTGTTGGTTACGGAAATCCGGATATACCGGACGCTTTTGTCTTGTTCTGTCAGGCAGAAGAACTCCTCGGCTTCTTGGCGTGTGACGATGGCGAACGAGATTTCTATTTCACCTCCTGTAGGAGTAAACTTCATGGCATTGGAAAGCAGATTGCTCAGTATTTTCTCTACTTTGTCTTCATCGGCCCAATAGAGGATGTCATGGTGTAATCCCTGAATGCTAAGGGTTATATTCTTGCTTTGGGCATTGATGTTGAAGAAACTGATGATTCGTTTGATGGTGGAGGCAAGGTTGGTCTGTTGGACCTCCAGTCCCAGATTGTCGTTGTCTAATTTGTTGAAATCGAGCAATTGGTTGACTAGCTGGAGCATCCGCAGAATACCGTCTTGCAGAACATTCAGTAGTTCCCGGTTGGCACTGTATTGGCCGGGGGCGGCACACAGTTGTCTGATGGAACCCAACATCGTGGTCAGTGGTGTCCGGAACTCGTGGGATATGTTGGTAAAATAGCTCATGTATGTCTTATTCATTTTCTGCTCTTGTGCTTTTTCTTGTTCGGCACGGCAGGCGGTTTCTTTCTCGATTCTTACGCGCCGCCAACTGTGTATAAGTGTACCGGCTATTCCGATGATTGCCAGAGCATATGCACATCTTGCCCACCAGGTATTCCAAGGAGCAGGTTTGACGATGATGCGCAACTGTTTTTCTTCTCCGATTATGCTTTGGTCTTCATTGGTGATTTTTACTTTGAACATATAGGTTCCTGTGGGAAGGTTGGCATAATAAGCTTCCCGGTTGGTGTGTGCATTTATCCAGTAGCGGTCAATGCCTTCCAATTGGTAGTGATAGTGTATTCGTTCGTATTCACTATAATCCAATGCGGCAAATGATATGCTGAAGCTGGTCTGGCTATGTTTCAGATATACGTCCGGTTGGTAGGAGAGGTCCTTGTCGATGATTGCATTCTTTCCGGGATATACAAGCTTGTTATGAATCTTCAGATTCTCGAACGTCAGGGGAACATCGTATTTGAAAGGAGTTTCCACCGGATTGAAGAATGTCATTCCGTGAGTGCCGCCGAATACTAAGGTTCCGTTTGAAAGTCGGCAGGATGCACGGTCGTAGAATTGATTGCCGCCGATACCGTCGCTTGCATAGTAGTTGCTGATTTGATTGGTCCGGCGCTCATATTTACTTAATCCGTATAATGTGGATATCCATAGGTTCCCTTGTATATCTTCTTCGATGCTGCAAATCTCTGTGCAGCCAATGCCGGATATGGGAGATAATTTATGATTCTGCGAAGTATATCGTAAAAGACCGTTATGGGAGGTTCCAATCCAGATATCTCCTTGGCTGTCTTCGTATAACACGGAAGGGATAAATTTAGAACGGCGTATGCAGGCCAGGCTGTCTGCCCTCGAGATGTCCGGTATCCGGATTTTCCATGTATCCGGATTTATTGAACGAATCTTGTTGGCAAAGGAGGCAATCCATACTTCTCCATTGGAGAGGGGACGTAGGGTAGGAGTAAAGGTGAAAAATGACTGGGGATAAAGTGATACGGGTGTGAATACCTTTTCACCTTTTTTCAGGGCATATATTGCCTGGCTGAAGCTGCCTGCCCATATTGTTCCGTTACGGTCTTGCGTTATGCACAGTACGGAAGGGACGGAAAAAATACCCGTTGCTTTTAATTGATTAGACTCGAGCACGCATTTTATGACTTGATTGGTATTGGTGGCAAGCCAGATGTGCCGGTCTTTGTCGTGATAGATGTGTCTGACAATTATATTTTCTGTGTTTTGTGCAGGTAGGATTCTACTGATATTCACAGCTTCTATATGCTTGGTATTCAGGTTGTAGATATACATTCCGTCTTTCAGGGTGGATATATACAAGTTGCAGGAGTCGGCATCGAGGGCTATGATGGATTTTTGATGGAAGAACGAACGCAGATAATTGTTGCTGTTGAAACGCTCCTTATAATGATAGCGTACGGTATAGCCTTGGTCCGGCGAGCCTATCCACAGATTCTTGTGCGAGTCGGTGTACATGCATTTGATGCCATGTTGCGGGACTTCAAATGGAAATCCGTTTTCCTTTTCATGTATGACGGTGTTTTCTATGTGGTTGTAAAGGAACGTATGCTTTTGCGTGCAAATCAGTAGCCTGTTCTTGTCGTACGGGTGTATATAGGTGATGGCGGCTTTCGATAAGATGGGATGATTACTTATTGCTTCGGGAGTCGTTTTGAATCTTTTGCTTTCGGTATCGAATATGAAGAGTCGGTTCTTGCTTGCCAGCCATAGGGAGGTATGGTTGTGCATGTAAGAGTAGGTAATCTTCTGCGGCATGGGTATGGAGTCTGTCAGTTGCATGTTTCGGGAGTCGTAGCATCGGATGGATACGGGGTTGACGGCCCACAGACAGTTGTTGTTATCTATGTAGCAGGTCTGTTTATAGGTCTTGTCCGGGTCAAAGTTGATGAAAATACGGTTGAAAGTGTCTGTTTCAGGGTTATAGACGCAGAGATGTACCACCATGTTTAGGAAGATTTTTCCATCCTTGCTTTCTATGAACTGATGTCCGTTCCTATTATTATAGGGCACGTTTATGGGTATCTGGCAGAAGTTGTCTTGGTCGGTATATCGGCATGTTCCGTTGGTTGTCGCTATCCATAAGCGTTTGCGTGAGTCCATGAAAATATCCTGGATTCTATCTCCGGGCAGTTGCAGTGAGTCGTTGGAACTGTAATATTGCCGGTATTCGTGTGCGTTGAATCTGTTCAGTCCTCGTGTGGTTCCTATCCAGATATAGCCTTGCGCGTCTTCTTGGAAATCCGTAATGTTTTGGTTGGAAATGGTTGCCGAAATTCTATAAACATCCTGTTTTTCCGCTTCTGCTTTGGCGGTTGTCGGTTGGCACGAAGACACCGCTATTGCAGATAAAGCTATGAGGGAAAGAATGATTTTTTTCATATATGAAGTGTATTAAGGTATGTTCCGCGGAGAGTGTTTTTTTACAATGGAGCAGACAAAAGTAGAAAGAAAATAAGTAGGTGATATTTGCTGTAACAGTGATTTTTTCGCTTGGAATATGCTGTATGGCATGTTTTGAACATATTGATAATCTTTTGAACGTACAAGAAACAATATCTGAACATATAGGAAATGTTTTTGTATTTTCTCAATATCCTCTTATCTCCTCTTTTGATAAAATTGTATCGGAAATCCTACAATAAGTGAATGTAGCTTTTTTATTAACAAATCTAATTATTTAAGCATTATGGAAAACAACTTTAAAAGAAAGCTGATGGCATTCTGGCTGTTCCTTTGGGTGGGAATACCTTTTATGCTGGCGCAAAGTCCGATGATGATATCGGGACGGATTACAGATGATTTGGGAGAACCGATGATTGGTGTGAGTGTACTTGAAAAGGGCACCTCTAATGGAGTGATTACGAATATGGAGGGAAATTATTCCTTAAAGGTAAAGCAAGGTGCCGTCATTGTCTATTCGTACATCGGATATGTGACACAAGAACTGAAAGCCGTATCAGAGAGAATGAATATAACGATGAAAGAAGACACCCGAACGCTGGATGAAGTGGTAGTGGTGGGCTATGGTGTACAGAAGAAGAGCGACCTGACAGGCGCCATTTCTTCCGTGAAGGCAGAAGACATCCAGAACCGCTCTATTACCCGGGTGGAAGAAGCCCTGCAGGGCAAGACAGCCGGTGTACAACTGATATCCACAACTTCGCAACCGGGTGCTTCGCCTACCATTCGTGTCCGTGGTTTTTCATCGAATGGTACTTCCGATCCCCTCTATGTGGTAGACGGATTGATAGTATCCGACTTGAGTGCTGTGGATCCTAATAATATAAAAAGCATGGAAGTCCTGAAAGATGCCGCATCCGCTGCCATTTATGGTGCGCAGGCCGGTAATGGCGTAGTGCTTATTACCACAAAGAGCGGAAGCAAAGGAACCAGCAGCATTTCCTACGACTTTCAATATTCCATCAGTAGCCTGGCGCAACGTCCCAAGCTGATTAATTCACAAGAAGCTTTATTGCAAAAGAAGGAGCAAGACCCTACTTTTACAGATGATAATATCCAGGAGCTTATTACCAGCGGCACATGGGACGGTGTATCGACTACCGATTGGTATGATGTGGCTTTTAATGCTTCGCCATCCTCCCATCATACGGTCAACTTTCAGGGAGCGAATGACAAGGGCTCTTTCTTCCTGTCATTAAACAATCTGTATGACAATGGTATTCTTCGTGAAAACAAGGATACCTACAAGCGGCTTTCCGTCATGCTGAATGCCGACTATAACATTAAACCTTGGTTGAAGGTAGGTGTTACTGCCAATTATGCAAAATATACGCAGAAATCCATCAATGACGGTAGTGCGGGCAATTCATATTCCAGTATGATTGCTACCGTGATGACCATGGCTCCTTATTATGCGGACACGTATGCAGCCGATGCGCTTCCTAAACAAATGGAGGCATTGATTGCCAACGGCTTTACTTTGCTGCGCAATGACAAGGGCGATTATTACAGCTGTCTGGGTTCTATGGAACAGATACATCCTATGGTAGCCATCCGCATGAGCGACAAGAAAAACTTCGGCAACAGTCTGATGGGAACGCTCTATGCCAACCTGACTCCTTTCAAAGGATTTGTGTTTACTACCCGGCTGGGTTACAGGGAACTGAACGCAAACACTTATCAGTATAACAATCTCTATTACGGTTCGGCTTCCGCCAATAATAAGGATAAGAACGGGGCCAGCCGCTCCAACTCCTCTACTACCTATTATCAGTGGGAGAACTTTGTGAATTATAGTACGGATTTGTGGGACAAGCATCATGTGTCTGCCATGCTGGGTATGTCCTACAGCGAGAATAACTTCACTTATGTTTCTGCCGGTGTAGACAAGACTGCCAAGCACGATCCTTTGTATGCCGACGTTTCGTATCCTGCCGGAGATGCCGTGAAGAGTACCGCCGGTTATAATCTGATTAATCGTAAGCTGTCCTATTTCGGCCGTTTGGCTTACGATTACCAGAACCGCTATATGCTGCAAGCGGCCATGCGTGCCGATGCAGCCGATACTTCCGTGCTTCCGGGTACCAATCGCTGGGGCTATTTCCCGTCGGTATCAGCCGGTTGGGTCATTTCCAACGAGCGCTTTTTCACGGAAAAGAACAATACCCCTCTCACATTCCTGAAGTTGCGTGCAAGCTGGGGGCAGAATGGCAGCACAAGCAATCTGAGCGGTTACAAGTATTCCAATTCCCTGGTGACTTCGGCTGCCGGGTACTCTTTCAGCAATACGGCGATGAAATATGTCACTTCTGCCAAACCTTCGCAGCTCTATAATCCTGACTTGAAGTGGGAAACCTCCGAACAGCTGGATTTGGGTATGGATTTGCGCGCTTTCAACGACCGCTTCTCGTTTGGTATGGACTGGTATCAGAAGAAGACAAAAGACTTGATTGTTTCCAACATTGTCATTCCTTATGAGGCGGGAAACTCATCGGCTCCGATGAATGCCGGTAATGTGACGAATAAGGGTTTTGAGTTTGAGGCCGGATGGAAAGACAAAGCCGGTGATTTCAACTATTCTGTGACCGCCAATCTGGCCACTTTGAAGAACGAGGTCACTTATCTGGATCCGCATGTCAGCGGCGGACGCATAGAAGGCGCCACTACAATGGCTTCGAACGGTTCGTTCTCCGCATTCGAGGTAGGCTATCCGGTGTGGTATTTCAGAGGCTATCAGGTCGATCATCTGGATGACAAGGGCAATCCCGTATTCAGGGATAATACGGGTGACGGTACCATTGATGCCAGTGACAAGGCGATGATTGGTAAACCGATGCCGGACTTCACATATGGAATCACGTTGACCGCCAACTACAAGAATTTTGATTTTCTGATTTTCGGCAACGGCTCCGTGGGCAATGACGTATTCATGTCCTACAGTTATAACTCCATATCCTATACGCTGAAGGAGATGTACGACCAGCGCTGGACGGCGGACGGGACTACCAGCCGTAAGTTTGCACGGCCGCAGAATACGAATGCAGACAAGTATGGCTTGTCCGATGCTTATATTTTTGACGGCTCTTATTTCCGCATCAAGCAGATACAGCTGGGATATACGTTGCCCCGGACGGTTACGAAGAAGTTCCTGGTCGACAAGCTGAGAGTATATGCCTCGTTGGATAATTTCTTCTTGTTCACCAAGTATCCGGGACTCGACCCGGAGGTTTCCTCCACGGCTACCAGCGGTATGGGCGTGGATTACGGAAATTATCCCACAACGAAGAAGGTGGTGTTCGGTTTATCAGTTACATTTTAAATAATAAATAGAAGAAATATGAAAAGAAAATATATCTTGTCCGGACTGTTGGCGTGTGCACTTACATTTTCCGCATGCGATGTCGATTTGCTGGATATTCCCCAGAAAGGTGTAGAGAATGAAGAGAATTATTATCAGACGGATGAACAGTGTGAGTCTGCCATCGCTGCTGTCTATGCGTCCTGGCGGAATGCTTATTCCGGGCGTGGTGAGAAAGCCTCGCAGTATGCCAACGGTTTCTTCCTGAAAAATTTCTTGGCAGACGATTTCAATTCGGGTGGTGCCCGCTCCGACCAGGTGTATGCGCAGGAGATATACGAAAGTGCGATAGTGGCCACGAACGGTTGGGTGGAAAACTATTATAAGAGGTTGTATGCCACGATTTATCTGGCCAATCTGGTGATTGAGCGGTTCGATGCCGCTGAAAGTGAAGTGAAGGCAAGAAACATTGCCGAGGCCAAATTCTTCAGAGCCATCTGCTATTTCGAACTGACCACTTTGTGGGGGACTCCTCCTTTGGTAGATAGGGTATTGAAGAATTCGGAAGAGTATAAGGTGCCCAACTCCACTGCCGAACAGTTGTGGAAATTCATGGAGACAGACCTTACGGAAGCTATAACTTCCGGGAAACTCACTTCGAAAACGAGTTTGGAAGACAGGGACGGGGGAACCCGCGCCACGTTGGAGGCTGCCCGCTGCTTGTTGGGAAAGATTTATCTGTATCAGGAGAAATATGCCGATGCCAAAAGTGAGTTGGAGAAGGTCATTTCTTCCGGCAAATATGATTTGATAGCCGATGTCAGCACATTCTATCATCCGGCCTCTGCCGGCTGCAAGGAGTATGTGCTGGAGTGTGTGCGCCATTACGACCCTTCCAACATGTATTCTCAGGAGGGCTGGTTCGGCATCTTGGCCAATTGGGGATTCGGCTATGGCTTTATAGCCGGTCCGGAAGCGTCCATGCACTATAAGTTCAACACTACCAGCGGTTACAGCTACTTCAATCCGTCGAAGTCTTTGTACGATGCCTTTGTGGCTGAGGAGGGTGCCGACGGGTATCGCTTGAATGCCTGGATCAGGACCTGGGAGCAGGTGATTGCCATGAACATTGCGGTGAACACGACTACCAACAAATATGCCAGCGAAGGCTATTTCCGTCTGAAATGGCTGGCAAGCACCGATGACGAATTTGTAGGGTATTGGTGTGGAAACCAGAGCAATACTCCGGTCATCAGATATGCGGATGTGTTGCTGATGGCTGCCGAGGCTTGCCTCCAGGCGGGAGACCAAGCCGGTGCCGACGAATATCTGGGCAGAGTGCGCGACAGGGCCCGTCTTCCCAGAAAGAGTCATGTGACGCTTTCCGATATAAAGCTGGAGCGCCGCTTGGAACTTGCTATGGAAGGCATGCGCTTCCAGGACCTGAAGCGTTGGGGGGATGCTCCGGCGGTATTGGCGGATAAAGGGAAAAAGTTACCGACTTTCCAGATTGTACCTGACCCGAATAATGACCTCACTACGGCGGCAGGCATCTACAACGCCCGTTATACGACCAAAACCACCTATGTCGATAATGAAAAGTCGTTGGCGGGTTGGACTCCCAATCGCGACGAGTGGCTGCCGTTTCCTGAAAATGAATTGGAGGTGAACAGCAACCTGAAACAGAATCCCGGTTATTGATTTATCCTGAGAAATTCACAATTCGGTTTAACTATATAAAGAAGAAAAACATGAAAAGAAACTTAGTGATATTTGCCCTGCTGTTTGTTTGTATGGCTATAGGGGCGCAAACGGTATTCAAGAATGAAGAGGTAGAGGTTTCCTTGTTGAAAGAGAAGACTTGGGTATTTTCCACTTGGGACTATACTACCATGTATCTGATAGAGGGCGAAGACAAGGCCGTGCTGATTGATACCGGCACGCGTTGTGCGGATTTGGATAAGATTGTGGGACAGATAACCGGGAAACCGCTGGAAGTAATCGTCACCCACATGCACCCCGACCATGCCGGCTGCATCAAGTATTTCGATAAAGTATGGATGCATCGGGCCGATACGGTGCTGGTGCCCCAGCATGCGGCGGATTATCAAGGAGAATTCCTCTATATGGAAGAAGGACAAGTGTTCGACTTGGGTGGACGCAAGCTGGAAGTGGCATGGATGCCCGGGCATACGCCCGGCTCGGTGGTACTCCTGGACAAGGCAAACGGAGACTGTTATTCGGGTGATGCGTTCGGCTCGGGTGAAGTATGGCTGCAGTGTGTGCCGATGTCTCCCATCGCCACTTTCCATGAGTCGTGTTGCCGTATGGAAAAGCTCATGAAGGAAGGGCACATCAAGGATATCTGGTGCGGACATTATCCTTATCTGAAATCTTCTTTGCCGCTGGCCTATATTCAGACGATGATACGTATTTCCCACAGGCTGATGAATGGAGACCAGGAAGGTTCGGAACCTTATTCCAACTATTTCATCAAGATGCCTCCCACTGCGAGGAAGTTGGCCGAAGGCCGGGCGATGATTGTATATGATTCGACTAATATTCCGGAAGCCCGGTAACACACATGGCTATTCCTCTCTCACTTTAAGGCGTAGTCCTTGTATGCACGAGATGTGCATCTCGTGCATACAAGGGCCGGCTGTTAAAAGCATGAGGGTTATACCTTCACTCCTGAAAGGCATAACCCTCATACAACAAGCCAAGTAGCCCGTCCTTCTATTTGCCGTATTCGCTCGGACTCACTCCGAACTGCTTCTTGAAGCTCTTCGAGAAGTGGGACAGCGTGCTGAATCCCGTCATGTCCGCAATTTCCGAGACGGTATGTTTCCCTTCCGTTATCAGTTCGGCGGCACGGTTCAGCTTGTATGTCTTGAAGAAGGTGCTGGGGCTTTCGCCGGTCAGTCCTTTTACTTTATAGTAGAACTTGGTGCGTGATATTCTCAGCAGCTCGGTCATGCGGGCAATATCCAGTTCGGGGTTGGAGAGCTCGCTCTCCATCAGGTGGTAGAGTTCGGTCATGAAGACGTTGTCTTGCGGGGAGAGGATGTTCTCTTCTATCTTGTCCGTCTGCGTGGCCTTTCCCAGCATGTTGCGCGCTTTCTCGCGGTTCTTGAGCAGCGACTTGACGAGCGCCAGCAGGTAGGCAGGGTCGAAAGGCTTGGTCACGTAGGCGTCGGCTCCCGTGTCCAGTCCTTCCACCTGGTTTTCCACGGTGGCTTTGGCCGTAACCAGAATCACGGGCAGGTGGCAGAGTTGCAAGTCCTCCTTTATCTCCCGGCAGAGCTGGTAACCGTCCTTGCCGGGCATCACCACGTCACTCAGAACCAGGTCGGGTGACTCCTCATGCAGCGCCTTCAGCGCATCGTCGGCATTGAAGCGGCAGATTACCTTGTAGTGGGCGGAGAGGAGGGTGCGCAGGTAGTGTGCCACTTCGGTGTCGTCGTCCACCACCAGCAGGGTGGGTTGCTTCTCGCCGGTGCCGGTCTTGTTCTCGGCAGGCTGCGAGGCGGCGGCCAGCGGGAAGGCTTCCGACTGGTTGCTCTGTTCCGTTGCCCGTTCGTCTTCGGCATACGCGGCGTCGTTCACGGGCAGGACGAAGGTGAACACGGCGCCGCTTCCCTCTTCGGACTGGCTGGCTTTCAGTTGCCCGTGGTGCAGTACGGCCAGGCTGCGGGCGTAGTACAGGCCGATGCCCGTTCCCCAGTTGTAGGTACCTTCGGCTTGGTTGCCTATCTGGTAATAGCGTTCGAATATCTTCTCTATCTTGTCTTCGGGGATGCTCTGTCCCGTGTTGGCCACGGACACTTTGACGTACTGCGTGATGCGCCCGTCGGCGGACAGGCCGAAGAGCCGCGCGGCTTTCTCACGGTCTATTACGTCGAAGCCGACACTGATTTTACCGCCTTGGGGCGTGAACTTCAGGGCATTGGACATTAGGTTGTTGAATATCTTTTCCACCTTGTCCTCGTCCAGCCACATCAGGAAGGTGTCTTCCAGTCCGTAGGTGTTCAGGTCGATGCCCTTGTCGTCGGCGTTCACCCGGAAGATGCCCACCTGGCGTTGCAGGCAGGCGATGAGGTCGGCGCGCTTCACTTGCAGGCGCAGGGTGTCGTTCTCCAGCTTGTTGAAGTCCATCATCTGGTTGACGAGCCTCAGCATGCGGTTCACGCTGCGTTGCACGATGTGCAGCAGGTTCTTGTCCGCACCCTCTATCCGCGGATTGGCGCAGAGCTGGTTCACGGGACCGGAAATCATGGTGAGCGGTGTGCGGAACTCGTGCGAGACGTTGGCGAAGAAGCTCATGTTCATCCGGTTCACCCGTTGCTCCTGCTCTTTCTCCAGGCGGGCGCGGCGGGCGGCCTCCTTTTCGGCGCGGACGCGGAGCAGGGCACGCAGGAAGAGAAGGGCGAGGGCGGTTGCCAACAAGAAGTAGATGCAGTAGGCCCACCACGTGCGCCAGGGGGCCGGATATACGCGGATGCGGATGGAGTTCTCGGCCTCCACGATGCTCCGGTCGTTGTTGGTGATTTTCACGTGGAACACATACTCTCCGGCAGGCAGGTTGGCGTAGTAGGCCTCGTGGTTGTTGCGGGCGTCTACCCAGTAGTTGTCGAAACCCTCCAGGTGGTATTGGTAGTGCACTCGTCCGTACTCGCTGTAGTTCAGGGCAGAGAAGGAGATGCTGAAACTGTTCTGGTCGTGCTCCAGGTGTATGTCGGGGCAGTAGGAGAGGTGCTTGCCGATGGTTCCTCCGTGCAATTGCGGACGTATCAGCTTGTTGTGTATCTTCAGGTCGCTGAACAGCAGCGGGATGTTGCGCTTGATGGGCACGTCGATGGGGTTGAAGAGCGTGAGCCCGTGCGTGCCGCCGAATGCCAGCGTCCCGTCGGGCAGACGGCACGAGGCGCGGTCGTAGAACTGGTTTCCGCCTATGCCGTCGGCGGCATAATAGTTGGTGAAGCGTCCGGCTGTCCGGTCATATTTGCTCAGTCCGTATTGGGTGCTTATCCAGAGGTTGCCTTGCAGGTCTTCCTCGATGCCCGATATGTCGAGGCAGGAGGTGCCGGGCATGGGTGTCATCCGTCCCGTTTCGGGATGGTAGCACATCAGCCCGTTGCCTACGGTACCTATCCAGAGAATGCCGTACGTGTCTTTGTACAAGGCCGTGGGGACGAATACGGAGCGGCGTATGCAGGCTTTCAGGTCCTCTTCCGCGATGTCCGCTGTGCCCGTCTCCAGGTTTTCGATGTCGATATGCTTGATGGGTTGGTAGAAGCCCGTCACCATCAGCCGGCGGTTATCCATCATCGCCAGGCCGGGCACGAAGGTGAACCCCTCGAAGAGCTTCATCGCCTCGAATTCCTTCTTGCCGGGGCGCAGGGCATAGACGTTGACCGTGGCGGTGCCTATCCAGATGGTTCCGTCGGGCGACTGGGCGATGGACATGGGCAGGAAAATCCGGTGCCGTTCCTCTATCTTCAGCTGCCCGTCGGGCGTGTAGCGGGCTTTCAGCACTTCGCTGTCGGTGCTTGTCATCCAGAGGTTGTTGTCGCTGTCCACCATCAGCTGGTTCACGTAGATGGCTTTCTGTTTCTCTTGCCCCCAGAACGTTTCGGGGTCGATGTGCCTGATTTCGCTGCTCTTCGTGTCATACACGTAGATGCCGTCCATCAGGGTGGAAATCCACAGCTTGTGGTCCTTGCCGGCGCTTAGCGACACCACGGACTTGTTGTTCAGCTCGGAGCGCAGGTAGTTGTCGTTGTTGAACCGCTCCTTGTAGTGGTAGCACACGGTGTACCCCTGGTCCACGGAGCCTATCCAAAGGTTCTGCTGCGAGTCGGTGAACATCCGGCTGATTCGGAAGCGGGGCATCTCGAAGGGGAATCCGTTCTCGCCCTGGCGGGTCACGCTGCCGGTGCCCGGGTTGTAGTAGAACATGCCGTGTCTGGCGGTGTTCAGCAGCAGGCCGTTGTTGCCGTAGGGGTGTATGTAGTCGATGTCGGCGTTGCACAGCGTGGTGTTTCGGGCGATGGGCTGCGGCAACGGCTTGAAGCTGCGCGTGCGGGTGTCGAAGATGCTGAGGGTGTGGTTGCCGGTTATCCACAGCTCGTTGTTGTGCAGGTACGAGTAGTAGGGATAGCCGCTGAGGGCGACAGACTCTTTCAGCTGCAGGGTAGATAGGTCGTAGCAGCGGAGCCCGGTGGAGGTCATTACCCAGAGGTTGTTGTCGGGGGCGATGTGGCACTGTGCGTAGAAGGTATTTCCGGTGCAGATTTCGGGCAGCACGCAGGTAATCTTTTCCTCCCGGGGGTGGTAGGCGTAGAGCTGGAAGCCGGTGCTGAGGAAGATGCGCCCGTTGCGGTCTTCCAGAATCTGCCTCACGTTCTTGTTGTCGGCCTCGATGGGGATGATGCGGAAGTTGTCCTTGTCGGTGTATAGGCACACGCCGTTCACGGTGCCCACCCAGAAGCGGTTCTTCGAGTCGCGCAGCAGGTGGGTAATCTGGTTGTCGGGCAGTCCCAGCGAGTCGTCGGTGCAGAAGTACTGGTGGTAGTCGTGCACGTTGTTCTTGTTCAGCCCGCGGAACGTGCCTATCCATATATGGCCTTGCGTGTCTTCGGCTATGGCGGTGACTTTCTGGTTGGAGAGGTCGTTGGCTATGACGGGGCTTTCGATTTCGGCATCCCGGTTTTCGGGTAAAGGCTCTTTGGCATCGCATGCCGACAGGCAGACGGCATACAGAATTCCGGCCAGCAGGCGGAACAGGGTGCGGAGGATTTTCCGGTTAGACAAGGTCATATTAAAAGGTTTTGAATGATGTGCGAAAATAAGGATAAAAAATTGAATATAAGTTGCTTTGCAGCATGTTTTGAACAAAAAGGCAAACATTTGAACCTATGGGCAAGCGCTTTTAAACCTCTGGGCAAATCCTTTTTACATGCCGGCCAGCCTCTCCGGCGCAATCGGCGTAATATTGCAACCGGAAAAAGTGAACAAGTGAACAACTTGTCAACTCGTTCGCTGAAAGCAAGTCAAAGACAAATTATCAACTTAAAAAAACGAGATATAACCATGAAAAGACAACCTTTATCCATGCTTGCGTTGGCCTCCCTGCTGATTCTATCCTCTTGCGGACAGACAGCGGGCGTGAAGACCGCCGGCGCGCAACAAGCCACGGGCGAAATCATCGCCTCTTCCGAGACCGCCGTCGCCCAGACCGAATCGGGCAAAGTGGGAGGATTCCTGCAAGACGGTATCTATATATATAAAGGTATTCCCTACGCCAAGGCAGAGCGCTTCATGCCGCCCCAGCCTGCCGACAAATGGGAAGGCGTGCGCAGCAGCCGCATGTTCGGTCCCACCTGCCCCCAGGCGGTGCGTATGGGCTGGGGTGCCGACGAGCACGCTTTCGCCTTCCACTGGGACGACGGCTATCCCGGCGAAGACTGCCTGCGGGTCAACATCTGGACTCCGGGCCTGAACGACGGCAAGAAGCGTCCCGTCATGGTGTGGCTTCACGGCGGCGGCTATGCGGCAGGCAGCGGACAGGAACTTCCCTCCTACGACGGTTTCAACCTTGCCAAGAAAGGTGATGCGGTGGTAGTCACGCTCAACCACCGTCTCAACGTCCTCGGCTTCCTCGACCTTTCCGCCTACGGCGACAAATACGCCAAATCCGGCAATGCCGGCCTGCTCGACCTCGTGGCAGCACTTCAATGGGTAAACAAGAATATAGCCGCGTTTGGCGGCGACGCACAGAACGTAACGATTTTCGGACAGTCGGGCGGCGGCGGAAAGGTTTCCACATTGCTTGCCACTCCATCTGCAAAAGGGCTCTACCACAAGGCCATCGTTCAGAGCGGCTCCATGCTTCGCACGATGGATGCCAAGTATTCACGTCGCATCGGCGCTGCCGTGATGGACGAGTTGGGATTGAAAGCCTCGCAGATAGACGAGCTGCAGAAGATGCCTTACGAACGGCTGCTTGCTGCCGGTGAGAAAGCCGTTGCCAAGGTGAAGGCCGAGGTTGAGAAAGAGAATGGCATCTCTACCTTCATCTTCGGATGGGCGCCCACTGTGGATGGCGACGTGCTGCCCGCACAACCTTTCGACCCGCAGGCGCCTGCACAGAGCAAGGACGTGCCCGTGATGATAGGAACCACCTTGCACGAGTTCACCATGAGCACCTACGTGCCCGCTTTCCGCACCATCACCAAAGAAAAAGCCGTGGAATTCCTGAAACAACGCTACGGTGACCGCACGGACGACTTCCTCGCCGCCTTCGAGAAGGCTTACCCCGGCTACCGGCCCAAGGATTTGGTGGATGTGGATTTCGTATTCCGTCCCGGTGCGGTGGAGCAAGCCAGACTGAAAGCTGCACAGCAGGGTGCTCCGGTCTATATGTACATGTTCGCCTGGGAATCTCCGGTGCTCGATGGCATGTTCCGCAGCACGCACTGCATGGAGATACCTTTCGCCTTCAACAATGCCGTACTTCATGCTTCCATGACGGGCGGTGGCGCCGAAGCGCAGGCCCTGGCCGAGAAGATGAGCGGTGCCTGGCTGAACTTCGCCCGCACGGGCAATCCCAATGCAGAGGGCCTGCCCCAGTGGGATGCCTATACCGAAGAAGGAGGAGCCACGATGTTCTTCAACAACCGTTGCGAGGTGAAGCACCACCACGACAAGGAACTGCTGGAGGTGGTACGGGCGTTCCCTACACGGGGATTCTGAGGCTTTCCGATGCAGAACCGAATTGTTGGCTTTAAATAATAGAGCCGGTCCGGTGAACGGTTTCCCCATTCATCGGACCGACATTAAAACAACTCAATATTATGGCAAAAACATTTACCAAACTGGTCAGCCTCGTGGCATACGACGCCACGCTGACCGAGCGCACAGACGATTTCTATCTTCGTGCCAAAACCATGCCCGACACCGTGAGCCTGCGCGACATCGCAGCCGAGGTGGCCACGCGGCTGAACCGTAACGAAGACGAAATCTTCGCTGTCCTCAACGATGCCGAACGTGTCAAGGCCGATGCCGTGGCAAGTTCCTACATCGTTTCCACTCCCACAGCCCTGATGCGCCCCTGCGCCGGTGGCACGGTACTGAAAAGCGACCTTTCGCAGGCCATCGACCGCAAGAAGGTAAAGGTGTATGCCACGCTCAGCATGGGGCCGCTGCTCCGCACGGAGATGGAAGGCTGCCGTGTGGAACTCTTCACCCAGCCTGCCGTGGTAGGGCCGTTGCTGAACGGTGCCGTGGCGCAGACCCGTGCCGCCGATGGAACGGTTTCCACCCGTGCGCCGCAGGCAGGAAAGAACATCCGCCTGACCGGTCGCAACATCAAGCTGGCAGGTGCGGACGCTTCCGTGGGCGTAACGTTCACCTCGGTGGAAACGCCTTCGAAGAAGGTGTTCGTCCCCCTGGAAGATGTGACGGTGAACGAGCCGAAGCAGCTTATTTTCGTCCTCCCCGCAGGGGTTACCGACGGGTTGTGGCGTGTGAAGATTTGTACCCAGTATGGCAGCGGCGGTCACAATGTGGTGAAACCGCGTGTCTATGAGCTGGACGAGCCTATGGGCGTAGGCTCCGCCTATCAGGTGCCGGACAGCGGTTCCGGCAGCGGAAGCGGGGACAGCGGCTCCGGTGAGGACGGCGACCAGAACGAATATCCTTTGGGATAACCTGACGAGGGGGCACGTTGCCCCGCTGACGGGGGCGGCGTTGCTTTGCTGACGTGGGAATGTAATACGGTTGGTGTCAACCCTATTAATAACCATCGACTTGTAACCAATAATGTAACTATAAATCTAATTTTAAACTAACTAAAATGAAACGAATCATGAATCAAGCAGCCCGAAAGAGACTTGCCGCTATGGCACTCTTTCTCTTAATCTGCCTTCCTTTCTCTCTGGCACAAGCCCAGACCGTGAAAGTGACCGGCAAGGTGACTGACAACCTGAATGAACCGATGATTGGTGTAAGTATCGTAGAGAAAGGTACTACCAACGGTTGTATTACCGATATTGACGGTAATTATACATTGAATGTGAATCAGGGAGCGACAATCATTTTCTCTTACATCGGCTACGTAACCCAAGAGAAACAAGCCGTTGCCGGTGTGATGAACATTGTCTTGAAAGAAGACAGCGAGACGCTGGACGAAGTGGTGGTAGTAGGTTACGGTGTGCAGAAGAAAAGCTCCGTGACAGGAGCCATTTCGCAGGTGAAGGCCGAAGACATGCAAAACCGTACTATCAGTGATGCTTCACAAGCCTTGCAGGGTAAGACAGCCGGTGTGCAGTTGATTACGACTTCTGCCGCTCCGGGTTCCTCACCTACGGTACGTGTGCGCGGTTATTCGTCCAATGCGGCTTCCAGTCCGCTTTATGTGGTGGATGGCGTACGCATGAGCAGCATTGCCGGTATCGACCCCAATGACATTGCCAGTATGGAAGTGCTGAAAGATGCTGCTTCCGCTGCTATCTATGGTGCTGAGGCCGGTAACGGTGTTATCCTTATATCAACAAAGAAAGGTAAAGCCGGACAAGGAAAAATTACGTATGACTTCCAGCTTTCCACGCAATCCATTGCCCGTATGCCCAAGTTGCTTAATGCAGAAGAATACGTTGATTACATGTCGGAAAGCAGTGCTTTCGACCCCAATTTCATAAAAGCCAATTGGGATGGAAAGACCAGTACGGACTGGCTGGATATTGCCTTTGAAAATTCATTGATGATGAAGCATAACTTGGCTTTTGCCGGAGGTGGCGAGCAGGGCAATTATTATTTGTCGCTGACTTATCTGGACAATGACGGTATTGTAAAAGGGAAAGACGATGTTTACCAACGTATGACGGCTACCATTAATGCCGAATACAACATAAAGCCTTGGTTGAAGGTAGGTACGACAAACCAGATTGAGAAGTATAACACCCGTGGCGTATCTACGCAGAATGCGTATGGTAGCTTCCTGCAATCCGTTCTGATGATGGATCCCTTGACTCCTGATACTTACGCACCCGATAAATTGCCTGCCCACATGCAGAACGCTTTGAATCAGGGCAGCACATTGTTGCAGGACGAGAACGGCAATTATTATGCCTCTTCTCTTTTCTATGAAGGTGAAAACTACCATCCTACTGTGATGCGTAAGAGCACCATTGGCCGTAACAGCGGATTCAATGTCAATGGTTCTATCTATGCGGATTTCACACCTATCAAAGGCTTTACCTTTACTTCTCGTTTCGGTTATCGTTTGGGAGGCACTCGCTCTGCCAACACAAGCCTGCCTTTCTATGGCAATTCGACCCAAAGACGTGACTATGTAAGTATCAATAGTCAGTCTGCTACAAGCATTTACTATCAGTGGGAAAACTTTGCCAATTATGTGAAGTCATTCAACGGTCATACCATCAATGCCATGTTGGGTATGTCGTTCCAGGAATCTTCTTACGACTATGTAAAGGGATCTCTCGATCCGGATGGTGAACATGCCGTACTTCAGAACAATCCGTTATTCTTTTATCTGAATTACGCTGCTTCCTCAGCAGTCAAAGGTCTGAATGGTGAAAAGACCCGTTCTGCCAAAATGTCTTACTTCGGTCGTGCAAGCTATGACTACATGGGTCGCTACATGGCGCAATTCTCCTTGCGTGCCGATGCAGCCGATATGTCGCAATTGCCTGTTACGAACCGTTGGGGTTACTTCCCCGCAGTCTCTTTGGGATGGACGGTTTCAGAAGAAAAGTTCTTTGAGCCTGTAAAGGAAAGTGTCAATAGCTTGAAGTTGCGTGCCAGCTGGGGACAGAACGGTAGCCTTTCCGCATTGAGCGGTTATGCCTATAGCACGGATATGGCTTCCAGCGGCATTTATCCGTTGACTGGCGGCAATGGCTTTACTACCGGAGTAAATCCTGCTTCATTGGGTAACGATGAATTGAAGTGGGAAACTTCCGAACAGATTGACTTTGGTTTGGATGCTCGCTTTTTGCGTGACCGCTTGACCTTCAGTGTGGACTATTATGAAAAGAAGACGAAAGATTTGTTGGTTTTAGATACAAAACCTTCTCTCAGTATCGGTGGAAAGACTTCTCCGATGAATGCCGGTAACGTAAGCAATAAAGGTTGGGAATTTGAACTGGGCTGGCGCGATAATATCAAGGATTTCAGCTACAGCATTCGTGCTAACCTGGCTACGTTGAAGAATGAAGTAACTTATCTTGACCCTTCGCAACCTCGTCTGAATGGAGCTTCTTTCCATACTTACCAGCTCAGTTTCTTTGAGAAGGGATATCCGGTGTACTATTTCCGTGGCTATCAGTTCAATGGTTTGGACGAGCAAGGCAATCCTACTTTCAAAGACCTTGATAACAGTGGCGGCCTCAACGAAGGTGACTTGACTTACATTGGCGATGCTATTCCTGACTTCACGTATGGTATAACCTTGACGGCAGCTTACAAGGGACTTGACCTGACAATATTCGGTACTGGTTCACAAGGTAACGATATTTTTCATTGTTACTATCGTCCCGATTATAAGACAAGTAACCGCCTGAAAGAGGTTTGGTATGATAATCATTGGTCTGCCAACAATCCAACCGGTACGAAGCCTTTGGCAAATGCCAACAATATAGACCAATACATTCAGTCGGATGCCATGGTTTATGATGCTTCTTTCTTCCGTATCAAGCAGATTCAGTTGGGTTATACTTTGCCGAAATCATTGTTGAAGAAAGTGTTTATCAATAACATGCGCCTTTATTGTTCACTCGATGATTTTATCACTTTCACTAAATATCCCGGTTTCGACCCAGAATCTTCAGCTAACGCTACTACAGGCATGGGTATTGATATGGGCGGTTATCCTGCTTCCAAGAAAGTGGTGCTTGGCTTCAATATAGAATTCTAACTTTTAAATTTAATGTATAAAACAATGAAAGCAACACATTATATATATGTACTTTTTGCAGCCTTGTTCACTTTGGTATGTGCCGGTTGTGAAGATCGCTTGAATATTGAAAAGCATGGTAGTTTGGGAGGTCCTGAAAATTACTACCAAACTGACGAGGAAGCTGAGGCTGCCGTGGCTTCTATGCTTATCTCTTGGCGTGATATGTATTCTAACTGGTTTTATGTAAAAAACTGTCTTTCTGACGATGCCTATACGGGCGGTGGCTCTCGTGGTGATAATGCTATGATGGAGCAGTTGAATGAATTTACGTTCTTTACGGATAACGGTTTGATTTCTGGTTTGTATTCCGGGCTTTATGCTGTGGTTTATAAAGCCAATCTGATTATAGAGAATGTCACAGGAGATTCATCGGTCATGAGACGTGCCGTAGCTGAGGCAAAATTCTATCGTGCATGGGCTTATTTTGAGTTGGTGACTTTGTGGGGGAATGCGCCTTTGGTGGATCACTTATTGGCTCCGTCTGAGTATCATGTAAGCAACAGCACGCCTGAAGCTTTGTGGGCTTTTGTGGAACAGAATCTTGAAGAGGCTATTTCTTCAGGGGCTTTGCCTTCCAAAGCTAATGTGGACGATGCGGATGCTACTTCACGTGTTACGCTTGAAACTGCTAAAGCTTATCTTGGCAAAGCTTATCTTTTCCAAGGTAAATATTCTGATGCTGCTACTGTTTTGGACGAAGTCATTGATTCTAAGAAATATGAGTTATATCAAGGCAGCTTTGACATGTTGGGACATGCTGTGACCAACAATTGTAGTGAATCTATGCTTGAAGTGCAACGTCGCAAAAACAGCGAACAAGCTTGGAATCAGTTCGTTCAATTCTATATCATGTTGGGCTGGCGTACAAGTCACATGTCATACGGCCCCAAGGCATTGTTTGAAGAAGGCATTGCAATGGGTACTTATGGATTTTTCAATCCTACTAAGTCATTGTATGACGCTTTTGTTGAAAGAGAAGGCGTGGACGGTTATCGTCTGAAAAGTACGATGCGTACTTACGAACAAATGAATGAAGTGGAAATGGCTATCAATCCGGGTCTTTATTTAGTTGGTAACGAAGGTTATTTCTTTTGGAAAACCCGTCTTTTGGGCTCAGACAACATTATCGACCAAAGTTGGTTCCAAAGTCTTCAATATACTAACCTGCGTGTGATGCGTTATGCCGAAGTATTACTCATGGCCGCTGAGGCTCATGTAATGGGTGGTGGCTCTGCCGACAAGGCTGTGAAGTATATTAATGAAATCCGTACTCGTGCCAAGCTTGCCCCACTTTCTTCCGTGACATTGGATGATGTGAAGAAGGAGAAACGTCTGGAACTCTGTTTGGAGAGTGTCCGATTCCAAGATTTGGTTCGTTGGGGGGATGCAAAAGCTGTGTTGGGTGAGCAAGGTAAGTTTATTCCGGCTTATGGATATTTCCCGAAAATTGATCCTTCCACAGGTGAAGTGATGAAGGATGCTCAAGGTAATCCGATATTTGAATTTAAATTGGAACCGGAAAATACCAAAAATTCTGTATATGGCTTCCAAGACAAACACATGCTGTTGCCTATTCCTTACACAGAATTGAATGTGAATCCCAATATCAAGCAAAATACAGGTTGGTAATTCTAATAAAACATGAAAAGATTCTTAACTCCCCTTTTCACCTTTTGCGTGGCGCTGGCTGTGAATGCACAGCCGGTGCCCGCCACCGGTTCGCCCGTGCTGCGTGCCGACAACATTGACGAAGTGGTCAGTGCCCTGACCCTCGAAGAGAAGGTGCACCTCGTCATCGGTTGCGGCATGTCGATGGGCAGTGACTCCAAGTTCCCCGGTACTGCCGGACGTACCTACGACATTCCCCGCCTGGGCATCCCATCGGCTTTCCTTGCCGACGGACCGCACCGCCTGGCGATGGCTTCCAAACGGGAATTCGACAGCCGCACCTATCACGCCACCGAATTCCCCTCGAGCACCACGGTGGCAGCTACGTTCGATCCCGATGCCGCCTACCGTGTAGGCCAGGCTCTGGGCACCGAAGTGAAAGACTACGGTATGGACGTGCTCCTCGCCCCCGGTGTCAACCTGATGCGTAACGCCCTCTGCGGACGAAACCACGAGTATTATGCCGAAGACCCCGTGCTGGTGGGCAAGATAGCCGCCGCCTACATCAACGGCATCCAGAGCGAAGGTACCGGCACCTGCCTGAAGCACTTCGCCGTGAACAACCAGGAAACCAACCGCAACAACAACGACTCCCGACTGACGCAGCGCCCCTTGCGCGAGCTTTATCTGAAATGCTTCGAGATAGCCGTCAAGGAGGCTCAGCCCTGGAGCGTGATGACCGCCTACAACAAGGTGAACGGCAAATACACCTGCGAAGACCGCGAACTGACCGAAGATATCCTCCGCAATGAATGGGGATTCAAGGGACTGGTGATGTCCGACTGGAATGCCGGAAAAGATGCCGTGACTTCCATCGCGGCAGGTAATGACATGTTGCAGCCGGGGCAGGAACGCCAGTACAACGCCATTCTGGAAGCCGTGAAGAACGGCACGCTGGATGAGGCGCTCCTCAACCTCAGCGTGAAGCGTGTGCTGGAGTTTGTGGTGAAGAGCCACACCTTCTCCGGTTACAATTATCCCAACGAGACCGACCTCAAAGCCCATGCGCAAGTGGACCGCCGGGTAGGTGCCGAGGGCATCGTGCTGCTGGATAACAAGAATGCGCTGCCTATGGCTGCCGGCATCAGGAAGGTAGCCCTTTACGGCACTACTTCCTACGACATGGTTCCTGCCGGTATGGGATTCGGCAGTACGGGCTTCGGCTACTACACGGTGTCTATGGTAGAAGGCTTGCGCAATGCGGGCTATACGGTAGATAAGGATTTGTTGAACCGCTACAAGAAGCACATGGCCGACGAGCAGAAACGCCTCTTCCCCCACGGTCGCCCTCCTTTCGCGTTTACTCCGCTGCCCCGTGCCGAAGAGTTCCTGCCCACTGCCGAGGAACTGGCCGCGCAAGTGAAAGCCAACGACATCGCCGTGCTTACGCTGGGACGTGTCAGTGGTGAAGGCTGCGACCGCCGTGTGGAAGATTTCCTCTTGAAGGAGAACGAACTGGCTCTGATAAAGCAAGTGTCTGCCGCCTATCGTGCCGCAGGCAAGAAGCTGGTGGTGGTTCTCAACATCTGCAGCCCCGTGGAGACCGCTTCATGGAAAGAACTGGCAGATGCCTTGGTATGCGCTTTCCAGCCCGGGCAGGAAGTGGGCAACTGCATTGCCGACGTGTTGACGGGTAAGGTGAACCCCAGCGGCAAGCTGCCCATGACGTTTGCCGTGAAGTATGGCGACGCGCCGTCGGATGCCAATTTCCCCTTCGACTATGAGTTCAAGATGCCGTCGTTCGCCATGGGTACCGGCATGAACTTCAAGTCCGACAAGAAAGAGGAGAAGCCGAAAGAGCCGGAACGCAACGTCGATTTCACCCTCTACGAGGAGGGCATCTACGTGGGTTACCGTTACTTCGATACCTTCGGTAAAGAGGTATCTTACCCCTTCGGCCACGGGCTGAGCTATACCACCTTTGAATATGCGGTGGAAGAGGCTGCCATCGACGGTGACCGCTGCCGCATGAAGGTGAGCGTGAAGAACACCGGCAAGGTGGCAGGCCGTGAAGCCGTGCAGCTCTATGTCAAGGCTCCCGAGGGCGGCATGGACAAGCCCGCCAAGGAACTGAAAGCCTTCGGCAAGACCCGCCTGCTGAAACCCGGTGAGAGCCAGACCCTGACATTGGAGTGGAACGTGATGGACATGGCCTCCTTCAACGAGAAAAGCAGCTCTTGGGAGTTGGCCAAGGGTGAATATCAATGGATGGCTGCCGCCTCTTCGGCCGACGTGCGTTGCACCACGGTGCAGAAGGTGGCAAAGGCACGCAAGCAGAAAGTGCACGATGCCATGCGGGCACAAGTGCCGGTGGCTGTGCATCCCATGGTGAAGAGATGAGGTGTGCATATACATCACCTGAAAAAACTGATATATATCAATCCGTTTTAGAATGGAAAGCACTTATTTTGTAGTACATTTTTAAAATCTATGCCATGAAAAGATTGATACTTTCTCTTTTTGCCGTCTGCTCGTTGTGGATGGCAAATGCACAGAATCCTGCATGGGGACCACAAAGCAAGGTCGTGACCGACAGCATCTACAGCACGGTGCTGAAGACGCACCGCGCCTATACCATCTATCTGCCTCAGAGCTATGACAAGGAGGCAGACAGGAAGTATCCCATTCTCTACCTGCTGCACGGCATGTCGGGGGTGAATACCAGCTGGTTTACGGACCAGCGTGTGAAGGACGTGATGGACCAGTTGACGGCATCGGGCGAGGCGTGCGAGATGATTATCGTCAGCCCCAACGCCGGAGGCAATCCGGCCACGTGCTGGAACGGCTACTTCAACATGCCGGGATGGGCTTACGAGGATTTCTTCTACAAGGAGTTCATGCCCTATATCGAGAAGACCTACCGTGTGGTGGGCGACCGTCAGCATCGTGCCGTTGCGGGCCTTTCGATGGGTGGAGGCGGAACCACGAGCTACGCGCAGCGCTATCCCGACCTCTATTGTGCGGCATACGCCATGAGTGCCTTGATGAACATCCCCGTCAGTGGTGAGGCGGCGGGAAAAGACCCCGACCCCACAAACAAGATGGCTGTGCTGACCCGTTCGGTGCAGGAGCATAGTTGCATCAAGTATGTGCTGGAGGCTGATGAGGCCCGTAAAGCTGCTCTGCGCACCGTGCAGTGGTTTGTGGATTGCGGTGACGATGATTTCCTGCTCGACCGTAACATCGAGTTCTTCCAGGCGATGCGCAATGCCGGCATTCCTTGCCAGTTCCGCGTGCGCGACGGAGGGCACACCAGTGAATACTGGCATTCGGCATTGTATATGTGTTTGCCTTTTGTGAGCCGGTGCTTTGAGAAATGAGATTTGATTCCCTTCAACTTTCTCCAACTCCTTAAACAATTAAAATGATTATGAAGAAATTTACACTTTTATTTACTTTGTTGCTGATGTGTGCAATGAGCTTTGCGCAACAAGCCTTGTGGGGCGGTGCTCCGGTAGTTTCGCCGGAGATTCACGATGACAATACGGTCACTTTCCGCCTGAAGGCGCCGAAAGCCGTGAAGGTGCAGTTGACGGGTGACTTCCTGCCGCCGCACACCATCCAGACACCGAGGGGCGAGTATGACGCTCCGGGCATCGTCGATATGAAGGAGGGCAAGGACGGCGTGTGGGAATATACCACTGCCGAACCGCTGAAACCCGAACTTTATGGCTATGCTTTCTTTGTGGACGGGCTGAAAATAATGGATCCCGGCAACGTCTATATGATTCGTGATGTGGCAACTGTGACGAATGTGTTCATCATCGGCGGTGACCGTGCCGACCTCTACAAGGTGAACAAAGTGCCTCACGGAACAGTGAGACGTATGTGGTACAATAGTCCCACGCTGGGCATGGACCGCCGCCTGACGGTTTATACACCCGCCGGCTACGAGAACGGCAAGAAGCGTTATCCCGTCTTCTACCTGCTGCATGGCGCCGGAGGTGACGAAGAGGCATGGATTGCCTTGGGCCGTACTTCACAAATCCTGGATAACCTGATAGCGCAGGGCAAGGCAGAACCGATGATTGTAGTGATGACCAACGGCAATGCCTGGCAGGATGCCGCTCCCGGTGAATCGCCCAAAGGTTTCACTGTCCCTTCCATGAGTCCGAAGGAACGTGCTTCCGCTCCGGAAGGAGGCTTCGAACTTTCTTTCCCGGAAATCGTGAAATTCGTGGAGAAGAACTTCCGCACATTGCCGGACAAGAAGCACCGTGCCATTGCGGGCCTCTCGATGGGTGGCTTCCACTCTTGCAGCATCTCGAAGTACTATCCGGATATGTTCGATTATGTAGGCTTGTTCTCGGGTACTGCTTCCAGGAACGATAAGTCCACTTGTCCGGTCTATACCGACTTCGAGGGTAAACTGAAGACGCAGTTTGCCAAGAAACCGGCACTCTATTTCATCGCTTGCGGCAACCGTGACTTTGTCTTCAAGAGCGTGACGGACTTCCGCAAACTGCTCGATGACAACGGTTGCAAGTACGAGTATCTGGAAACGGGCGAGGGACATATCTGGAGGAACTGGCGCATCTATCTGACGGAGTTCGCGCCGAAGTTGTTCAAGTGACTTCGTGCCGATTGATTCACCCTGCACTTCGCCAATCCGAAGTGCAGGATTATAGACTATCTGTTTAATAACAAAATAACAAACTCATTATGAAAAGAATTTCTATTTTATCAGCTCTGTTGCTGATGTGTGCGATGACTTTCGCGCAACAAGCTCTCTGGGGCGGTGCCCCCGTGGTATCACCTGAGATACACGACAACAATACAGTAACTTTCCGCTTGAAGGCGCCGAAAGCCGTAAAGGTGCAAGTAACCGGCGACTTCCTGCCTACGCAGAAAATCAAGACTCCTTTTGGTGAGTTTGATGGTCCGGGTGTGGCAGATTTGAAAGAGAACAAGGACGGTGTGTGGGAATTCACTACTCCCGAACCGCTGAAACCAGAACTCTACAGCTACACTTTCCTGGTAGACGGACTGAAGATTAACGACCCTGCCAACGTCTATATGATTCGCGACGTGGCAAGCGTGACGAACGTGTTCATCATCGGCGGTGACGAGCGCATCGACCTCTACAAGGTGAATAAGGTTCCCCACGGAACGGTATCTAAGGTATGGTACAACAGCCCCACGCTGGGTATGGACCGCCGCCTGACTGTCTATACGCCTGCCGGATATGAGACAAGCGGCAAGCGCTACCCCGTCTTCTACCTGCTGCACGGCATGGGTGGCGACGAGAACGCATGGAGCGAACTGGGACGTACGGCACAGATTCTGGATAACCTCATCGCCCAAGGCAAGGCCAAGCCGATGATTGTAGTGATGACCAACGGCAACGCCGCATTGGAAGCAGCTCCGGGTGAATCTTCACTGGGCTTTGCCGCTCCCAACATGAATCTGCCCAAGACGATGGAAGGCTCTTTCGAAACAGCTTTCCCCGACGTGGTGAAATTCATTGATAAGACTTACCGTACACAGGCCAACAAGAAGGGGCGTGCCATTGCTGGTCTCTCTATGGGAGGTTTCCACTCCATGCACATCTCCAAGCAATATCCGGACATGTTCGACTATGTAGGGCTGTTCTCGGCTGCCATCATGCCCAACAAAGATGTGAAGTCTCCGATTTATGACAACCTTGAAGCCAAACTGAAAACCCAGTTTGCCAAGAAACCGTCACTCTATTACATCGCTATCGGTAATAAAGACTTCTTGTTCCAGGCCAATAACGACTACCGCAAGATGTTGGACGAGAAGGGTTACAAATATGAATATTATGAAACCGGAGAAGGTCATATCTGGAAGAACTGGCGTATTTACCTGACAGAATTCGCACCGAAGATATTTAAATAAGATTATGAAGAAGAATATCATATCCATGGCAGCAGCAATGGCTGTTTTGTCAGCTTGCGGACCGGGTGTGCCGCAGCTTGGAAAGTCCTCTCTGGATGAGGTGATTGGCGCCATGACCTTGGAAGAAAAGGCTCATCTGGTAGTAGGTACTGGTATGGCAGGTTTCTCGGGTGACAGTGCCGTAATCGGTGCGACGAAAAAGCTGGTGCCGGGCGCGGCAGGAACCACCTACCCGATCGAGCGTCTCGGCATTCCCGCCGTGGTGCTGGCCGATGGTCCCGCCGGACTGCGTATCGACCCCAAGCGTGAGGGGGATTCGGCTACGTACTATTGTACTCATTTCCCTATCGGAACTTTGCTCGCCTCTACCTGGGACCAGGAACTGGTGGAAAGTGTAGGTCAGTCCATCGGTAACGAAGTGCTGGAATACGGTGCGGACGTGCTGTTGGCTCCGGCGCTGAACATTCACCGTAACCCGCTTTGCGGACGTAACTTCGAGTATTATTCCGAAGACCCGTTGGTGTCGGGTAAGATTGCCGCCGCCTACGTACGTGGTGTGCAGAGCAACGGTGTGGGTACCAGTATCAAGCACTTTGCTGTGAACAACCAGGAAACCAACCGTATGGCTACGGATGCGCATGTATCTCCACGCGCTTTGCGCGAAATCTACTTGAAAGGGTTCGAGATTGCCGTGAAGGAATCCGCTCCTTGGACCGTGATGTCCTCATACAACTACCTGAACGGTGTCTACACTTCGGAAAACAAGGAGTTGCAGACAACCATGTTGCGCGACGAATGGGGCTTCAAGGGCATGGTGATGACCGACTGGTTTGGCGGCAAGGATGCCGTGGCACAGATGGTGGCAGGCAATGACATGTTGCAGCCCGGTCTGCCCAAGCAGTACGAAGCCATCGTGAAGGGTGTGCAGGACGGAGCGTTAGATGAAGCCATCCTCAATCAGAATGTGAAGCGTATTCTGGAGATGATTCTCCAGACTCCCCACTTCAAGGGATATAAATACTCCAACAAGCCTGATTTGAAGGCGCATGCTGCCGTTACTCGCCAGTCGGCAACGGAAGGCATGGTATTGCTGAAGAACGATAACGGTGCTCTGCCGCTGGCTGCCGACGTGAAGAACGTGGCACTCTTCGGTTGCACTTCCTACGATTTCATTGCAGGCGGTACAGGTTCGGGCAACGTGAACCGCGCTTATACCGTTTCGCTATTGGACGGCTTGAAGAATGCCGGCTATGTGGTGGATGAAGCGCTGAAGAATAGCTATGAAGCTTACCTGAAAGCCGAGAAAGAACGTCTGTCCAAAGATAAGAAAGAGTGGTTCATGCCCGATACCCGTCCGGCTGAGATGGCTGTTTCCGCACAAGTCATCCGCGAGCAGGCTGCCAAGGCCGATGTGGCACTGGTGACGCTGGGACGTACCTCCGGTGAGTTCCTTGACCGTATGGTAGCCGACTTCAACCTCACCAAAGAGGAACAGAACATGTTGAAAGCTGTGTCCGATGTTTTCCACGCTGCCGGAAAGAAGGTAGTGGTGGTACTCAACATCGGCGGGGTGATTGAAACCGCTTCTTGGAAATCTGTTCCCGATGCCATCCTTTGTGCATGGCAGGCAGGCCAGGAGGGAGGAAACAGTGTGGCCGACGTGCTGAGTGGCAAGGCTTCTCCTTCGGGCAAGCTGACAATGACCTTCCCGGTGAAGTTTGAAGATGCCGCTTCTTCCGCCAACTTCCCGATAGACATGCGTGTAAGCACCGACCTCGTGAACAAGGGCGAGAAGAAGAACGACGTGAAGAACGTGGATTATACCGATTACGAAGAGGACATCTACGTAGGTTACCGTTACTTCGACACCTTTGGCAAGCAGGTTTCCTATCCTTTCGGCTACGGTTTGAGTTATACTACTTTCGCTTACGACAAGGCTGCTGTCAAGGCAGACAACGGTGCCTATACCGTATCTGTAGAAGTGAAGAATACCGGTAAGGTAGCAGGTAAGGAAGTGGTTCAGCTTTATGTATCCGCTCCTGATGCTGCTGCCAACAAACCCGAAAAGGAACTGAAGGCCTTTGCCAAGACTAAGGAACTGAAACCGGGCGAAGCGGTTGTGGTGACGCTGAAAGTGAATGCTGCCGACCTGGCTTCCTACGATGAGGCTGCATCGGCATGGGTGGTAACTCCCGGAAACTACAAGTTCCTCGTCGGGGCTTCCTCACGCGACATCAAGGCTACGCTGGAGGCTGAAGTAGCTGCCGCAACGCAGAAGACGAACAACATCTTGAAACTTCAGGAACCGATGAGCCTCTTGAAGAGATGAGAGTAGGATTGTCTGAAAAGATAACAAATCATACCCTAAAAAACATCCTGTTGTACCCTTTGGTATGGCAGGATGTTCTTATCTTTGTACCTCGTATAAACAGATAGTGCAACTATTATAAACCAATATCACAACCATGAGTAAAAAGTTAATCTTATCTTTAGCCCTATCAGGGTTAGTACTTACTTCTACGGCGCAGACCACTGTTGCGCCTGCCATTCCAAGAGACGAGAAAATAGAACAGCAGATTGAGACTTTGCTGAAGAAGATGACGCTTGACGAGAAAGTCGGTCAGATGTGCGAACTCACCATAGACCTCCTGCAGAAACGCGCCAATCCTTTTGCCGGTCTCAATCCGAAAGATATAACTGTAGATGATTTGAAGAAAATCGTCAAGAGGTATAAGTTGGAGAAAGAGTTCAAGCTGGGCAAGGAGATGCCTTCGCAAGAAGTGATGATGCAGCTCTATATGCGTATCCAGGGTATTGAGAATGCCAAGGGCTTCCAGTTGGACGAGGCGATGCTCGACTCTGTCATCGGAAAATACAAAGTAGGCTCCATCTTGAACGTGCCTAACGGTGTGGCACAAAGCGTGGAGAAGTGGCAGGAAATCATCAAACGCATTCAGGAGAAATCCATGGAGGTGATGGGTATTCCTTGTGTGTACGGTGTAGACCAGATACACGGAACTACCTATACGCTGGGTGGTACTTTCTTCCCGCAAGGCGTCAATATGGGAGCTACCTTCAACCGTGAACTGACACGTGAAGGTGCACGCATCTCCGCTTATGAAACAAAGGCGGGAAGCATTCCCTGGACGTATGCCCCGGTGACCGACCTCGGACGTGACCCGCGCTGGCCTCGTATGTGGGAAAATTATGGTGAAGACGCCTACGTCAATGCCGAAATGGGACGTGAAGCAGTTATCGGTTTCCAGGGCGAGAACCCCAACCTGATTGGCGAGAACAACGTTGCCGCTTGTATGAAGCACTATATGGGTTATGGTGTTCCCGTTTCCGGTAAGGACCGTACGCCGTCTTCCATCACCGAGCAGGATATGCGTGAGAAGCATTTCGCTCCTTATCTGGAAATGGTGAAAGCAGGTGCCCTCTCCGTGATGGTGAACTCCGCCATGAACAACGGTCTGCCTTTCCATGCCAACTATGAGCTGCTGACCAAGTGGCTGAAAGAAGACCTCAACTGGGACGGTATGATTGTGACTGACTGGGCGGACATCAACAACCTTTATAGCCGCGACCACATAGCCAAGGATAAGAAGGAAGCCATCAAGCTTGCCATCAATGCCGGTATCGACATGTCTATGGACCCGTACGACTGGAAGTTCTGTACACTCTTGAAGGAGCTGGTGGAAGAAGGAGAAGTCCCCATGAGCCGCATTGACGATGCTGTTCGCCGTGTACTGCGCCTGAAGTACCGTCTCAATCTGTTTGAAAAGCCCTATTATGACTTGAAAGACTTCCCCTTGTTCGGTAGTGCGGAACATGCCGCTGCCGCCCTCCAGGCTGCCGAAGAATCTTTGGTACTTCTGAAGAATACAGACGGTATATTGCCGCTGGCAAAAGGCAAGAAGTTGCTGGTTACCGGTCCGAATGCCAACTCCATGCGTTGCCTCAACGGCGGCTGGTCCTACTCTTGGCAGGGTGACAAGGCCGATGAACATGCAGGCCAATATAATACCATCCTCGAGGCCTTCACCAATAAATTCGGTGCGGAGAATATCATCTACGAAGCCGGCGTCACTTATAAGCAAGGTGGCAACTGGTGGGAAGAAAACACTCCGGAGATAGAGAAAGCTGTAGCTGCCGCTGCGGCTGCCGACTACATCGTGGCTTGCATCGGTGAGAACTCTTACTGCGAGACTCCGGGTAATTTGACAAACCTTACCCTCTCCCAGAATCAGCTTGACTTGGTGAAAGCTCTTGCCAAGACCGGCAAACCCATCGTCCTGATACTGAACGAAGGCCGTCCCCGTCTGATTGCCGACATCGAGCCACTGGCTAAAGCGGTTGTCAATACTATGCTTCCGGGTAACTATGGTGGCGATGCGTTGGCAAACCTCATTGCCGGCGACGCCAACTTCAGCGGAAAGATGCCTTTCACTTATCCGAAGGAAATCAACTCTCTGATTACGTACGACTACAAACCGTGCGAACACATCGGCAAGCAGATGGAAGGTGCTTATAACTACGATGCGCAAGTGTCCGTACAGTGGGCGTTCGGTTATGGATTGAGCTATACCACTTTTGCATACAGCAACCTCAAGGTGGATAAGTCGGACTTTACCGCTGATGATGTGCTTACTTTCACCGTTGATGTGAAGAATACCGGCAACCGCATTGGTAAGGAAAGCGTGCTGCTCTTCAGCAGCGACCTCGTTGCCTCCCTTACTCCCGATACCCGCCGTCTTCGCGCTTTCGAAAAGGTGGAACTGAAACCGGGCGAGACAAAGACCGTGACACTGAAACTGAAAGGCTCCGACCTTGCTTTTGTAGGCTATGACGGCAAGTGGATTCTGGAGAAAGGTGACTTCCGCATCCAGACGGGTGACCAGACAGTGAACGTGGTTTGTACGGATACCAAGAAGTGGGAGACTCCGAATAAGTGATACGACAAGGTCTTTTAGACCTTTAGAACCATAGTAAAAGGGCCGATAGCATGAAACAAGCTATCGGCCTTTTATTTTTCCGCGTTGTCTTTCAACAGTATCTTCTTTCCGCTTGTACCTCCTTACTTCTTTTCTTGAAACAATAGAGATTGTATGCATGAGATGTACATCTCATGTTGTCCGAGATGCGCATCTCGTTGTGCTTGACATGTGCATCTCATGCAGTATGGAACGTGATAATTCATTTCATAAAGTATAAGCTTCTGTCTCATAAGATTATATGTTTTACCCCTTATCTTGAAGTGTTGAAAGGGCTTGTCTGTAATATAATTCCCGTTTGAACCGTTAAATCAATCTTTTTTTCTCTAATATTTTGTAGTCGAACAGATTATTTATATCTTTGCAACCGAAAATGGATGAAAGGTGGAGGGGCGATTAAGCTCCTCTTTTTTGTTCCTAATGGTTAATCTATGATAGAAAAGAAAACTGTTTGTCAGATTGTTGACGAGTGGCTGGCAGGAAAGGACTACTTCCTTGTGGAGGTGACAATCAGCCCGGATGACAAGATTTTGGTGGAAATAGACCACAAAGAAGGTGTTTGGATTGAGGACTGCGTAGAGCTGAGCCGCTACATCGAGTCCAAGTTGAACCGTGAGGATGAGGATTATGAGTTGGAAGTCGGTTCGGCCGGCATCGGACAGCCCTTCAAGGTACTGCAGCAGTACATTAACCACATCGGCAAGGAAGTGGAAGTGCTGGCAAAGGACGGCCGCAAGCTCAGCGGCGTGTTGAAGGAAGCCGACGAACAGCATTTCGTCGTGACCATTCAGAAGAAAGTGAAAGAGGAAGGTGCCAAGCGTCCCAAGCTGGTGGACGAGGACTTGACCTTTACGTATGAAGAGATAAAATACACTAAATACTTAATCAGTTTTAAATAAGACTATGGCCAAAAAAGTAGAAACTGTCAGCTTGATAGATACATTTTCGGAATTTAAGGAACTGAAGAATATCGACAGAACCACGATGGTAAGCGTACTCGAGGAGTCGTTCCGTAGTGTGATTGCGAAAATGTTCGGTACCGATGAGAATTACGACGTAATTGTAAACCCGGACAAGGGTGACTTCGAAATATGGCGTAACCGTGAGGTAGTGGCAGACGAGGATTTGGAAAACCCGAACCTGCAGATTGCATTGTCCGAAGCACAAAAGATTGATGCTTCTTATGAAGTGGGCGAGGAAGTGACGGATGAAGTTATCTTCGCGAACTTCGGTCGCCGTGCCATCTTGAACTTGCGCCAGACACTGGCCTCCAAGATATTGGAACTGGAGAAAGATAGTATTTACAACAAATACATTGATAAAGTGGGTACCATCATCAATGCGGAAGTCTACCAGATTTGGAAGAAAGAGATGCTGCTGCTCGATGATGAAGGCAACGAACTGTTGCTGCCCAAGACCGAACAGATACCGAGTGACTTCTACCGCAAGGGCGAGACCGCCCGCGCCGTAGTGGCACGTGTGGACAACAAGAATAATAATCCGAAGATTATCCTGAGCCGTACGTCGCCCGTCTTCCTGCAACGTCTGTTCGAAATGGAAGTACCCGAAATCAATGACGGACTGATTACCATCAAGAAGATTGCCCGCATCCCCGGCGAGCGTGCCAAGATTGCCGTTGAGAGCTACGATGACCGTATCGACCCGGTAGGTGCCTGCGTGGGTGTGAAGGGTAGCCGTATTCATGGTATTGTCCGCGAGCTTCGCAACGAGAATATCGACGTTATCAACTATACGTCCAATATCCAGTTGTTTATACAGCGTGCCTTGAGCCCTGCCAAAATTTCTTCCATCCGCTTGAACGAGGAAGAACGCAAGGCTGAAGTGTTCTTGAAACCCGAAGAGGTGTCGCTGGCTATCGGTAAAGGAGGTTTGAATATCAAGCTTGCCAGTATGTTGACTGAGTACACCATCGACGTGTTCCGCGAGTTGGATGAGGCCATAGAGGATGAAGACATCTACTTGGACGAATTCCGTGATGAAATAGACGGTTGGGTTATCGATGCCATCAAGGCTATCGGTATCGATACGGCTAAGGCTGTGTTGAACGCTCCCCGTGAGATGTTGATTGAGAAGACGGACCTCGAAGAAGAGACGGTGGACGAGGTATTGCGCATTTTGAAACAGGAGTTTGAAGAGGAGAATGAATGATTTACGATTTTACGATTTACGATTTACGATTAGAGTTTGATTGTAAATGTAAGTCGTTCCGCTCCGAGTATTATCAATCGTAAATCGTAAATGGTTAAATCGTAAATAGAAAAAATTGATGACGATAAGGTTAAACAAAGTAACAAGAGATTTAAATGTAGGGATTACGACGGCTGTCGAGTTCCTGCAAAAGAAGGGATTTACCGTTGAGGCAAATCCGAACACAAAAATTACGGATGAACAGTTCGAACTGCTCAAAAAGGAGTTTAGTACAGATAAGGACCTTAAGATAAAGTCGGAGCGTTTCAGCCAGGAACGTCAGAGCAAGGACCGCAACAAGGCGTCCGTGTCTATTGACGGCTATAGGGAAACGCAGGAGAAAGCGAAGCCCGAAGAGATTAAGACGGTTGTTCCGGAAGACGCACGTCCGAAGTTCAAGCCGGTAGGCAAGATTGATTTGGACAAACTGAACCGTAGACCTGCTCCTGCTCAGGAAAAAGAGAAAGAAGCGGAAAAAGCGGTAGAGGAGAAGAAGGTGGAGGAACCGGCAGTTGTAGAAACGCCGAAACCGGAACCTGCTCCTGCTCCCCAACCGGAACCACAGCCGCAACCGGAGGTACAGCCGGCATCTGAACCCGAGCCGCAGCCCGTTTCGGAACCGCAGCCACAACCCGTTGTCAAGGAAGAACCTGCTCCGGTTGTAGAGGCTCAACAAGAATCTAAAAAGGAAGAAATGATAGAAGCGCCTGCTCCCGCACCGGCAGCTGAAGAAGCACCGGTTGAAAAAGAGGGGAAAGAAGAAGGAGAAGAAATCTTCAAGATACATCAGCCTGAGTTTGTTTCGAAGATTAATGTTATCGGACAGATAGACTTGGCGGCCCTGAACCAATCCACACGCCCAAAGAAGAAATCGAAAGAGGAGAAACGCAAGGAGCGTGAAGAGAAGGAAAAGATTCGTCAGGATCAGAAGAAGCAGATGAAGGAAGCTATCATCAAGGAAATCCGCCGTGATGACAGCAAGTTGAAGGATACCGCTGCCGGCGATGCCAACGGCAAGAAGAAACGTGTCCGTATCAATAAGGAGAAAGTGGACATCAACAATGCTTCCAACTTCCAGCGTGGTGGCAACGACCGTGGACACGCAGGTGCCCAGCAAGGTCAGGGTGCCCGCCCGCAAGGTGGAAACCAGCCTGGTGGAAACAATGCCAATAATAACCGCAACCGCAATAAGGACCGCTTCAAGAAGCCGGTCATCAAGCAGGAGGTTAGCGAGGAAGATGTAGCAAAGCAGGTAAAGGAAACTTTGGCACGCCTCACTTCCAAAGGAAAGAACAAAGGTGCCAAGTATCGTAAGGAAAAACGTGACATGGCTTCCAGCCGTATGCAGGAATTGGAAGACATGGAAATGGCAGAAAGCAAGGTACTGAAGATTACGGAATTCGTGACGGCCAACGAGTTGGCAAGCATGATGGATGTTTCTGTTACTCAGGTCATCGCCACTTGTATGAGCATTGGCATGATGGTATCCATCAACCAGCGTCTGGATGCCGAGACCATCAACCTGGTGGCTGAGGAATTCGGCTTCAAGACAGAATATGTAAGTGCAGAAGTGGCGCAGGCCATCGTAGAGGAAGAGGATGATGAGGAAGATTTGGAACCTCGCGCTCCGATTGTAACGGTGATGGGTCACGTAGACCACGGTAAGACTTCATTGCTCGACTATATCCGTAAGGCGAATGTGATTGCCGGTGAAGCGGGTGGTATCACACAGCACATCGGTGCCTACCACGTGTCGCTGGACGACGGACGTAAGATTACATTCCTCGATACTCCGGGCCACGAGGCGTTTACCGCCATGCGTGCCCGTGGTGCCAAAGCTACGGATATTGCCATCATCATTGTGGCTGCTGACGACAACGTGATGCCGCAGACAAAGGAAGCCATCAACCATGCCATGGCTGCGGGTGTTCCTATTGTATTTGCAATCAATAAGATTGATAAACCGACTGCCAATCCCGACAAGATTAAGGAAGAGCTGGCTGCCATGAACTTCTTGGTGGAAGAGTGGGGCGGTAAGTATCAGTCGCAAGATATCTCTGCCAAAAAGGGTATCGGTGTACCCGAGTTGATGGAGAAAGTGCTGCTCGAAGCAGAAATGCTGGAGCTGAAAGCAAACCCGAACCGCCGTGCTACCGGTTCCATTATCGAGTCCTCATTGGATAAGGGTCGTGGCTATGTGGCTACGGTACTCGTTTCCAACGGTACCTTGAAAATGGGCGACATCGTGCTGGCGGGTACCAGCTACGGTAAGGTGAAGGCTATGTTCAATGAGCGTAACCAACGCATGCAGGAGGCTGGTCCTTCTACACCTGCCCTGATATTGGGCTTGAACGGTGCACCTGCTGCTGGCGACACGTTCCACGTAATCGAAACGGAGCAGGAAGCACGCGAGATTGCCAACAAACGCGAACAGTTGCAGCGTGAACAAGGTTTGCGTACGCAGAAGATGCTGACGCTCGACGAAGTGGGCCGCCGTCTGGCGCTGGGTGACTTCCATGAGCTGAACGTGATTGTGAAGGGTGACGTGGACGGTTCTGTGGAAGCGTTGAGCGACTCTTTAATCAAGCTGTCTACGGAGCAGGTGCAGGTAAACGTAATCCACAAGGGTGTCGGTCAGATTTCCGAATCGGATGTCTCGCTGGCTGCCGCTTCGGATGCGATTATCGTCGGTTTCCAGGTACGTCCTTCGGGTGCTGCCGCCAAGATGGCAGAGCAGGAGGGTGTGGATATCCGCAAGTACTCCGTCATCTACGATGCCATCGAAGAGGTGAAGGCTGCCATGGAAGGTATGCTGGCACCGACATTGAAGGAGCAGATAACGGCAACCATCGAGGTGCGCGAAGTGTTCAACATCACGAAGGTGGGACTGGTGGCAGGTGCCATGGTCAAGACCGGAAAGGTGAAACGCAGCGACAAGGCCCGCTTGATACGCGACGGTATCGTAATCTTTACGGGTGCCATCAATGCCCTGAAGCGCTTCAAGGACGACGTGAAAGAGGTAGGTACCAACTTCGAGTGCGGTATCAGCCTGACAAACTGCAACGATATCAAGGTGGGCGATATTATCGAATCTTACGAAGAAATAGAAGTGAAGCAAACATTATAATTGAATAATGTGCAAATATGCTAATGTGCCAATTGGCTGCGCGTACAGAAAATGCCGCAGGGCAATTGGCACATTTTGCATATTAGCCATTTGCTCATTGACCCATTAGCATATTGGCACATTAGCATATTGTCACATTGGTACATTAATTTTATGGCAATTATAGATATCATCATATTGGCTGCTTTCGGCTTGGGCGCAATCATCGGCTTCATGAAAGGTTTTGTGAAGCAATTGGCCTCTCTGCTGGGGCTGATTGTCGGTCTGCTGGCGGCAAAGGCTTTGTATGCCTCATTGGCAGTGAAGCTGTGCCCCACGTTGACAGACTCTATGACAGTGGCGCAAGTACTGGCATTTGTCTTCATCTGGCTGGCTGTTCCTTTGCTCTTCTCCCTGGTGGCTTCTCTGCTGACCCGGGCAATGGAGGCCGTCTCGCTGGGCTGGCTCAATCATTGGTTGGGGGCTGGTCTAGGGGCTTTGAAGTACCTCCTGCTGACGAGCCTGCTGATTGGTGTCATCGAATTTATAGACGGAGACAATACGCTGATTAGCAAAACAAAAAAGAAAGAATCAGTGTTATATTATCCTATGGAAGAGTTTGCCGGGATATTCTTTCCCGCAGCAAAGGCGGTTACGGAGCAGATTGTAAACGGAGACTTTGACTGATACCGTGAACCGTGATTTTGTAATTCATAATTTGTAATTATAGAAGTAATGCAACAAGAAGAACCCAATAAATATGTAAAGGAACTCACTCAGGAGAAGTATAAGTACGGTTTCACGACCGACGTGCATACGGACATCATTGAGCGTGGGCTGAATGAAGATGTAGTGCGGCTTATCTCTGAGAAGAAGGGAGAACCGGAATGGTTGCTGGAGTTCCGCCTGAAGGCATATCGCCACTGGCTGACATTGGAGATGCCTACATGGGCACATCTCCGCATTCCCGAAATAGATTATCAGGCCATATCCTACTATGCCGACCCTACGAAGAAGAAGGAAGGACCGAAAAGCATGGATGAGGTAGACCCTGAGTTGATAAAGACTTTCAATAAGCTGGGCATTCCGCTGGAAGAGCAGATGGCGTTAAGCGGTATGGCTGTGGATGCCGTTATGGACTCGGTGTCTGTAAAGACTACCTTCAAGGAGACGCTGATGGAGAAAGGAATCATCTTCTGCTCATTCAGCGAGGCTGTACGCGAGCATCCCGACTTGGTACAGAAATATCTCGGTTCGGTGGTGCCTTATCGTGACAACTTCTTTGCGGCACTGAACTCGGCGGTGTTCTCCGACGGTTCTTTTGTCTATATCCCGAAGGGGGTACGTTGTCCGATGGAGTTGTCCACCTATTTCCGCATCAATGCCCGCAATACGGGGCAGTTCGAAAGAACCTTGATTGTGGCGGATGATGATTCGTACGTTTCTTATCTGGAAGGGTGTACGGCTCCGATGCGTGACGAGAACCAGTTGCACGCGGCCATTGTGGAAATTGTGGTGCACGACCGTGCAGAAGTGAAATACAGCACCGTGCAGAACTGGTATCCCGGTGATGCCGAGGGCCGGGGTGGTGTCTATAACTTTGTGACGAAGCGTGGCCATTGTAAAGGGGTGGACAGTAAACTGTCTTGGACACAAGTGGAAACAGGTTCGGCCATTACCTGGAAGTATCCGTCTTGCATCCTTTCCGGCGACAATTCGACAGCGGAGTTCTATAGTGTGGCAGTAACCAATAACCATCAGCAGGCAGACACGGGAACAAAGATGATTCATCTGGGCAAGAATACCCGGAGCACCATTGTGAGCAAAGGCATTTCTGCCGGAAAGAGCGAAAACTCTTACCGCGGCTTGGTGCGCGTGGCACAGAAAGCGGACAATGCTCGTAATTACAGCCAGTGCGACTCCTTGCTACTTGGTGACAAATGCGGCGCGCATACTTTCCCCTACATGGATATTCACAATGAAACGGCCATCGTGGAGCATGAGGCCACTACCAGCAAAATCAGTGAGGACCAGATATTCTACTGCAATCAGCGCGGTATTTCTACGGAAGATGCCGTGGGGCTGATTGTGAACGGTTATGCCAAAGAAGTTTTGAATAAACTTCCGATGGAGTTTGCCGTAGAAGCGCAGAAATTGCTTGCCATTTCGCTGGAAGGAAGCGTGGGGTGATTTATAAATAGTAAATTGTAAATAGTCAAATAGTAAATATAAAGATGTTAGAGATAAAAGACCTGCATGCCAGCATCAATGGCAAAGAAATATTGAAAGGCATCAACTTGACCATACGTGATGGAGAAGTACATGCACTGATGGGACAGAACGGTGCTGGTAAAAGTACGTTGAGTAATGTGTTGGTTGGCCATCCTGCTTACGAAGTGACGCGCGGCTCAATTACCTTTAATGGCAAGGACTTGCTTGCCATGAGTCCTGAGGACCGTGCACATGAAGGAATCTTTCTTTCTTTCCAGGCTCCGGTAGAGATTCCGGGCGTGTCGATGGTGAACTTCATGCGTGCGGCTGTGAATGAGCAACGCAAGTACCGCCATCTGCCTGCTTTGTCGGCCAGTGAGTTCCTGAAGCTGATGCGCGAGAAGCGTGCCATTGTGGAGTTAGACAACAAACTGGCCAACCGTAGCGTGAACGAAGGTTTCAGTGGCGGTGAAAAGAAGCGTAACGAGATATTCCAGATGGCGATGTTGGAACCGACTTTTGCTATTCTGGACGAGACGGATTCCGGATTGGATGTGGATGCCCTGCGTATTGTGGCCGACGGTTTCAACAAACTCAAGACTGCGGAAACCAGTGCTATGGTCATTACCCACTACCAGCGATTGTTGGACTATATCAAACCCGATACGGTACATGTACTGCTGGGTGGACGTATCGTAAAGACCGGTGGACCGGAATTGGCGAAGGAGATTGAAACACGTGGCTTCGATTGGATAAGGAAAGAAGCAGGTGAATTATAAACTCATAATCTGAAAACATGAGTGTAGAGCAACAATACATAGACCTTTTCTCCCAAACGGAGGCGATGATATGCCGGCATAGTGCCGAGGTGCTGAATGCGCCGCGTGCCGCTGCTTTTGCTGACTTTGAGCGCTTGGGCTTTCCCACCCGTAAGGAGGAGAAATACAAATATACGGATATCAGCAAGTTCTTTGAGCCGGATTATGGCTTGAACTTGAACCGGTTGGAAATTCCGGTGAATCCTTATGAAGTGTTCAAGTGCGATGTTCCCAATATGAGCACTGCTCTTTATTTTGTGGTGAACGATGCTTTTTATGGCAGGGCTTTGCCTAAGTCCCATCTGCCTGAAGGGGTTATCTTCGGCAGCCTGAAGGAGGTGGCCGAGAAACATCCCGATTTGGTGAAGAAATATTATGGCAAGTTGGCTGATACGGCAGAGGATGGGGTGACGGCGTTCAACACCGCTTTTGCACAAGACGGCGTTCTGTTTTATGTTCCTAAGAACGTGGTGGTAGAGAAACCTATTCAGCTGGTGAATATCCTGCGTGGTGACGTCAATTTTATGGTGAACCGCCGTGTGCTGATTATTCTGGAGGAGGGTGCACAAGCCCGCTTGTTGGTGTGTGACCATGCGATGGACGGCGTGAACTTCCTGGCAACGCAGGTGATAGAAATCTTTGCCGGTGAGAATGCCATTTTCGATTTTTATGAGCTCGAAGAGACACACACCAGTACGGTACGTATCAGCAATATGTATGTAAGGCAGGAAGCCAATAGTAATGTATTGCTGAATGGTATGACCTTGCACAACGGAACTACACGGAATACAACCCGTGTGACGCTTGCCGGTGAACATGCGGAGCTGAATCTGTGCGGTATGGCCATTGCAGACAAGAATCAGCATGTGGACAATCATACGACAATCGACCATGCCGTGCCCAACTGTACCAGCAATGAGCTTTATAAGTATGTCCTTGACGAGCAGGCTGTAGGTGCCTTTGCCGGTCTGGTTTTAGTGCGCCCTGACGCACAGCACACCAGTTCGCAACAGACCAACCGCAATCTTTGTGCCACCCGAGATGCACATATGTACACCCAGCCTCAGCTGGAGATTTATGCAGATGATGTGAAGTGCAGTCACGGCGCTACGGTGGGGCAGCTTGATGAAAGCGCTCTCTTCTATATGCGGCAGCGTGGTATCCCGGTGCGCGAGGCGCGCCTGCTGCTGATGTTCGCTTTTGTCAACGAAGTTATCGACACCATCCGTTTGGATGCTTTGAAAGACCGTCTGCATCTGCTGGTAGAGAAGCGTTTCCGGGGGGAACTGAACAAATGCCAGGGGTGCGCCATCTGCAAGTGATAGCTTATAATTTCGATTCATTATGAACAACGATATAAATAAGAGTAGTATCTTGGCTCCCCTCCCTATGGGAGAGGGGCTGGGGGAGAGGCTTCGAGCTGATTTCCCTATCCTTTCCCGTGAGGTATATGGCAAGCCGTTGGTCTATCTGGACAACGGCGCGACTACGCAGAAACCTCGCCAGGTAGTAAATGCCATTACGGACGAATATTATTCGGTGAATGCCAATGTGCATCGCGGAGTGCACTTCCTGTCGCAGCAGGCTACAGAGCTGCACGAGGCCTCGCGTGAGACGGTGAGACGTTTCATCAATGCCCGCAGCACGAATGAGATTGTCTTCACCCGTGGTACGACGGAGAGTATCAACCTGCTTGTCTCCAGCTTTGGTGAGGAATTTATGCAGGAGGGGGATGAGGTGATTCTTTCTGTGATGGAACACCATAGCAACATTGTTCCCTGGCAGCTGCTTGCCGCCAAGCGTGGAATTACCATCAAGGTGATTCCGATGAATGACAAGGGCGAACTCTTATTGGATGAATATAGGCAGTTGTTCTCCGAACGTACCAGGATTGTCAGTGTGGCGCATGTTTCCAATGTGCTGGGTACGGTCAATCCCGTCAAGGAGATGATTGCTTTTGCCCATGAGCAGGGTGTTCCGGTGCTTGTGGACGGTGCCCAGTCCATTCCCCACATGCCGGTAGATGTGCAGGATCTGGATGCCGATTTCTTCGTTTTCTCGGCTCACAAGGTGTATGGTCCTACGGGGGTAGGGGTGCTTTATGGTAAAGAGGAGTGGCTGGATAGAATACCTCCCTATCAGGGCGGTGGAGAGATGATTCAGCATGTATCTTTTGAAAAGACTACCTTCAATGAATTGCCCTTCAAGTTTGAAGCCGGTACGCCGGATTATATCGGTACTACCGGACTTGCCAAAGCTTTGGACTACGTTTCGCTGGTTGGGATGGACAAGATTGCCGCCTATGAACACGAATTGACCCAGTATGCCATGCAACGGCTGAAAGAGATTCCCGGTATGCGTATCTTCGGCGAGGCAGAAGAGAAGGGTAGTGTCATATCGTTTCTGGTAGGTGATATCCATCATTTTGATATGGGTACATTGCTCGACCGTCTTGGCATTGCCGTACGCACGGGACATCACTGTGCCCAACCATTGATGCAGCGTCTTGGCATCGAAGGAACAGTGCGTGCATCTTTCGGGCTTTACAATACCCGGGAGGAGATAGATGTGCTGGTGGCAGGTATAGTTCGTGTCAGCCGGATGTTCTGACCAAAGCAAAGCTTTGCAACCTTTCTTTCATTCCTTGCGTCTAATATGTCAACAACTAAAAAAATGAATTATGTTAGTAACAACAACCCCGACTATTGAGGGTGGACGTATCACCCGCTATTATGGCATCGTTTCCGGTGAAACGATTATCGGTGCCAATGTATTCCGCGATTTCTTTGCCAGCATCCGCGACGTGGTGGGTGGGCGAAGTGGCTCTTATGAAGAAGTGCTGCGCGAAGCTAAAGATATAGCCTTGCGCGAGATGCAAGAACATGCCCGTGCTATGGGTGCCAATGCCGTGATTGGTGTAGACTTGGACTATGAAACGGTAGGAGGCAGTGGCAGCATGTTGATGGTTACGGCATGCGGTACGGCTGTAACGGTGGAATAAGTTCGCTCTACTATATTACAACATAGGAAGATATAAGAAATGGCAACCCTGTGAATGGTTGCCATTTTCTTTATAAGGAGTATCTTTTATCGGTTATTTGTACCAATCCTTATAATCTGTTCCATTGGAATTGACCCAATCCATAAAATGTTCAAAGCTCTTGTCTATCGGGTGGGTTTCAGGAGTATTGAAGTTTGTGGCTCCACTTAGATGAATGGCAAAAGGATAGTTGCCATTGGCTACATAATAGCTTGTCGGTACAGAGGACAAATCCTCTTCGGTATGGAATAGAGCCATGTCTGCCTTTTCAGTAGGAGGATAGTTGACCAAATGCACTTCGATGCGTGATTCTTTCAATTCGTCATGTACCATGATGAATGGATTATAAGGGGGAATTCCAAGCGTTTCGTGTGATAGTGGAGTCTTGAAGGTGTTCTTTATCTTATATGTAGCGGTTTTTGTATTTCTCTCTGTTACATCGAGCGCACTTAGAAATACATTGACGGTAGCTTTGGAAAGGTCTGTATCCAGTCCTTGTCCGTTGAAAGTTGTGGGGGCTTCCAATATTTCAGTTGACATATTGCTGCGTTCTGTATTCAGTTGGTAAGCGAAACCATTTTTGAAAGTGGCACCGGACCAAAGCAACTCATAGGTGTCTTCTGTAGAAAGGACCTGATTGGCATCATTGAAGTTCAATACGGACTGGTATTTTACAATAACATCATTCAAGTCATAGTCACCCTTTCTGGGCCAATTATCTTCGAAAGCGATGATTCCTTTGTATTCCAGACTGTATTTCTTATCCTCGTTGCCACCGTCAGGTTTGATATCAGGAATATCCGGATTGATGATGGCTTCGATGGGGTTGGACCATACGTTGAATTGTATATCATTATAGTCTTGGTCTGTCCAATCTTCAAAGGACAATACGACAAAATCATCGATGCGGAATGCAGCTGTATGTGTACGGCCGTCCCCATTCAGCTTTGTAGTAGAGTAGAAAGGCTTATTGTTTCCGCCATAGAAGCTGTCATTCAATAGGAACCATCCGATTTTTACTCCATTGGGAAATACGGTGCCTTGGTCCACTCCGTCGGGGTCTATGTAATGAAGCTTTACACTTTCACCGCCTTGTAGTCCGGAAGCCTTTTTATTATAATAATTATCCATCAGAGTGTTTGGAAAAACAATGCATTTGGGGGCTTTTTTAATTTCACTTAAAGATGCGTCTGCCCTATAGCAATAATAGCCAAAGGCGCTCGCTGCACCGCTGGTTCCTCCAATTATCCGGATGGATACTTCCGCATTGCGCCCTTCCGGATCATTGATTTCAAAATCTATGGCTTGTCGGTATTGCTTAGGGCATGTGCCTCCTTCCTTCAAGGTCGTATTGATGATTGTCAATACATCACCGGGAATTGTGATTTTGTTGTCTGTGTCTAAATAATGAGGATATCCTTTGGAGCTCCATGTTCCTAATACATGGTATCCTTTGGGTGCCTGCCATCCCTCCGCCCGTGTTTGCGGATTATCATCGGTGGAATCCCATTTGATGTCGGCAGTAATGGCATCTCCTGCAATAACTGTTTTGAAGAGGGTGGGGACCCCTATATAAGAAGTATAGATATATGCTTCGTCCCCATGGTCCGAATTGATGATTTCCTTGCCGCTATATGCACCGTTACCGTCTGTCATGCGTCTGATGACCGGTTCCAGGTCTGTGCGTTTTATAATCTGGCCATCTTTGTCAATCGTGAACGGGTCTTCAAGATAGATTTCAAAAAGTACTTTATAGCCTTCGGGGACATCATACTTTACGTTTACTTGGATGGAAGATGTCGTAGAAAAATCAAAAGAGTTGGGAGTCTTCTCATCGTCTTTTCCATTATCGGGATTGTAGACGTCATGTTCGCATCCTATGGATAGGAATGCCAGCATAATGCTGCATAATGTCAAAGCCAGCATCTTGCATGTCAGGTTAGAATAGATTGGTTTCATAATGCCTTTGTTTTTAGCTTGTTTACTTGTTGCAAAGGTACTATAAAAGTTGTAATATATATCTATATGTGCTCTATTCTTCTCATTAAATACAAAAAATAGGTAAAAAAGGGTACTGCTTGTTGTTTTATTCGCCAGTATAAATACATGCTTGCTTGGATTTCTTTTCTTTTTCATTTGCTTATTTCGTTTCAAATCAATATTTTTAGGCTTTCGTTCAACCTTTTAATACGAATAAATGCTATGGACCAAATCCTATTCTGGCTGGTTCCAGCCGCTTCTATTATGGCACTTTGTTTTGCCTGGTATTTCCATCGTCAGATGATGAAAGAGAGTGAGGGTACGCCTCAGATGATTAAGATTGCCGCTGCTGTGCGCAAAGGTGCTATGTCTTACCTTCGTCAACAATACAAGATTGTGGGCTGGGTATTTCTGGGGCTGGTTATCCTTTTCTCCATTATGGCATACGGTTTCGGAGTGCAGAACTCCTGGGTGCCGATTGCTTTCCTTACCGGAGGATTCTTTTCCGGACTTTCCGGCTTTTTGGGTATGAAGACGGCCACCTACGCATCGGCTCGCACTGCCAATGCGGCACGCACATCGCTGAATGCCGGACTACGCGTGGCTTTCCGTAGCGGTGCGGTGATGGGACTGGTAGTGGTTGGCCTTGGCTTGCTTGATATATCTTTCTGGTATCTGTTGCTGAATGCTGTAATTCCGGAAGATGTAATGACTCCCACCCATAAACTCTGCATCATTACCACTACCATGCTGACTTTCGGTATGGGCGCTTCCACGCAGGCATTGTTTGCACGCGTAGGTGGCGGTATCTATACAAAAGCTGCCGATGTAGGTGCCGACCTTGTGGGAAAGGTGGAAGCCGGTATTCCCGAAGACGACCCGCGTAATCCTGCCACGATTGCGGATAATGTAGGCGACAATGTAGGCGACGTGGCAGGTATGGGGGCTGATTTGTACGAAAGTTATTGCGGTTCTATCCTTGCTACGGCTGCCCTCGGTGCTGCGGCTTTTATCCACTCGGGTGATACGCTGATGCAGTTCAAGGCCGTAATCGCTCCGATGCTGATTGCAGCCGTCGGAATATTGCTTTCCATTATCGGTATCTTCTCCGTGCGTACCAAAGAGAATGCGAAGATGAAGGACTTGCTGAACTCACTGGCTTTCGGTACTAATCTCAGCTCTATTTTGATAGTTGTCGCCACTTTCTTTATCCTGTGGTTGCTGAAGTTGGACAACTGGCTGTGGATTTCCTGCTCCGTGATAGTGGGTTTGATAGTAGGTATCATCATCGGGCGGTCTACGGAGTACTATACTTCCCAATCCTACCGTCCTACCCAAAAGCTGAGTGAAAGCGGAAAGACCGGTCCGGCGACAGTCATAATTTCCGGTATAGGCTTGGGAATGCTTTCTACGGCTATTCCGGTGATTGCCGTGGTGATAGGTATCATTGCTTCTTATCTCTTTGCTTCGGGCTTCGACTTCTCTAATGTGGGTCTGGGGCTCTATGGTATTGGCATTGCCGCAGTAGGTATGCTTTCTACATTGGGCATCACGCTTGCTACAGATGCTTACGGACCGATAGCTGACAACGCGGGTGGCAATGCGGAAATGTCCGGTCTGGGTGAAGAGGTGCGTAAGCGTACCGATGCGCTTGACTCCTTGGGCAATACTACAGCCGCTACGGGCAAAGGCTTTGCCATCGGTTCTGCCGCTTTGACGGGATTGGCTTTGCTGGCCTCTTATGTCGAGGAAATCCGTATCGGGCTGACCCGCCTCGGGACTACCGAACTGTCGCTTCCTCATGGCGATGCCGTGGCTCTTCAAGATGCCACTTTCTTCGACTTTATGCATCACTACGATGTGACGCTGATGAATCCGAAAGTTCTTTCCGGTATGTTTCTGGGCTCGATGATGGCATTTCTTTTCTGTGGATTGACGATGAATGCGGTAGGGCGTGCAGCGGCCCATATGGTAGACGAAGTGCGCCGCCAGTTCCGCGAAATTAAGGGAATCCTTACGGGAGAGACGGAACCTGATTATGAGCGTTGTGTGGCAATCTCGACGAAAGGGGCGCAACGCGAGATGGTGGTTCCGTCACTGATAGCTATCATTGTTCCGATTGCTACGGGACTTATTTTCGGTGTTCCCGGTGTGCTCGGCCTGCTGATTGGCGGATTGAGCAGTGGTTTCGTGCTTGCCATCTTTATGGCAAATGCCGGTGGTGCATGGGATAATGCCAAAAAGTATGTGGAAGAAGGTAACTTTGGCGGCAAAGGCAGTGAAGTCCACAAGGCTACAGTCGTGGGTGACACCGTAGGAGACCCGTTCAAGGACACATCCGGTCCGAGCTTGAATATCCTAATCAAGCTGATGAGCATGGTAGCCATTGTGATGGCAGGGCTTACGGTTGCGTGGAGTCTGTTCTAAAAAGAGTTTTTCCCCGTATCCCACCAAAGGCGGGTGGCGCCGTTATCTGCGCCACCCAGTTTTTCCGTGAGGGTGGCGTATTGTGCCGGGTCGGCAGTGGCGGCGTCCGTCGAGAACGGAAGGCGGCGGATCATGATATCCGTATCAATCACTTTTCCGGTGTTGTTTTGGACCTTGAAAAGTTTGGGGTATCCGGTACGGCGTTGCTCAGCCCATGCCTCATAACTTTCGGGCCAGCATGCCAGCCACTTCTGGGTAATAATCTTTTCGAGTTTCGTCTCTATGTCTGCATCTTCTTCCCATTTGGGGGATATGGTAATCAAGGCTTTCATGTCCTTGCCTACCTTGCCGCCTGAGACTACATCTTTATAATCGGCAGGGGTTTTGTCGCTTTCCAGATATTCGGAAGCACCGGCACAGTCCCACTGTGTAAATGAAGTACTTACCCCGTATTCATAGCATGTGCGGGGATTCTCTTTGGTATAGCCGCGGAGGGCTGCTTCGGCCCTGAGCAGCCAGACTTCCGCCGCACTCATCAATACGGCTCCGGTCTTTTCGCCGATGGTACTTGTGTTGAGGGAAGAGCAAGAACTGTAAATGTTGGCGTCACCGTCTTTCATGGGTAAGCCGATGGGAATGCCTAACAACTGTTTTTGATAACCTTCGAGAAGGGCGGTGTTATACCATTTCTTGCCACGCGGGTCCTCATAACCGTTGACAATGGATTCCATCGAGGCATTCATGTAGACTTCACCCCAACCGGCAACGGCACACAAAGGATTGATATAGTTCTTGCCCATTACAGCGATGGTTTCCCTTGCACCTTCCAGTACACCTTGATTGTCATTCAGTGCTTTGGTTGCTTGGTCTTTGGCAAGTGTTGCATCCACATTGGAGATGCGCATGGCAAGGCGCAAACGTAGTGAGTTGGCAAACTTTAACCACTCCTTCAAGGTCTTGCCGTTGGTCAGCATATCATACTCTTTGAATTTGTTGTTGTCACCGCCCTCGTCCAGGTATTCCCTTATCAATTGCTGCCCTTCGTCCAGGTCTGCAAAGAAGCGTGTATAGGCTTCTTGCTGTCCGTAAACCCGGGGTGTCTCACCCAGTTGATGGTAGACCAGCGGACCGTATGTATCGGTAATGCGGTGCATCAGTTCCACTTTCAAAATTTCGGTAATGCCGAGGTAGCCTTTCAAGTTGTCATTGCCATAAAAGTTCTTTTCTGCCTTCTGCACCTCCGTGTAGACATATCCGTAAGTACATTGCCATGCGGCATTGGTCCAGCCTGAGTTCAGGTTGTAGCAGGCGTTGGATTTCATGAATTTAGGAATAGGGTCCATGAAGTAGCCGGAGAACATGTCATGGTTCAGGGATTGTGTCATCTGCCATACCCAATTTAAGCCTACAGAACCTATATTGAAGTAGATGCCCGACTGTATGGGTTCGAATGGAGCAGTTAGGTTCTGGAAATCTATTTCCTTTTTGTCGTCCGAGAAACCTCCCTTGATTTCGTTGTCGTTCTCAAAACCGCCGGTGCAAGCTGCAAGCAGCAATATGCTATGGCAGAAAAGGAATATGATGCACTTGTTTTTCATAAGGTATTCATTTTAAAAGGTTAATCTTAGGTTAAAGCCGATATTCCGGGTAGTAGGCATGCCAAACACGTCTACTCCTTGATTGTTGTTGCCTACGGACATTACTGCATCGGGGTCGAACGGTGCTTCCTTCTTTAAGAAACACAAGTTGCGCGCTGCCAATGATACGTCGATTCCCTTTATGAATCTACTGTTTTCCAGTATCGTTTTCGGGAAAGAATAGCTCAGTGATACTTCACGGAGTCTGATGCAGGTTGCGTCGTACATATAATATTCGGAGATGGCATTTCTGCCGCCTACTGCGCTGTAAAATGCTCTCGGGTCGTTGAACTTCTGTCCCTGGTATTCTACATATCCCCGGGTGCGGGCATCTTCGGTGACTTTGGTCACGCCGTTGGCATCCAACTCAGACTGTGTCAGTGACATGACTTCGCCGCCAAAGCGGAAATCTATCAGGAAATAGAGCTCCAGGTCCTTGTAGGTAAGTGTGTTGCTCCATCCCATCGTGAAGTCAGGATTGGCATTCCCAAGCAAATCCTTGTTTCCGGTATTTCCCAAAGGCCTTTTGCTGGTTTCATCAACCATGATGCTGCCATCCTCGTTACGGCGGAAAGCATTTCCATAAATATCCCCCAGGCTGCCTCCTTCTTTGACGCGCATCTGATAGCCTGCGTTGAAACCTTCTTCGTAGTAGGAAAATTCTGGATAGTCAGGATGCAGGGTCACTACTTTGTTCTTGTTGGCGGACATGTTGATGAGACTCTTCCACGAAAAGTTTCTGTATAGTAGCGGAGTGGCGTCTACCGTCAGTTCAAAACCCTGGTTACGTATTTTTCCGGCATTGACATACCGGTATTTATAGGTGGAGCCCGTAGGATTGTCCATTCTCAACAACTGGTTCTTGGTATTGGTCTGATACCAAGTGAAGTCTATTCCGAAGCGGTGATGGAAGAAGCGCCATTCTGTACCGAATTCGATGGAGCTGCTGATTTCCGGTTTCAGGTCACCGCGCTGTTCTACGGTATTTACATTGATACTGCCGCCTACCATGATGATGTCTACCGGATTGGTGATTCCTATCGGGAGGTCATTACCGACTTCCGCCCATGAAGCGCGCACTTTTGCAAAACTTATCCATTTGGGCAGGGAGCAGGTTTTGTTAAGAATCCAGGTAGCTCCTATGGAGGGATAGAAGAATCCGGTATTCTTGCTGTCTGTGTGGGCTAATGTGGATGACCAGTCGTTACGTGCGGTAATGTCCAAGTATAGTAGTCCTTTCCAGCCCCACTGCATGGTGGCAAATACTGATTGGAGCGTGCGTTTGCTGTCGATGCTCTGGTTTACGGCTGCTTTGGAGTCCATCACTACATTGGGGACGGTAAATACATTCGGTTTGTAGAGGGAAGCAAGCCTTGAGTCTATCGTCAGTGAATTGACTTTACTCATGTTGATGCTGGCTCCCAGTGCCGTATTGAGGGAAAAGTCATCAAATTCCTTGTTGAACAAGACCATTGCGTCACCGTAGACTTGGATTTCCTGGCTGTCCGACCAGATGTAACGTCCGTTTTCCTTGTCCTCGTATTTGCCGGCGATGTTGGGAGCTGTAGTGGCATACATCTTATTGTCGAATTTATCACTGATATAATCCACATTACCCCGTACCTGCAGGCTGAAGTAGTCCGTAATGTGCAGATTGGCTCTGGCCGATGCCACAGCGCGATAACGCTTGTAGCCACTGAGCACGCGGTTTTTCAGCCAGTAGGGATTCTGTCCCCATTCACTGACGGTACCATCTCCATTCTTTTCAATCCAGTTTTGTGTCATCATATTGCGGTCGGCATTCCACGTTTCAAAGTTTTCTCTGTAAGTGCTCATGTCTACGCCACGTGGGAAACTGTACAAGCTGACCAGCGGATTCAGATAATAGCCGCCGGTAGCAGGGGAGTTCTTGACGGTTTGGGTCATTAGTGTTGCAATGCCGTCCAGTTTCAGCTTGTTGTTGAAGAGGCTGGCCGTTTCGTGTAGGTTCAGGTTATTCTTCTGTAGTTTGTTATTGTCCACAATTCCTTTAGCCGTGGTGTTGGCGTATGAGAAATAAGTTTGTACCTTTTCATTTCCGGTAGTGATAGCCAGCGAATTGAAAGTGGTGATGCCATTGCTGAAGAACTCGCCTATATTGTCATAGTCCGTTACATTGCCTTTTGTACCCCAGCTTGCCGTACCGCCATCTTCGTTCCGGCCGTATGTATTTTGGAATTCGGGGGTACTGATGGCGTGACTTACGGTCAGGTTGGAGGAGAATGTAACGCGCTGCAGTCCGGCCTTTCCCTTTTTAGTGGTGATCAGAATGACGCCATTAGCTGCCTGCGAACCATAAAGCGCGGCGGCAGAAGAACCTTTCAGGATGTTGATGCTTTCTATGTCGTCCGGATTCAAGTTGGAAATCCCGTCACCGGCATCACGGTTCAATCCATCGTAGTTACCGCCGATTACGGTGGAGGTGGATTCTGTTGAGCTGTTCAGCATAGGAACACCGTCAATTACGTACAAGGGCTGGTTGTTGCCGCTGGCAAATGCAGAGCGTGCACCGCGAATGACGACTTTGGCAGAACCTCCTAAATTGGCGGTTTTATTGATTTGTACTCCGGCCGTCTTTCCTGCCAGTGTATTAATCATGTTCGGCTCTTTGGCACGGGTCAGCTCATTGCTGCTTATCTGTTGGGTAGAATAGGTCAATGAGGACATTTTCTTCTGGATACCCATGGCGGTTACCACTACTTGCTCCAGGGCGAGGTTCTTTTCTTCCATCCGGATGTGGAGATTATTTCTACCGTTCAGGGCAATGGTTTGCGGTTCATAACTGATGTAGGATACGACAATAGTGGCATAAGGAGGGATATTCATACTAAATTCTCCTTCGGTATTGGTGATAACACCATTGGCGGTCCCTTTTTCAAGAATGTTGGCACCGATAATCGGTTCGCCTTTGGAGTCCGTCACCTTTCCTCTTACAGTAGCCATTTCCTGCAGAGTGTCTGTCTTATCCTCAGCACTCCTGCTGTTTTTGGTTAAAACGATGTTTTTGCCTTCCATCACATACTTGATGTCTGTCCCTTTGAACATTTGGTCAAGTACTTCGGAAACAGTTTGGTTGCTTGCATTGATGTCGACGGTACGGCGTACATCGACGTTCTGTTTGTTATATACAAATAAGTATTCTGTTTGCGATTCAATTTGCTCGAGAACTTGCCCTACCCTCAGCTGGGCATTTTGAATGCTGACCCTGGCATTCTGAGAGTAGCAGTTCCCGCTGTACACCTGAAATATAACAAGCAGGAGAAGGAATAATGTGATTTTCATAGGTTTGCAATAATTGCTTAAAATCTAATTTTTTTAGATAAAAAAGCCTCATCAACAAAATTTTTCTCATATCTTTGTCACTGTGTTAAGTTAATAAATTGATTAAGGTCGATTTTTGACTGTTTCGGATCGGAAAGTATGGGGGTACTTTCCGATCTTTTTTTCTTACTCATATATAACAATTGAATCCTTTTCTTCGTTGATGCGGAACTTGAAAGGATGGTCTTTCGAGATGGTCCGCAGTATATGTTCGATGCCGTCCTGCTCTCTGAACTTGCCGGTAAAGCTGCCGTAGTTCAGCAGTTGAGGACTGGCAACGGTTATCTTTACATTATAGTATTTCTCCAGTCTACCGAGGATACCGCTGAATGGAGCGTCGTCAAAACAGTATAGTCCCTCTTTCCAGCGTAGATATTCATAGGAAGGAAGGACGGCCTTTCTACATTTTCCGTTTTCATTGAGAAATACCTCGTCTTTCTGCAACCTGGTGATTATCTGGCTGCTGTTGGCCGGATAGATATCGACGATACCTTCCACCAATGTGGTTCCGAACTCATGGCTCCCACTGTAGGCACAGACGTTGAAACTCGTTCCTACAACTTTTACCTTGTTCGTTTCTGTATGTACATAGAATGGGATATTCTTGTTTTTGGCTACTTCAAAGTAGGCCTCTCCGTCCAACTCCACATTTCGTTCGTTGCGTCCGAAGTTGGCGGCATATTTCATGGTGGACTTGGAGTTCAGCCATACGCGTGTTCCATCGGCGAGGGTAATTTGGGCCCGTTGTCCGGCAGGCACAGTGACTGTTTGCAACTGCACCTCCTTGTTATATAAAAAGTCGGAGGTGATGAAATAACCGGCAATGGCGACAATGGTGACGGCGGCTATACGGGCCGCCCAGCGGAGCATCGGCATGATGCGCACCGTTTTCTTTTCATTGTTTCCCTGCTTGTCCGAGAACAAGGAAATGTCGTATATCATGCGCTCTTTCAGGAAGATGTTCCGGTTTTCATCCGAGGCGTCTATCCAGTCGAGTATCATCTTTTCTTCTTCAACGGAAGTAATACCTTTGAAATATTTATATAATAGCTCTTGGTTCATTGTCAATAATTTATTTCTTTTCTAAAACGTGCTCTTTTTACCTTTTGTATATATAACCGGAAAGTGGGCGGTAACCCTATTCCGTAGAAGCATTTTTTAGGATATTAATATTATGAGTATGGTAACAAGATAATCTTTCAGTCTCAGCCGGAGAATCCGCAGCACTTTGGTGATGTGTGCCTCTACGGTTTTAAGTGATATGTCCAGACTATCGGCAATCTGCTTGTTTGCCAGGTTCTGGTATCGGCTCAACATGAATATCTTCCGGCTTTGCTCGGGCATTTCCTGTAAGGTCTTATTTACGATATGCTGTATTTCCGTGTTGAATATCTGGTCCGGTTCGCAGGCTTTCAAGGTGGAGATGCGTAAGTCCAGTTCGCGCAGGTTGTGGCTGCTGATGGTTTCTTCCGCTCGCAGACGCACCTGCTTGTGCTCGAGTACGTGCAGGGCTTTGTTCTTTATGATGGTCAGCAGCAGGGCATGCAGGTTACTGTTTTCTTCCCAGCGGTCTCGGTTTTCCCATAAGGCAATCATGGATTCCATCACAACGTCTTCCGCTTCTGCTTTATCCCTGAGATAAGAATAAGCAAAAGCCAAAAACTTTTCTTGGTTTTCCTGGAAAAAGCGTGAGAAAAGATTCATAGTATGTAGGCTCCTTAAACCGGACATTAATTGAGGTTCTTTATGGAATATAAGGCTTTACATAGCAAAAAAACATAATCTTTTTGGAATATGCAAGCATTATGCCTTGTTTTTTCAGAGCCATTTCTGGCAGTATTGACAAAAAGAAAGCCTGATGGGGTTCCACCAGGCTTTATATACTTAAAGAATAAGAGATTTCTTATTTCTTTTCCGGTCTTTCTTGTCTTTCCGGTCTCGGAAGCAATACTTTGCGTGACAGCTTAAATTTTCCGGTCTTCGGGTCGATGTCGAGAAGTTTTACGTCAATTTCATCACCTTCCTTGATACCGGCTTCTTCTACTGTTTCCAGACGTTTCCAGTCGATTTCGGAGATATGGAGCAAGCCGTCCTTACCCGGCAGGAATTCAACGAATGCACCGTAAGGCATAATGGAGCGTACCTTGCCTTTGTAGACTTCGCCTACTTCGGGGACAGCTACAATCCCTTTGATGATACGCATAGCATCATCGATGCTCTTCTTGTTGGTACCGGCGATTTCGATTCTACCGATGTTGTCCACTTCTTCAATAGTAATGGTAGCACCGGTTTCTTCCTGCATACCTTGGATAATCTTTCCACCAGGGCCGATGACAGCACCGATGAATTCCTTGGGAATGGTCATTGTCTCGATACGCGGAGCGTGAGGTTTCAGGTCTTCGCGAGGCTCGGCAATGCACTCGGTGATTTTGCCCAAGATATATTCGCGGCCTTCTTTAGCCTGCAGCAATGCCTTTTCGAGGATTTCGTATGACAGACCGTCCACTTTGATGTCCATCTGAGTGGCGGTGATACCGTCTTTTGTTCCGGTCACCTTGAAGTCCATGTCGCCCAAGTGGTCCTCATCACCGAGGATATCGGACAATACGGCATATTTGTCTTCGCCTGCATTCTTAATCAATCCCATGGCGATACCTGATACCGGTTTCTTGATTTTCACACCTGCATCCATCAATGCCAGAGTTCCGGCACATACGGTAGCCATGGAAGAAGAACCGTTTGATTCGAGGATATCGGATACCACGCGTACTACATACGGATAGTTTGCAGGAATCTGACCCTTCAATGCACGCCATGCCAGATGGCCGTGGCCGATTTCACGACGGCCTACACCGCGCTGTGCCTTGGCTTCGCCCGTAGAGAACGGAGGGAAGTTGTAGTGCAGAAGGAAACGTTCTTTTCCGTGTTCCAATACGTCGTCGATAATCTTCTCGTCCAACTTGGTGCCTAAAGTCACAGTAGACAAAGACTGTGTTTCGCCACGTGTAAAGATAGCGGAACCGTGAGGGCCGGGCAGGTAGCTGGTCTCACACCAGATAGGACGGATTTCGGTCGTCTTACGTCCGTCAAGGCGCTTGCCTTCGTCCAGAATGGAACGGCGCATCGCCTCTTTTTCCACATCGTGATAGTAACGGTCGATGAGGGCTGCCTTTTCTTCCAGTTCTTCTTCGGAGAACTGTGCCTTGAATTCTTCGCGGATGGCATCGAAAGCATCCATGCGTTCGTGCTTGTTCTTGTTTCCGGAAGCGGCAATGGCATAAGCCTTGTCGTAGCAAGCGTCGTGAACGGCCTTACGGAGTTCTTCGTCGTTCACTTCGTGGCAATATTCGCGTTTCACGGTAGAGCCTACTTCTTCTGCCAGTTCCATCTGTGCCTTGCACTGAATCTTAATGGCTTCGTGTGCGGCCTTCATCGCTTCCAGCAAGTCCTGCTCGGAAACCTCGTCCATTTCGCCTTCCACCATCATGATGTTTTCATAAGTGGCGCCCACCATCAAGTCCATATCGGCTTGTTCTAGTTGTTCGAAGGTAGGGTTGATGACGAATTGTCCGTTGATGCGTGCTACGCGTACTTCGGAAATAGGTCCGTTGAAGGGGATATCTGAAACTGCAAGTGCGGCAGAAGCTGCGAGTCCGGCCAGAGCGTCGGGCATATCTACGCCGTCTGCTGAGAAAAGAATGATGTTTACGTATACCTCTGCATGGAAATTATCAGGGAATAAGGGGCGGAGAGCACGGTCAACGAGGCGGCAAGTGAGGATTTCGTAGTCAGAAGCGCGTCCTTCGCGCTTTGTGAAACCGCCGGGGAAACGTCCGAATGCGGAGAATTTTTCTTTGTACTCTACCTGTAATGGCATGAAATCTGTTCCGGGAACTGCGTCCTTGGCGGCACAAACAGTAGCTAAAAGCATGGTGTTGCCCATACGAAGCATTACAGAACCGTCTGCCTGTTTTGCCAGCTTTCCCGTTTCGAGCGTGATGGTTCTGCCATCAGGAAGCTCGATCGTCTTAACAATTGGGTTAATCATAAAAAATGTTTTATATCTAATTTTCTTTCAAAATTCGTGCAAAGATACATAATTTATTCATGTAAAATGGTGGGAATGAGATAAAAAGTTTGTATTTAGTTGTTTTTTGCAGTTTTCTATATGGAAGAACGAGGGAAAATGCTTTGACTGAACTTGAAAAGAAGTATATTTGCAGGCACGTTTGCAAAACAAAACTGAAGATACGATATGAAGAAAATCTTTTTTATGGCACTTGCTGCAATAGCATTGGGTGCATGTAATTCCGAACCGAAATTCAAAGTAGAGGGTGAAGTGTCTGGTGCCGACGGCAAGATGCTTTATTTGGAAGCCTCGGCATTGGAAGGTATTGTTCCTTTGGATTCTGTAAAACTGGAAGGGGATGGCTCTTTCCACTTCAAGCAGGTACGTCCGGTGTCTCCGGAATTTTACCGTCTGCGGGTAGACGACAAGGTTATTAATTTCTCGGTAGATTCGACGGAAACGGTTTTGGTAAAGGCACCTTATACCGATTTCGCCACTGCCTATACAGTGGAAGGTTCTCCGAATAGCTCGAAGATAAAGGACTTGACGCTGAAGCTGATGAAGCTTCAGGATAATGTGAATGCATTGCTGCAGTCGGTGCAGGCACATAAGATAGGTGCCGATGTTTTTGAGGACAGTCTTGCCTCTTTATTGAAGAACTATAAGGATGAAGTGAAAATCAGCTATATTTTTGCCGCTCCCAATACGGCTGCTGCCTATTTCGCCTTGTTCCAGAAGTTGAATAATTATTTGATTTTCGACCCTCTGAACAATAAGGAAGACATTAAGTGTTTTGCAGCCGTGGCAACCAGCCTAAACAATTATTATCCGGATGCCGACCGCTCCAAGAACCTCTACAATATTGTGATAAAGGGAATGAAGAATACCCGTACTCCGCAGCAGAAGGTGGTGGAAATCCCCGAAGAGGCAATTTCCGAAACCGGCATCATCGACATTAACCTGCGTGACATGAAGGGCAATACACGTAAGTTGAGCGAACTGAAGGGCAAGGCTGTTATTGTGGACTTCACTGTTTATCAGAGTGCCGTTTCTGCTACACATAATTATATGTTGCGCGACTTGTACGACAAGTATGCCGCCCAGGGATTGGAAATCTATCAGGTTTCTCTGGATGCAGACGAGCACTATTGGAAAACAACTGCCGACAATCTACCTTGGATTTGTGTGCGCGACGGCAATGGAATTTATTCGTCTATAGCGGCTTCTTATAATGTGAAGAATGTGCCTTCTGTGTTCCTGGTCAACAAGAACAATGAGTTGAGTGCCCGTGGAGAGAGCATTAAAGACCTGGAGGCGGCAGTGAAAGCATTGCTGTAACATGTTATAAATAAGAAGTTTTCGTTTAAATATGTTACAAAGCAGCCTTTTATGCTTGACACGCATTGTATAAAAGGCTATCTTTGCAAAGGAAAATCGGAAAGAGGGTTCCAGCATGCTGACCATGTTGGAATTCTTTTTTGTTTATAGTACCATTAAAAACTAACATAACATTTAAGGAGGAAAAAGTATGGCTTATATGTCAGAAGACGGCTACAAGAAATTGATGGCCGAATTGAAACACCTGGAGACGGTGGAACGTCCCAAAATATCGGCTGCCATTGCCGAAGCGCGTGACAAAGGTGATTTGTCGGAAAATGCAGAGTATGACGCTGCCAAGGAAGCTCAAGGTATGCTTGAGATGAAAATTAACAACTTGAAGCTGACCATTGCCGACGCTAAGATTATTGATGAGTCGAAGTTGAAAACCGATTCTGTACAGATTCTCAATAAGGTAGAGCTTAAGAACGTGAAGAATGGCATGAAGATGGTTTATACTATCGTTTCCGAAAGTGAAGCCAATCTGAAGGAAGGAAAGATTTCCGTCAATACTCCGATTGCACAAGGTCTGCTTGGCAAGAAAGTAGGTGACATCGCAGAAATTAAAGTTCCGCAGGGCATGATTAACCTGGAAGTAGTGAACATATCCTTTTAAAGGAAGGCAGGTCCGCATACGGGCTTGCCTTATTTTATAATTTATAGCTATGGCAACAATATTCAGTAGAATTATCGCAGGTGAAATACCTTGCTACAAGGTGGCGGAGGATGACAGATTCTTTGCGTTCCTTGACATCAATCCGTTGGTAAAAGGTCATACATTGGTCATTCCCAAGCAGGAAGTGGATTATATCTTCGATTTGAACGATGAGGATTTGGCGGCGATGCATGTTTTCGCCAAGAGAGTGGCACTTGCCATCGGCAAGGCCTTTCCGTGTAGAAAGGTAGGAGAAGCGGTATTGGGGCTGGAAGTGCCTCATGCGCACATACATTTGATTCCTATGCAGAACGAAAAAGATATGCTTTTCTCCAATCCCAAACTGAAACTGACGGACGAAGAATTCAAGGCTGTGGCAGAAGCTATCCGTGCAGTGCTTTAATCGGTTTATTTTCCTCCCCTAAATAAACGGAAGCGGGAGTTGGACTTCATCCAGCTCCCGCTATTTTTTTGCCTTCGGCACCTATCCTTTAATTTTTAATTTAAATGTATTCCTCTCCCAGTTTTATCTGGGCATCATTCACATATTTGCGGATGGTATGTTCTTCATCTTTCTTGCAAATCAGTAATACATTGTCCGACTCGGCTATGAGATAACCTTCCAAACCGTCGATAACTGCAAGTTTGTTGTCGGGCAGCACCACGATATTGTCTTTGCTATTATAGATGAGGGATTTACATTTTAAGGCTACATTGCCTGCTTCATCTTTGGGAGACAAATCATACAAAGACCCCCAGGTTCCTAAATCAGACCAGCCGAAATCGCCTAATGACACATATACATTGTCTGCCTTTTCCATGATGCCGAAGTCTATGGAGACATTGGGGCAAGCAGGGAAGTTCTCATCAATGAATTGTTTCTCTTGGACTGTTCCATACACATCTTTGCCGGGGGCCAGTTTGGAAGTCAGCTCGGGCAGCAGGGCTTCGTTTGCCTTGATGATGGTATTTACGTTCCACATGAACAGACCAGAGTTCCAATAGAATTCTCCACTTTCCACGAATACTTTTGCCAGTTCCAGTTCGGGCTTTTCAGTGAAGGTTTTTACCTTGTAGAAATTATCACCGGCGGCTTCGACTATTTGTATATAGCCATATCCGGTTTCCGGACGGTTGGGCTTGATGCCGAGTGTCAGCAGATTGTCCGATTGGGAAACGAAGTCCAGCCCTTTTTCGATAGCTGCCAGAAATTCGCCTTCCTTCAGGATTAAGTGGTCCGAAGGAGCTACCACTATATTGGCGTTCGGATTCAAGGCGCGGATATGATAGGAAGCCCACGCAATGCAGGGGGCTGTATTCCTGCGTGTCGGCTCCAGTAGAATCTGTTCGGGTTTAAGTTCGGGAAGCTGTTCTTTTACAAGGTCGGCATACAAGTCATTTGTTACGATAAGTATATTTTCCATGGGGATTACCTGCTTGAAGCGGTCGAAGGTTTGCTGCAGCAAGGAACGTCCTGTACCGAAGAAATCCAGAAACTGTTTTGGAAGTGTCTTGCGGCTGAATGGCCAGAAACGGCTGCCGATTCCTCCGCCCATAATTACACAGAAATTATCCTTATTGGTTACCATGCTATTGATTTTAAAAGTTTCTGCTAATGTACTGCATATTTTACAAACAAGGAATGATTCAAGCAGGTTTTATCGTTTTTTTCGCCTTTTTTTAGGAAAAGTATTGCAGGTTTAGAAAAAAGCTGTATCTTTGCACCGCATTTGAGAAGTCAAACATGCCCAGATGGCGGAATCGGTAGACGCGCTGGTCTCAAACACCAGTGGATTCACTTCCATCCCGGTTCGACCCCGGGTCTGGGTACGAAATAAAGAAGCGGGGAAAGTTTTAATGCTTTTCCCGCTTTCTTTTTATACTTATCTTTTATGCCCTTTGCTCATGGGAACAGATATCTGGCAAGAGATAGAAGTACTGAATCAAGAATTTGTGAGGCTTGGTATCAGTCAGTCGGTAGACTATGAAAAGTACTACCTCTATTCGCTTATTACCCATTCTACTGCTATTGAGGGCTCTACACTTACCGAATTGGATACCCAGTTGCTTTTTGATGAGGGGGTAACAGCCAAAGGAAAGCCGTTGGTCTATCATCTGATGAATGAGGATTTGAAGAAGGCATACGAACTCGCCAAAGAAGAAAGTGCACAAAATGCGGAAATTACGCCTGTTTTCTTACAAAAATTGAATGCTGCTCTAATGCGTACTACTGGGAGTGTATATAATGTAATGGGCGGTTCTTTTGATTCTTCTAAAGGTGAATTTCGTTTGTGCGGCGTTACTGCTGGGGTGGGCGGGTGTTCTTATATGAGCTATCCTAAAGTTCCCGCTAAAGTAGAAGAACTTTGTTCTATATTGAGAGAAAAGCAAAAGAATATGGAAACATTTCGGGAACGATATGAATTGAGTTTCAATGCTCATCTCAATTTGGTAACCGTTCATCCGTGGGTAGATGGCAATGGGAGAACGGCTCGTTTGTTGATGAACTATATCCAGTTCTGCCATCATCTTTTTCCGACGAAAATCTTTAAAGAAGATAGGGGCGACTATATTCTTTCTTTGCGGCAGTCGCAAGAAGATGAGAACAGTCAGCCTTTCTTGGACTTTATGGCAGCGCAGCTGAAAAAATCATTTGCGTCAGAGATTGAGAAATACAATACTGGACGTAAAAAAGGTTTTAATCTCATGTTTTGAAAAGCGACGATTCCTTCCTGATAAGCTCATATAGGCATTAGCTGATTGTGCTGTATCATCCTTTTGTATTGGGTTATTCTCAAAATATTCTCTTCTCGGCATTAAATACAAAATAATGGGTGTAAAATGCAAATTTATTTCGTAGATACTGTTTTCGCATTTATTTTTTTCTAAATTTGCAGTAGCTGGAATCTTATCTAACTATTTAATTATTAAATGTTTGCCAATTATGACAAAACATGTTCCTCTTTTTTTACCTCTCGGAAGTATTCGGTTACTGACGATATTCTTCTCTTTTTGTATAATCTTTGTTCATCCGGCATTGGCTGACAAAATGGCTGAAAGCCCCGAACTTTTCGATACTGCTTTCACCTTGCAGGAAAGGCTTGATATTCCCGACGGGTTTGTTCAAAGAGAGATGGTCTATATTTCCATTCTTTTAGGTACATTGGTGCTGTGCCTCTTCTTTTTCTTCATGCAGAGGCGGATGAAGAAATTGAGGGAAAGGGACCGGGAGAGGTATCTGCAACTGTTGGAAGGCATTCTTGATAATCTTCCCATTGCGGCAAAAGTGAAGGATGTGAATGATGGGATGCGCTATACTTTTTGGAATAAAAAGGCAGAGGAACTCTTTGAATGTTCGGCCAGAGAGGCTATAGGCAAGACGGATTTTGAAACAATGCCAGAGGCTGCGGCTTTAATTAGGAAGGAGGATGAAGAGTTGGTCAAGACGGGGATTCCACAAGAAGGTATACGACGTTTTTTTACCAAGAAGAACGAGGAGCGGTTTACCTTCCAGAACAATAATTTTATAAAGCTTTCTGATGGTCGCAAGTGGATTGTTTATACTGCTTGGGACATTACTGATTTGAAAATCATGGAGCGCAAGCTACGTCTGGCCAAAGAGGAGGCTGAGGAGTCCAACCGGATAAAATCGGCTTTCCTGGCCAATATGAGTCATGAGATACGTACTCCGCTCAATGCAATAGTTGGTTTTTCGAGTATTTTGGCCACGGAAGTGTCTGAGGAAGAACGGGTGGAGTATCTCGATATTATAGAGCGGAATAATGAACTGCTGTTGCAGCTCATCAATGACATTCTGGATTTGTCGAAGATAGAAGCCGGTACATTGGAGTATGTCTATGCTAACGTGGATATCAATAAAATGGTGTCCGAGATAGAGCAGGCTACAAGTATCAGGCTGACCAATAAAGACGTGCGTCTGGTCACGGTTACGCCATTGCCCGGTTTGCTGCTGTATACCGATCAGCGCAGAATTACTCAGGTATTCAATAACTTCATCAGTAATGCGCTGAAGTTTACTGCTGCCGGTAGCATTACCATTGGTTACGGAATGCCCGAAAATAGCTATATCCGTTTTTATGTCACCGATACCGGGACGGGGATATCATCTGAGAATGCGCAGGGGATTTTTAACCGCTTTGTGAAGCTGGATTCCTTTAAGCAAGGTACCGGACTGGGACTGGCCATTTCGCAAAACATTGTGAAGGAACTGAAAGGAGAGATAGGGGTGGAGTCACAGTTGAGCAAGGGCTCCACTTTCTGGTTCACGTTGCCTTTTTATAAGATGGACGCGCACCGTTCTATCTTTCCTTGATGCTGCAAGCTCAATCCAATGAAGGGACATCGATTGTCTGGCTTTCCTCGTTCCAGTTGTCAAGGGTGAATTCTCCGGATGATTCTTCGGAAAAGATGTCTCCCAGAGTGAGGGTCAGGGTCAGTTTGGAGTTTGCTTCCAAAGGTCCGTTCAATGTTTGCTTGAAACTTTTCACGTTTCCATTTTTCAGTATGATGCTCATCTGGAATTCCGGTTTCCCGAAAGAAGGGAAGAGCATGACGGTGGCGTTGCTCATTTGTGTACCGTCGACGGAACGGACCAGAGGGAAGGCTACTGTGCGTGGGCTTCCTTGAGGAGCGGCGGTGTAGAAATTCAGTTCTCCAGCAATATTGGTGATGCGCACCACCATGCTGTCGATGCTCGAACTGAGGATGCCGTTGTTCTTGTCCTTGATGATTACTTTCAGTCCGGTCACTACCCGTTTGAGGGATGCTTTCAGGTCCTCACTTCCAATGTTGGCAGGCTGGACGGCGTGTACCAGGTCGAATACCGGATAATAGGTTGTGTCCGCTTCCATTTTGAATAGGGAGAAGTGTTGCCGGGACATGTCTTCGCCTAAGATGTAGACCGGGTCCCTCATGAGAGGATGTGCATAAATCGGCTCCTCGTATTTAGGGGTTCCCCAATAAATCATGTTATAGAGACCTGCGGGTAAGGATAACTCTCGATTGACGCCATCGTTATAGAAAGCTCCGTCTTTAACTTGGTAGTAACCGTAAAAAGGTGTCAGCTTCCGGTTTATGTAGTTTCCATAATAAATAGAGGTGCCCGCCTTGCAGGGCATGATGGTCAGTATGCCGGTCAGCGGGCTTTGTCCGCTTTCTGTGGACACGTCCATCAAAAGTCGTGGTGATACCAACTCACTGCTTTTTTCTATCTGGGGCGGATTGTCATCGGCGCAGCTTGCCACGATTGCGGCAAGTACTGCAAATACTACTAATTTTTTCATTATCTGTTAAGCTTTAGGTTGTTCTTCCTTGAGAACGTTTTTAGAAAGAAATGGTTCTTTGTACTCCGGAGAAAGTATATTGGGGATGGAAAAGTGAGGTGAAACCAATTCCGGTATTGAGGGGAATGGGAAGAATAGCCCCTCTTCAAAAGGCTTAGAGAAGGGACGGAAAACAAATTATACCTTTTTTAGTAACATTTTAGAAGCCTTGATTAACGAAATCATATACTCTTCGTAACAATTTCTCGACATTCTTTTCTTGTTCCTCCATACATTTGCATCCGAGTTCTTTGGTATTAATTGAAGAACACAATGAATCTTTGATATTAACCATTAAATAATGTACAATGAGAAAAACATTCTTGGAAAAGTGCATAAATCTGCGTTTATGCCGTGTTGCATTGGTACTTTTGTTTCTTGTACCTGCAATCAGTAGCCTGCAGGCTAATCCTTCTCAAAACAAGACCATTTCGGGTGTTGTGACATCGGCTACGGATAGTGAGCCGTTGATAGGTGTCAGCGTGCAGGTGAGAGAAACCGCTACGGGTGGAATTACCGACATTGATGGCCGGTATTCGGTAAGTGCCCAACAAGGACAGACACTGGTGTTTTCTTACATCGGTTATCAATCACAGGAAATCAAGGTAGGTACTTCTTCCGTCATCAATGTGGTGCTGAAGGAGGACACGGAAATGTTGGATGAAGTGGTTGTAGTGGGCTATGGTGTCCAGAAGAAGAAATTGGTGACGGGTGCCACTGTTCAGGTGAAGGGTGACGAAATAGCCAAGATGAATACAACCAATCCCTTGCAGGCTATGCAGGGACAGACACCGGGTGTAAGTATTGCTTCGACTTCCGGTCAACCGGGTGCTGACATGAAAGTGAGTATCCGTGGTCTTGGTACCGTGGGAAATAGTGCTCCTCTTTATCTGATTGATGGTGTGGGTGGTGATATTTCTACTTTGAATCCTGCCGATATTGAAAGTATAGATGTACTGAAAGATGCGGCTAGTGCGGCTATCTACGGTTCGGCCGGTGCTAATGGTGTAGTGCTTATTACTACCAAGCAAGGGCGCGAAGGTAAAGCGCAGATTAGTTTCGATGCTTATTATGGAATACAGAATGTAGCTCGTAAGGCTAATATGCTGAATGCAAAAGAGTATATGGCCATTATGGATGAGCAGGCTTTGAATAGCGGACTTTCGGCTTACGATTGGAGCCAATACCAGTCTATTTACGATGCCAATGGCAATGTGTATGATACGGATTGGGTAGATACTATGTTCAAAGATAATGCCACAACGGAGAGCTATACGCTGGGTGTCACTGGTGGAAGCGCAACTTCCACTTATGCCCTTTCGTTAGGATATATGAGTCAGGAAGGTATTGTCGGCGGTTCGGATGTGTCTAACTATTCGCGTTACAATTTCCGTGTGAACAGCGAGCACAAACTTTTCAAGGATATTTTGAAAGTGGGCGAGCAGGTGAGTTTTGTATATAAGATGAATAACGGTATCAGTGTAGGCAACCAATATAATAATACCTTACGCGGTGCATTCGGAACATCGCCTATCGCTCCTGTCTATAGCGATAATAATCTTTATGATTCGCCTTACAATGACACCAGTACCAGTGACTGGAATAAAGGTGATGGAAACCCTTATGGTTTAATGATGACCGACAGCAACAATGAGAACAAAACGGCTACTTTTTCCGGTAATGTTTATGCTGAATTGCAGCCTGTCAAGAATTTGAAGATAAAGTCTGTATTCGGTGTGGTTTATGGTTCCAGCGAATACCGTAGTTTCAAGCCTCTCTACAAGTTCAGCCAATATATATATAATGAAGAACGTACTACCGTATCTCAAAATGCCAATCACTCTTTGGGTATGACATGGACCAATACGGCTTCTTATGACTGGACTATGGGAGAACATTCGTTCAACGCCTTGCTGGGTATGGAAGCCTATCGTTACGAGGGCACTTATATCGAAGCTAAAAATGGTATGCTGAAAGAAGGTTTTGATGATTGGGAGCATGCTTTTGTGGGCAACGGAACGGCCTCCGATTCGACCAACGGCTTGGGTGCCAGTGGCAATCCGCATACCGAGAGCCGCAAGGTGTCCTATTTCGGCCGATTGGGTTGGAACTGGAAAGAAACTTATATGGTCAATGCTACTTTGCGTGCAGACGGTTCGAGCAACTTTGCCAAAGGCAACCGTTTTGGTTACTTCCCTTCGGTATCGGCAGGATGGACCATTACTAACGAAAAATTCATGGAAAGTACGCAAAACTGGCTCGACTTCCTGAAAATACGTGCCAGCTGGGGACAAGTGGGTAATGCCAACATTGACGCATTCCAATATCTGGCTCCTATCAAGAGTACCAATACACACTATCTTTTCGGCAGCGGTTACGGCGACTCGGATGCTGCGGCACAGCTCGGAACCAACTGGGGAGCTTACCCTAGTCGTCTGGCTAATGCTGACATCAAGTGGGAGACTTCACAGCAGACCAATATCGGTCTTGATGCCCGATTCCTCAACAGTCGCCTGGGTGTTAATTTCGATTTCTACATTAAAGATACTAAAGACTGGCTCGTGGTGGCTCCTATTCTTGCTACTGCCGGAGCAGGTGCTCCTTATATTAATGGCGGTGGAGTGAAAAACACCGGTGTGGAACTCAATCTTACTTGGAATGACCAAATAGGCAAAGACTTTAGTTACAATATCGGTATCAACGGTGCCTACAATAAGAATAAGGTCGGAGAGATTCCTAACGACGATGGTATCATTCATGGCTCTACCAACCAGTTGTATGACAATACTCCTGAATTCTATCGTGCCGAGAATGGTAAGCCTATCGGTTATTTCTATGGTTTCAAGACAGCAGGCATATTCCAAAACAATCAAGAAATAGAGGATTGGATTAAGGCTGGTAACGGTGTGCTGCAAGCTGACGTACAACCAGGTGACGTGAAGTTTGTGGACATCAACCATGACGGACGGGTGAACGAGCTTGACAAGACCGATCTTGGTAACGGTATTCCTGATTTCACTATGGGCTTCAATCTCGGTTTCAACTGGAAAGGACTTGATTTCTCTGTAGTGGCCAACGGTGCTTTCGGACAGCAGATTGTCCAGAGCTATCGTAACCATACCTCCAAGCAAGCCAATTATACTACTGCAATTTTAGGACGTTGGACAGGAGAGGGAACCAGCAATCGCATACCTCGTGTCACAGACCAGAATCTCAACTGGCAGTTCTCAGACCTCTATGTGCAGGATGGTGATTACCTGCGAATCAGTAACATTACTTTGGGCTACGACTTTGCCAAGCTACTGAGATGTAAGGTCATCAGCCAGTGCCGTATCTATGCTCAGGTACAGAATGTGTTCACATTTACCAAATATGACGGCATGGATCCGGAAATAGGTTATGGTCCCGAAGGAGATAACGGACAAGGTTGGGTATCGGGCGTTGATTTAGGTTATTACCCCCGTCCCCGTACCGTATTGTTTGGTGTTAACTTGAAATTTTAAAATATAGACTGATATGAAGAAAAACAAAAATATATTTATGGCAAGTGTCCTGCTCCTGAGTTTGGGACTGGCTTCGTGTACCGACAGTTTTCTCGATGTTACGTCGAAGACTGAATCTTCAACCGGTACATTCTATAAGACTGAAAAAGATGCTTATCGTGCTCTGATAGGTTGTTATGATGGTTGGCGCCAGACTTCATCAGCCATGATGGTAGGGTTTTATATGGCTTCCGAGGTGATGAGTGCCGAGTGTTTTGGCGCTACCGGAAATGCCGATGGACGTGGCTATCAGGCCATTGACCGTTTTGACATCTCCCAATCGCCGGCTGACCTCAACCTATACGAAGGTGACTGGAAAAATTATTATGCGGGCGTCTATCGTTGCAACGAGCTGATAGCTCATGAAGAGCAGATTGTATGGAATGAATCGGATAGCAAACGTGGTATCTATATGGGCGAATGTCGTACGTTGCGTGCATTGCTTTATCTGGATATGGTTCGTTTATGGGGGAATATCCCACTCTTTCTGGAACCGGTAAACGAAAATCGCGCTCCTTCACCTGCCAAAGAGGTGTTCAGTGCCATATTTACTGACTTAAAATATGCTATCGAGAATATTCCCGGTGACGCTTATCCCAAGGCCGACTATACCAAGAACGACGGACATATTACAAAATATGCCGCCGAGGCTTTGCTGGCACGTGCCTATCTTTTCTATACCGGATATTACGGTGAAGAACCTGTAGAGGTGACTCGTGCCGAAGCTTTGGCTGCTGTAGAAGACGTAATCGCTTCAGGAGAATATGGTTTGGTACCGCAATTCAAGAATTTATGGCCGGCTTCTTCTGCAAAAGTGGCCGAAAAAGGAGACTATGAAACTTTGAAGGGTACATATGCCGGTGATGGAAACAAGGAAACCATTCTTGCGTTGAAATTTACCGCTACTCAGGATTATAACGGGAATAATGACTCCAACCGTTGGCAGGTGATGTTGGGTATGCGCCAGCTTAATGCTGCTCCCTATTGCAAGGGATGGGGCGCATTGACGGTAAATCCTGATTTTGTGGAAGCGTTTCCCACTGGTGACCTCCGCCGTTCGGCTTCTATCATTGATTTGGTAGGGGAAGGAATCACCGGTTCGGCCGACTTTACCACCAGTTTTAATGACTGGCGTGAATATACCGGCTATGCTGTGAAGAAGTATGCTCCCCTTTGCTATGCCGATGGAAGCCATGCCGGTAAGCAGGATGGTAGCGGTGACTTCCAGACACAGAACCGCCAAGACTACGTTATTATCCGTTATGCCGACGTATTGTTGATGGCCGCAGAACTGGGTAGCCCCAATGCGCAAACTTATTTCGACCAAGTGCGTAAGCGTGCTTATCAGGTTGATGACAACGGAACAGTATCGGCCAACTATCAAGCTAAGAGTGTGTCTCAACAAGCTATTATGGAAGAACGTCGTCTTGAATTTGCTTTTGAAAGCATTAATTATTGGGATCTCCTGCGTCAAGGTATAGACGTGGCAGCCGAGAAGCTCGCCTTGAATGGTGTCAAGGTGAAGAGTGGAGGCGCTGATGATGCAATAACCATACGGGCCGACCGTGTGAAAGCCACCAAAGGCTTGAGCCAGATTCCTTATAATCAAATTAACCTTTCACAGAGTGTACTTGTGCAGAATCCCGGATGGTGAGTACCATTAATAGAGTAAATAAAAAATAAAAACAATAAGATATGAGACTTAAATCATTCTTTTCCATATTGGCAGGAGCGGCTTTGATATTTTCCGCTTGCTCGCCCGAAGAGTACGAGATGGGGGCAAAAACCTATGTTTCCGATGATTTGGTGGAAGGTATCGCCTATACGGTGACCCCTGATGCCAATGATCCTAATACGATTCATCTGACTTCGCTCATCAAGGGAGCCACTCCCTTGTGGGTCACTCCAAGCGGTCCTTCTCAAAAGACCACTCTTGACTTGGCACTTCCTTTTGCCGGAGAATATAGCGTGACTTTCGGCGCTTCCACACCGGCAGGTCCGGTATATGGCGAACCATATACCTTCAAGGTAGAGACCAATAACTTTGCCATGCTCGAAGACCCTATCTGGGCTAACCTTGCAGGTGGAGTGGGCAAGAGCCGTAAGTGGGTTCCCATTGACAAGAACTTTGGTATTGGCCGTTGTTCGGGACCGGTGATGTACATGAGCCACACTGATGTGAAAAATGATGGAAGCAATATTACCGACCTTATGATTGGTAGCGCCAATTGGGCTCCCAACTGGGATCCGGGTATCCAATCGTGGCTCATTCCGGCAGACGACCCCTATTTCCAGTCGTACATCACTTTCGGCCTGGATGCTGTGAAAGGCTGTACGGTGGAACTTCATCGGGTGGCTGCTTCGGGCACGACGGATGCCACCGGAACTTTCAACTTGAATGTGTCTGACCCGAAACGCCCTGTCATATCTTTCTATGGCGGTACCTATTCATTGCATAACGAGGGTTTTGATGATGTCTGTTCCAACTATACCAACGACATCAAGATTATAGAATGTACTCCTTATCTGCTGCAGGTAGCTACGATGCGTACCAATAGCGAAGGTCCGTGGTGGCTGGTGTGGAACTTCATTTCCGAAGAGGCTTATAATGACCCCAGTATCATACCGACTGAAGATCCGGGTTTGCTTCAGCCTGCCGAAGTACAACAGCCTGCCATTGAAGATTTGGCAACCAAACTGTTCACTACTGAAATCAACGGTGTCACCTATGTGGGCAATGAGGCACGCTTCCTCATCAATGATGAAGAACCTTATGACTGGACATGGTGGAATGGTGGCTCTGCTGCTTGGGAAAGCGTAGTGAAGGGACAGTACGGTTCTTCATGGGCACCTGTGGCCGATGCTTCCATTGCCGACTATGAGCTGGTATTGAGCAGCACGGCCGATGGCTACAAATGGGATGACGGTACCAATGCCGGTAAGCTTGCCATTGAAGACGGCAAATTGAAATTTATGGATGCCGACGGCAATCCGGTTGAGATAACCGTCCTCACCGCTACCGGTGATAAGCGCACGGTGGAAGTGAAGGGAAGCGAGTTTACCGTAATGGCTTGCGATGTCACCAGCTCTTTCCAGATGGGTGTGCCTGCAACGACCAATGACAAGGGAGCCGTGGATTCTTATCTTTGTGCCAACCTCAACTACAAACCTATCGCTACCGGACCTACCGGGCCTACTGAAATCAAGGTAGACAACAGCAAGGTACAAATTCTTTTCGGTGACGGAAATCCCGATCGTTTGCGCTTGCAGTTCTACAATCCTTGGGGCGGTGGTGACGCGGGATGGCCGATCGACATCACGAAGGTGAAGTTGAAAAAGAACCAGACGCTGAAGATACAGTACAAAGTGCTGAGTGGAATCACTTGGAACGAGGGCGCGACTCCTAAGACCGTGATTATGGACAATAACATCGGAAATACCTGGGAAGACGACTGCTACAACCTGGCTCATGCCGTGGCCTTTGATACTGCCGAAGGAGCTGTACAGACTGTGTCCGTGACCAATACCACCGGTGCCACTGTGACTTACGAAGGAAGCAGTTGTATCTGTATCGGTATCCAGAATAAGGGACTTGCTACTGTGGCTGCCACCGAAGACGGACAGCCGGATGTGAAGGTTGAGATAATTTCGATGACCATTGAATAACCACTTAAATGAATTTAGTATATATGAAGACAAAGATATATTTAGGAATACTTTCACTTGCATTGGGTCTTTCGCTGGCTTCGTGCAGTGAAGATGACGACTATACTATCCACACCACCCCGATTCTGAACGAATCGTCGGTGGTGACGGGGTCGTCCGATGTGACCGCCACTACCGCTACGCTCCATGCCACGCTCTCCGGGTTGGATGGCATGGATGCCGGAAGCTATAAGACCGGCTTCTTCTATGGCTCTGCGCAAGACAACCTGCCCGAGGACGTGCAGGCTGCTTATGACGGCAGCGCCTTCAGTGCTCAGTTGAACGGGTTGAACAATAACTCTACGCTCTATTATCAGGCTTATGTATGCTTGCAGGGTAAGGTGTATTACAAAGGTGAGGTGAAAAGCTTGCTCACCACCGATGCCAAGGTGGCTACTGCCGATGCCGCATCTGTCGACTTCGCCTCGGCTGTATTGGGTGGGACATTGACCGATGCTACGGCCGATGCTACTTGTGGTGTTGTTATCTCTACTTCATCCGATGTAGAAGCGGTTCGTGCAGGCCTTATAGTGAAGAGTGAGGAACTTAAGGACAGCTATTCATTCGTCCATGAAGGGTTGGTGCCCGAAACGCAATACTATTATGCGGCTTACCTCAATCTGGGTAGCGGCATTGTGTATGGTGAGGTGAAGAGCTTCACTACTCCTGCCTATGACTTCGATCTCGACAATGACCTTGTCGACCTGGGACTCTCCGTGAAGTGGGCTCGCTTCAATGTGGGTGCCAAGAGCGAGACTGGACTGGGTGGCCTTTTCGGATTCGGTGACTTGACCGGATGCAACAATAGCATCGACCCTGCCGACTATGCTTCGGCCGATACTTATAAAACGGCTTCCGACTTGGCTTTCCGTGCATTTCAAGGGCGTGCCACACTGCCTACTGCCGATGATTTCGAGGAACTCTTCACGTTGTGCCAGAAAGAGTGGACTGAGCAGAATGGAGTGACAGGTTTCAAGTTCACCGGTCCTAATGGTAATTCCATCTTCCTGCCTGCAGCCGGTACGCGTGTGGCAAACGATGTGACAGCGCTGGGTACTGAAGGATATTACCTCACCGGTACTGTCAACTCTTCCAATACAGAATTTGCGGTAGGTTACCAGTTTGCAGCTTCTGTCAATCACCGTATCACTGCCGCAGTTTATCAAGGTATGGCTGTACGCGCTGTTTCCACAGCCAAGAACGTACCGTTCAACAAGGCTCTGCTCTATCAGAAGTGGTATCTTGACAATGGCCAGGACGGTAAGCAGCACGTGTTTGAAGGACCTTTCACGCAGTGGGGTGTTACGGACAACTGGAGTACGGTTTCCAACGGACAACCCAACATTGAACAGCAGATTCATTGGGAGATGGGTACGGATAATGGCTGGATAGGTTATACTTACGGAAAGGACTATGGTTATATGGAGCTCAAGGAGGACGGTACGGTGAATATTCATCGTATTGCCGAAGACGGTACCGTGACCGATGAAACCGGTAAGTTTACGATTGACGAGGCGAATAAAGTGATTGACATCGACATAGATGTGCTTTGTGCCAATACTTGGATTGGCACGAAGAGTGGTAAGCTGAACATTCTGTCGTTGACTGCCGACGGCCTGCAGATTGCCCTGCCCGATGGCGACTATGGCTATTCGTTGAACTATTACAGCCAGGCCAAGGCCGATGCCGATGCGCAGGTTCCTGTATTGCTCAATATCGCCGATTCATCATGGGCAGGAAGTTGGGATGCACTGCTTGTAGCCATTTCACCCGAAGACTTGGCTGGACAGCACACGTTTGTTTTCGAGGGAACTTGTACCGATGCTATGGTGTTTACGCTTGACTTTGCCGGTATGGCGAAGCGCTATCCCAATTCGTTTGTACGCATTGACGACATCAAGCTGGACGGTACTTCCATCCGGTTTGATGCCAACCGCTTCTATTATGGCGACATTGAAGGAAACGGTAAGTACCGTGTTCAGTTGTTCAATGCTTATGGGGCTGGTTCTGTAGGCAATGCAGTTCCCCTCAGTCCGTTCAGCAATGTAGAAAATCAAGGTACCGAGCCTGCCATCCATTTCAAGGAGAAGCTTGAGATTGTCTGCACCGTCATTACCGACGGTACCGGTGCAGGTATTTATACGCCCAATCTGGTTACTGTCAATCCGGATTGGGGAAGTGCATGGGGATATAACGCAGGAGCTACGTTCGAGGTGAAATACGAGAACTTCCAGTACAGCCTTGTGGCTTCTCAGTTCGACATTAAGTACGAATCTGCCGACTATGCGGCAGGTTCCATCATGACCTTCGTTGAAGTGGCTGACATTTACAAGTATTTCCCCGGTTTACATGCCACACTTGACAACCTCTATCTGGATGGCAAGGAAGTGACATTTGATGCATCCAAAGTGCTCGATGCCAATGAATCCCCGAAGTATCGTCTGGAACTTTGGAATTGCTATGGGGCAACAAAGGATAAAGGGTGCGCTTTCGGTACTCCTGATGGTGATGTTATCAAGGAACTTGGTTTCAGCAGTTCTATGGAAGTGAAGTTCACGTTCCACACTCTTTTCTCTGTTCCTGAATGGTAAGAGGGATAGACGGAAATATACTGGTTAGATAGGAAATCCGGGATGCAGGCCATCCCGGATTTTTTGTTTTGCCCTCACCGGTGTGCATCGTTCTGATATAGATTGAAGAACCATAGAGAGAATAAAATAAAGGAGGTGGTCCGTAAGGCGGCGCTTTGATAGCTCTTTGCCTTGTACTTTGTTCGGACGGGATGGGTACTTATTGCGATAAACATAGTGATTTTATGGTATCTCCACTAAAGTGGTCCGCCTTGTTCATAGTAGTGAACAAATCAGCCCACTTAGGTGAACAAACTTGTTCACCTAAGTGGGCCGTTCATGAATCTTTGTACTGAACCGGACAGACAAAAGGGCGGAAGCGGAGAAAAGCAGGGGCTTTCTCTAAGATTGGCTGCTATTTTCCTTCGTAATCAAAGTATTCAAAGTCTGCATATGCTTTTGAGGTTTGAGAACCGGAGACGGCATACAATCCCAGCATGATTCCCGTAAAGCCACCGGCAGTTTCTGTACTGATATAGCGCGTATTCATTCGGCCCAGTTCTTTGAAGTCCTTTCCGTTTGTGGCATACTCGAACGAATAGATTTCGTTGCTGCCTTTTACACGGAGTTGTACTTTCCCCTGGGGCAGAATAACTTCCTTTTCCGTATGGGTCAATTCATTCAATTGGTAGCGCAATACTACAGCTTGTTTCCCGTCTGCCAATTGCTTGACTAATAAATCGTAATGGGACGATTCGAACATGTAGACCGTCAGGCCGGCTTCGTCGCCACTGGCGGCTTTTTTCAGTTGCATGGAAGTGGTGGCTGTGAAGTCGATATGTTCTTGCCGGCGGCCGGCAAAAGTAGGACTGCCTTTCCCGTTGTTCAGGTTTACGGGGGTTGCTTTCAGACGGAGGTTACCGGAAGCAAAAGTATAGTTTTCCGGATGATAGTTTCTGATATGAACCCATTCGGGACCTAATTTGCCGTTTTTGAAATCGGTGCGTGCAGGCTTGGGGGCAAGAGGATGTTGCGGTAGGGTTGGTACATCCATTTGCAGGGCTATTGTACCATCTCCGTTTACTACCGGCCAGGCATTCTTGTCCCAGCGCACGGGAGCAAGGTACGTTTCGCGTCCCAGCAGGTGATGGCTGCCGCTTTGCGGACGGAAAGCGAGACACACCATCCACCACGAACCGTCAGGAGCTTGTATCAGGTCGGCATGGCCGGTTCCTTGTATCGGGCTGTTCTGTGCATTCTTGTTGATGTGGGTCAGGATGGGATTGGCGGGGTTCTCTTCGTACGGGCCGTCTATATCGCGGCTACGGGCTATTGTCACTTTGTGCCCGTATTCCGTGCCGCCTTCGGAAATCAGCAGGTAATACCAGCCGTCTTTCTTGTAAATGTGCGGCCCTTCAGGGTGCCGTCCGCCCGTACCGTTCCAGATGCGTTTGGACTCGTTGAGTTGTTCGCCGGTTTTGGGGTTGATTTCGCACAGATAGATACCTACGCCCGGATTGCTGACAAGGTAACACTTGCCGTCTTCAAAATAGAGGGACGGGTCTATGCCGCCTTGCTTGAGCCATACGGGTTCCGACCATTCGCCACGCGGGTCGGTAGTGTGTACAAGGAAGTTGCCTTTGTCGGACACGTTGGTGGTAATCATGTAGAATGTACCGTCGTTGTAGCGGATGGTGGGTGCATAGATTCCTCCCCACGGGCCGGCGTCGTGAAGCGGCAGTTGTGAGGGGCGCGTCAGGCAGTGTCCGATTTGTTCCCAGTTGATGAGGTCTTTGCTGTGGAACAACGGTACGCCCGGAAAATATTGGAAACTACTGTTGACCAGATAAAAGTCATCTCCTGCGCGGCAGACACTCGGGTCGGGATGGAAACCGGGAATAACGGGATTTTGATAACCTTGCCGGTTTTGTGAAAAGCAGGACAGGCTGAGCGCCAGTCCTAAAAATAACATCATCTTTTTTCTCATAAGTACATTGTATTTTAAATAGTTTATCAGATATACGAATCAGTAGTTGAAGGAAGTATTTATACGCAAAAATAAAGTATTCCTTCGGTTCAAACAAGCCGGATGTGTCCGATGTCATTCAATGATTACTTTTGAACCCTATTCGGAAACAAATGATACCGTTGCAGATAACATGACATCGGTGTGTTTTCCGCCTTTTCCGTTACTTTTGCTTTCACTGATTTAACCATTATTTTTAATACGTAAAGACATGATGAAGAATATCATTGAAAAATTCCAAATTTGCCTGGTGCTGTCGGCACTGCTTTTCTCTTCTTTCGTTGCCGCATGTTCCGGCAATGATGATACTGTGACTCCGGAAATAACGATTCCCGCGAACATTCTGACGGATGGAATGACTTTCTCCAAGACCGGAGGAACAAGTACGCTGAACATCAAGTCGAACGTTGCATTGGAAGTTACCAGCAGTGCACCGGAGTGGTGTAAGGTTACTGCCGAAAGTTCTGCTTCGAGTAGTATTTTGAAGTATACCGTTATGGCAGAAGCCAATACGGACACGAGTGACCGTGAAGCCAAGGTAACGGTGAAAGCCGGAGGCAGCGAAGTAGGGAGCTTCACAGTGAAACAAACGTCTGCGGACGGATTAATCATATCCAACTCTACCTCTTTCGACCTGCCAGCTGCGGGAGGAGATGTTTCTGTGGTGGTGGAAACCAATGGTGACGTACAAGCCGTTTCTGATGTTTCTTGGATAAAGGCGGTCAATACCCGTGCCATGGAAGACAAGATTTTCAAGTTTACCGTCTCTTCCAATCCTCTGGGAGCGCGCGAAGGCCATATCACTTTTACTTTGGGTAGCCTGACGGAGACTGTGACCGTAAAACAGGCTGCGGGCGAGGTCGGCAATATGGGAAGCGACGCCAGGACACTTGCCGCCAAGATGTATGCAGGTATCAATATCGGCAACACGCTGGAAGCTTGTGATAACAAGAACAAGATAGCGAGCGAAACGTTATGGGGAAATCCTAAAGTGAGCGAGGCATATATCAAAGGGCTGAAGGCATTGGGATTTAATGCGGTGCGCATCCCTTGCGCGTGGGATTACTACATTGTGAATCCATCGACCTATGAGATAGATGCTGCATGGCTCGACCGTGTGAGCGAAGTGGTGGGCTACTGTGTAGCCAATGATATGTATGCCATTGTCAATATCCATTGGGATGGCGGTTGGCTTGAAGAGAGTATCACTCATGGTTACAGCAGCGAAGTAGATGCCAAGCAGAAAGCTATCTGGACACAGATTGCCAATAAACTGAATGCTTATGACGAACACCTGCTCTTTGCCGGATGTAACGAACCCGGACAGCAAGACCAGGGGAACGTTGGAACATCGGCCATAGATGTCATCTTGAAATACGAACAGACCTTCATTGATGCCGTGCGTGCCACCGGAGGGAATAATGCGAGCCGTTGCCTGATTGTGCAAGGTCCTTATACCAATATCGACAAAACGGTGAACGACTACACGATGCCCAAGGATGAGGTACCCGACCGTCTGATGGTGGAAGTTCACTTCTATGATCCCTATCAGTTCACCATGATGAACCATGACGAAACTTGGGGCAAGGTATTCCTTTATTGGGGTAAGGACAATCATGTATCCGGTTCCATTCATAACGCCACCGGTTACGAAGAAGATTATGTGAAGCAGCAATTCCAGAAGATGAAGACAGCCTATGCAGATAAGGGAATTCCTGTGATTGTAGGCGAGTACAGCGCCATGAAGCGGACAAAAGAAGACAAGATAGAGGGTACTTCCGAACTTGCCTATCCCGACATTGACCGGGAGATGCACAACAAGAGCCGCGCCTATTGGAATGAGGTAGTCACCCGAGAGGCCAAAAAACACGGTTGTGTCCCCTTCTATTGGGAAACCGGCGGTGACATGAATCGTGGTACGGGTACGGCGAAGGAGGCTTATGCCATTGAGGGCATCATGAAGGGAGCCGCAGCCGGTAAATACCCTTACTGATTGAGTGGCGGATAGAGTAAAAGACAGTTTTTAAAAGTATCATACAAATAGGTTTTATAGGTTACAAGGATTGTTGATATAGTTTTTTTTGATTGGTTATGGAGAAGTTGGTCCGCGAGGGATATGCTTCTCCTTCTTTAAAAATCCTTGTCTTTCCTTGCTTTTCTGTTCGTTTTTCACTTCATTTGCAACAAAAATAACTTCCCTTAGCTCTGATAGTATGAAAAGACTGCAACTACTGCTCTTGTGGGTTTGGATGGTATGTTTCTCTGCTGCTTCACACGACTACATGTTTAAACATTTGGAAGTGAAAGACGGACTTTCCAATAATCAGGTTAATGCTATTTATAAAGATTCAAACGGATTCATGTGGTTTGGTACAGCTTCGGGGCTGAACCGCTATGATGGTTACAATATAAAGATTTATCGCAGCCAGAAAGATGATGAGAAATCTCTTCCCGATAGTTATGTCGAGGATATACAAGAAGATACGTCCGGTAATTTGTGGATACGTACGGGAGGCGGGTATGCCATTTACAACTCGGCTTCCGATGTTTTTGACCGTAATGTGGAAGCCTGGATGTGGAACATCGGTCTGACCGGAAATCCTTCGCTTATCTATATTGATAAGGAAAAGACTTTCTGGATCTATATTAATGGTAAAGGTGTTTACAGCTATAGAGAGGAACAGAAAAATGCCGTAGCAGTAAAGGGGGCGGATGAACTGCTTGCGAAAGCCGAAGTGTCCGACATGAAAGAATGCGGCGAAGGAATCCTGCTGGTTCTGAGTAACGGTATCTTGGCTTGTATAGATGAGGAAAAGCAAAATATCAAGTGGACCAATCCGGGCATTGCCGAAGATTGCAGGGAAGTAAAGAATGCTACCTTTGATTTGTTTGTCGACCATAGTGGGCGGGCGTGGATATTCAGTGTGGAGGGGATGTGGATTTATAGCCTTTCTCAGAAGGTTTGGGAACAGCGTTCTCCCCGAACGGACACCTACAATACCGTACGTGCAGTGGCACAGGATAAATACGGATGTATATGGGTAGGCAGGGATCAGGATGGCGTTGAATTGATAGAACCGGCGGGACGGAAAATCCGTCTGGCGAATGAACCTAATAACGGGCGTACTCTGTCCAACAATACAATAACGGCTCTTTATGAAGATGAGGCCGGTACGATGTGGGTGGGAACCTACAAGAAAGGCATCTCTTTCTATAATGAAAGCATTTTCAAGTTCGGTATTGCCGATGTAGGCGACATCAATTGCGTGGAGGACGGAGGCGGTGACATCGTATGGCTGGGAACCAACGACCGCGGGCTGGTGCGCTGGAATAGCGTGACAGATGAACGTATGGTTTTTTCGCATACGGCAGATCCCCACTCTATCTCGAGTGATGTCATAGTCTGCCTTCTTCGGGACAGTAGCGGCAGAGTGTGGGCAGGTACTTTCTGGGGCGGACTGAATTGCTATGATGGGAACCGCTTTATCCATTACCGGTCCCGTAAGGGAGACAGTAACTCGCTGGTCTATGACAATGTATGGGCATTGGCAGAAGATGCGGACAAAAATATCTGGATCGGTACGTTAGGGGGAGGATTGCAATGCCTGAATCCTCAGACGGGGATATTTACCACCTATTCTACAGGTAATTCAAACCTTGTGTCGGACTATATCTCATCCCTCTGCATCAGCTGTGACAATAATCTGGTTATCGGTACTTCGGCAGGGATGGCTTTCATGGACCTGAGGACCGGCGAGATTACAAATTTTGCAGGTACAAAATCGGGTAAGACCAGACTTTCCAACCAAAATATCAATCAAGTTTACGAAGATAGTCGCGGTTTGCTATGGATAGCCACGCGTGAAGGCTTGAATGTATATGACAGCAAACGGGATGAATTGTACGAAGTGCCTATCAAGCCCGGTTTCTCCAAACTATTGATATTAGGTATTACGGAAGATGAAAACAAAAGTATATGGATCAGCACCGGAGGAGAACTGATAAACGTGGTGTTGTCCGTTGACAGCAAGACGGAGCAGCCCGTGTTCCGTTGCTATACCTATAATGACAAGGACGGGTTGCAGAGTTGTGACTTCAACCAGCGTTCCCTCAAACGACTGCATACGGGCGAGATTGTAGTGGGAGGACTGTATGGGCTGAATCGCTTCCAGCCGGGCAACATAAAGTATAACCGTACGTTGCCCAAGGTTATGTTTACCGGTTTCCAGTTGTTCAATGAAGACGTGAAGGTGGGCAAGGAGTATGCAGGACGTGTCATCTTGAAGGAAGCTTTGAATGAAACAGAAGAAGTTGTCTTGGATTATAAGCAGAATGTGTTCACGGTGCTGTTTGCGTCGGACAATTTCGTGCTGCCCGAAAAGACACAGTATTTCTATAAATTGGAAGGATTTAATGAGAACTGGCTGACGAGTATGTCCGATATGCATCGCGTTACCTATACCAATCTGGCTCCGGGGACTTACATCTTAAAAGTGAAGGCTACAAACAGTGACGGATATGCGGGCACTGAAGAGGCTTCGCTCAAGATTGTCATTCTTCCGCCTTTCTGGATGACTCCGTGGGCATATATCGTTTATGCTCTTCTGATAGTAGGAGTTGTTTCCTTTTCACTTTATGCCGTACAACGGAGGGAACGTAATAAGTTCAGAATCCGCCAGATAGAGGAAGATGCGAAGAAGAGGGAGGAGTTGAGCCAGATGAAATTCCGCTTTTTTACGAATGTCAGCCATGAGTTGCGTACGCCGCTTACGCTGATTATATCGCCGATGGAAAGTATGATGAAGGAGATTACGGACGAAAAACTGCATGGCAAGCTGCAACTGATGTACCGCAATGCGCAGCGTTTGTTGAATTTGGTCAACCAGTTGCTCGATTTCCGTAAGAATGAGATGGCAGGATTGCATCTCACTTTGTCCGAGGGGGATATTGTGGCGTATGTGCGTAGCATCTGTGCTTCTTTCCTGATGCTTTCTGAAAAGAAACATGTACATCTGACATTCTTTTCGGCCATGGAATCGCTGAATATGTCATTCGACGAGGATAAAATTGGTAAAGTTGTGATGAATCTTCTATCCAATGCCTTCAAATTTACCCCGGACGGGGGACGTGTGGATGTGGCATTGGAAATGTCGAAAGAGATGTCCGGAAGATTGCTGATAAAGGTATCGGATACCGGTGTTGGCATTAGGGATGAAGACAAGGAGCGAATTTTTGAACGTTTCTATCAGGTGGAGCAGGAAGAACCGGAACACCAGTCAACGGGTAGCGGTATTGGCTTGAGCCTGGTACGCGACTTTGTGACGCTGCATGAGGGCACGGTGCGCGTTGTTGACAATGTGGGGTCCGGTAGTGTGTTCCTGATTGAGCTTCCGGTTAAACATGTGCATGTAAGTCCTTCCAAGCCTGCACCGCTTGCAGAAGAGGTGGAAGAGCATGAGGAACTTTTGCCGGATATGGAAGAGGAACCGCTTCCGGATGATTTGCCGGACGATATGGAGGAGGATAATGAAGATGAAAAAGAGAAGCCGTTGGCCCTGATTGTGGATGATAATGAAGATTTGGTTGCCTTCATGAAAGATAGTCTGAGCTTGTATTTCCGTATACAGTCAGCTTCTAATGGCCGGGAAGCTTGGCAGAAAATACCGGAACTGATGCCGGATGTTATTGTCAGCGACGTAATGATGCCCGAGATGGATGGAAATGAACTGTGTCGCTGGGTGAAGACCGATAAACGCACGAGTGACATTCCGATGATATTGCTCACTGCACGGCAGGCTGTGGAAGATAAAGTGGAGGGGTTGACCATCGGTGCAGATGATTATGTGACGAAACCTTTCAATGTGGAAATCCTGATTCTGCGTATGCGCAAGCTGATTGACCTGAGCAAGAAGCGCAAGGCAAAGTCGCTCATCGACCCCGAACCGAGCGAGATAGCCATTACTTCGCTGGACGAAAAGTTGGTGGAAAATGCCATCAAATATGTGGAGGCGAACATCGGTCGGTGTGACTTGTCCGTAGAAGAGTTGAGCCGGGGATTGGGTATGAGCCGGGTACATCTTTACAAGAAACTCTTGCAGATAACCGGTAAGACACCCATTGAATTTATCCGTGTCATCCGTCTGAAAAGAGCGGCGCAGATGCTGCGCGAGAGTCAGCAGAATGTATCGGAGATAGCGTATCAGTTGGGCTTTAACAACCCCAAGTATTTCAGCAAATATTTCAAGGATGAATTCGGTGTTTTGCCCTCTGTTTATCAGGAAAGAGAGGGCAAATAACAAAAGATACCCTTTATGGAAACATATTGTTTTTTAGGGGAATCAAAAGCGCCCTTTTGTTTCAACATCAGGGGGGCTCGTTTTTGGAGGAAATTTTCTATTTTTACATCAGAGAAAATTCACTTTAAAAACAGTAATATGAAATTGAAAAACACTTCAGTTTATTTGCTTGCCGGATGGATGCTCGCCGCATGTTCCGGAGGCGGATTCCAAAAGACCGAGAACGGTGTTGTTGTGGAAGTCAAGCAGCAGCAACCGACGGATGTGCGTAAAGTAAGATTAGAAGTAATGGGCGAGAAGCTCATTCATGTATCGGCTACTCCTGAGAAGGAATTCTCAAAGGAGCAGAGTCTCATTGTGATCCCTCAACAGAATAAGACCGACTTTAAGGTCGAAGAGCAGGGCGATGAAGTGACTGTCAAGACATCGGAATTATGTGCCATTGTGTCCAAGACAACGGGTGAGGTACGCTTCACGGATGCCGACGGCAAGCAGATTCTGGCTGAAGACTCTGACGGGCGGACCTTTACTCCGGTGGAAGTGGAAGGTACGAAAGGATATACAGTACGTCAGGTATTCCAGTCGGCAGGCAATGATGAGGCTTTCTATGGCTTGGGCCAGCACCAGGCGGATGAGTTCAACTATAAAGGTAAGAATGAGGAACTGTTCCAGTACAATACAAAGGTGTCTGTACCCTTCATCGTGTCTAATAAAAACTACGGTGTGCTTTGGGACAGCTATTCGCTCTGCCGTTTCGGTGACCCGCGTGACTACTCACAACTGGGTGATGTCTTCAAACTTTATGATAAAGAGGGCAAGGAAGGTGCTTTGACCGGTACATATATTCCGGGCAAGAAAGATGTGGAAACCCTTGTACGTCGTGAGGATTCTCTTTATTTTGAACATCTGGACCGTGCCGCACATCTGAGTAAGGTGATTAATTTGCCTGCGGGTTTCCCGTTCGGAGGGTCTGATGTAGTTTATGAGGGAGAAATAGAACCGGCAGAAAGCGGCTTATTCCGTTTCATCCTTTACTATGCAGGCTACATGAAAGTATATATTGATAATGAGTTGGTGGTTCCCGAACGTTGGCGTACGGCTTGGAATCCTAACAGTTATAAGTTTGCTGTCAATCTGGAAGCGGGCAAGCGCGTTCCATTGAAGATAGAGTGGAAGCCTGATGCCGGTGTTTCTTACTGCGGTCTGCGGGTATTGAGTCCGGTGGCTGATGAAGAACAGAACAAACTCTCTTGGTGGGGTGAAATGCAGAATGAAATAGACTACTACTTCGTTTATGGTGATGATATGGACGATGTGATTAGCGGCTACCGTACATTGACAGGTAAATCCCAGATTATGCCGAAATGGGCGATGGGTTACTGGCAGAGCCGTGAGAAGTACAATACGCGTGAGGAGGTTCTCTCCACCTTGAAGGAATTCCGTGAACGTCAGATTCCTATCGACAATATCGTAATCGACTGGCTGCACTGGAAGCAGAATGCATGGGGAAGCCATGAGTTCGACCCTGAACGTTTCCCCGACCCGAAAGGAATGGTCGACTCCATCCACGCCATGAACGGACGTCTGATGATTTCCGTATGGCCCAAGTTCTATGCTACGACCGAACACTTCAAGGAATTTGACGAAAAAGGTTGGATGTATCAGCAGGCTATCAAAGACAGCATCAAAGACTGGGTCGGTCCTGGCTATCTGGGCTCTTTCTATGACGCATACGATGCCGATGCACGCAAGCTCTTCTGGAAGCAGATGCAAGACCACTACTATCCTCTGGGTGTTGACGCTTGGTGGATGGATGCCAGCGAACCGAACATACGCGACTGTACGGATTTGCAATACCGCAAGGACCTTTGCGGTCCGACAGCACTCGGCCCCTCTGCCAAGTTCTTCAATGCATACGCACTGATGAATGCTGAAGCTATCTATGACGGACAGCGCGGCGTGGAACCGGACAAGCGCGTCTTCTTGTTGACACGTTCCGGCTTTGCAGGGTTGCAACGCTATTCTACTGCCACCTGGAGTGGTGACATCGCTACCCGTTGGGAAGATATGAAAGCACAAATCTCTGCCGGCTTGAACTTTGCTGTCAGCGGTATCCCTTATTGGACCATGGACATCGGCGGATTCTGTGTAGAGAACCGTTATGTGGCTGGTCAGATGGAATTCAACAAGACTGGACGTGAAAATGCTGATTACAAGGAATGGAGAGAGTTGAATACCCGTTGGTATCAGTTCGGTGCTTTCTGCCCGTTGTTCCGTGCACACGGCCAGTATCCGTACCGTGAGGTTTGGAATATCGCTCCGGCAGGACATCCGTGCTACAACTCCATCGTTTATTATACGAAGCTGCGTTACAACATGATGCCGTATATCTATTCTTTGGCAGGTATGACTTATTTCAATGATTATACCATCATGCGTCCGCTCGTAATGGACTTCACAGCTGATGCAAACGTCAACAATATAGGTGACCAGTTCATGTTCGGTTCTGCCTTGATGGTGGCTCCGGTTTACGAATATGGCGCACGCAGCCGCGAGGTTTATTTCCCGGCAAGCTGTGGTTGGTATGACTTCTACTCCGGCAAGTATGTGGATGGCGGCCAGAAGTTGACAGTAGATGCTCCTTATGAACGTATTCCGCTCTACGTATGCGAAGGTGCCATTGTACCTTATGGTCCGGACATGCAATACAGTGATGAAAAACCGGCTTCGGAAATCACCCTCTATGTTTATACGGGTAAGGACGGCGCATTTACGCTCTATGAGGATGAAGGTGTGAACTATAATTATGAGAAGGGACAATATGCCACTATACCGTTTGCCTATAACGATGCTGAGGGTACACTGGTTATCGGCGACCGTACGGGTGACTTCCCTGGTATGCTGAAGGAACGTACTTTCAATGTAGTGAAGGTAAGCAAAGACCGGCCGCAACCGTTCGACTTAAAGGCTAAAGGTACAACGGTGAAGTATGACGGAAAAGCACAAACCGTAAAATTATAATCAGAATGATAGACGACGGTGCCAGGGAGAGAAGTCTTCCCGGTACCGATCTCGTCGTTCCTCGGTGCCGGGCACTTCCCCACTTCTGAATAGCTGTGAGAGAGGAGTAGGCACTCGATAATCTTTTAGATATTTATTACCATGAATAAAATCATATTGTCTTTGGCCATCGGGCTGTCCCTATTGGCCGGTTGCAATGCTCCTAAAGAGGTAGCTGGCGATGACCGTAGCTTGGATTTTACTGCCGACTGGGCCTTTCGCTTGGGAGATGATACGGCGGCAGCCCGTCTGGATTATAATGACGCAGACTGGCGGAAACTGAACTTGCCCCACGATTGGGCTGTTGAAGGAGAGTTCAGTCGGGACAATCCGTCAGGAACAGGGGGAGGTGCTCTGCCTGGTGGTATAGGTTGGTATCGTAAGACTTTTATTGCCGATAAGGTCGATGAGGGCAAGCGCTATCGCATAGATTTCGATGGTGTCTATATGAACTCCACCGTTTATATTAATGGGCATGAACTGGGAACACGCCCCTATGGATACATCTCGTTTAGTTATGACCTGACTCCCTATATCAAGTGGGGAGAGGAGAATGTGTTGGCGGTTCGTGTGGACAATGCCGAACAGCCCAATTCGCGCTGGTATTCCGGTTGCGGCATCTACCGTAATGTATGGCTGACAAAGCTGAATCCAGCTCATATAGCGCAATGGGGTACCTATGTTACGGCAGAAGATGTGTCGAAGAACAGTGCCCAGTTGAAGATACGCACCAAACTACAGTACGATGCAGAAGCACAGATGGCCGATGTCGTCCTGCAATCCCGGTTAGTGGATGCTGACGGCAATGCGGTGGGTGAGGCTGTGTCGGAAGCGCAGTTGATGCCTCTTACTCCGGCAGAAGTGGAGCAGGAGATACACTTGAAGAATCCCCGTCTTTGGAGTATTGATACGCCCTATATGTATAGGGTAGAAAGCATCCTCAAGGATAAGCAGACCGGCGAGGTACTCGACCGTTACTATACTCCTACCGGCATCCGTACTTTCCGCTTCGATGCACAAAAAGGATTTATCCTGAATGGTGAACAAGTGAAGATAAATGGTGTCTGCATGCATCATGACTTGGGTTGCCTGGGAGCTGCGGTGAATACGCGCGCCATCGAGCGCCAGTTGGAGATTCTGAAAGAAATGGGTTGCAACGGCATCCGCTGCTCCCATAATCCTCCCGCACCGGAGTTGCTCGACCTTTGCGACCGTATGGGATTTATCGTGATGGATGAGGCCTTCGATATGTGGCGTAAGAGAAAGACTCGCCATGACTATTCACGCTATTTTAATGAATGGCACGAACGCGATTTGACAGACCTTATCGTGCGTGACCGCAATCATCCTTCTATCTTCATGTGGAGCATCGGCAACGAAGTGCTGGAGCAGTGGACGGATGCCAAAGCCGACACCTTGAGTCTGGAAGAGGCCAATCTGGTCTTGAACTTCGGTCACAGTGCGGATATGCTGGCAAAGGACGGAGAAATGTCCGTCAACTCACTGCTGACAAAGAAACTGGCGGATATGGTGAGAAAGCTCGATGCCACGCGCCCCGTGACGGCAGGCTGCAACGAGCCGAACCCGAACAATCATTTGTTCCGTTCCAGTGCGCTTGATATTATCGGCTTCAATTACCATGACGACTGGTTTGCAGGTGTTCCCGAGAACTTCCCCGGCAAGCCGTTCATCGTGACGGAAAGTGTTTCCGGCCTGATGACACGCGGTTACTACCGGATGCCGAGTGATTCGATGTTCATCTGGCCCGAACGTTGGGACAAGCCTTTCTATGATGCCTCGTTCTCTTGCTCCTCCTACGACAACTGTCATGTTCCTTGGGGCAACCGTCACGAAGGTACTATGCGCCATGTAAAGAACAACGACTTTATCAGTGGACAATACGTCTGGACGGGCTTCGATTATATCGGTGAGCCTACTCCTTACGGTTGGCCGGCACGCAGCTCTTACTTTGGCATTATCGACTTGGCCGGCTTCCCGAAGGATGTCTACTACATGTATCAGTCCGAGTGGCGTCCGGACAAGGCGGTGTTGCATCTTTTCCCACATTGGAATTGGACGGAGGGACAAGACATCGATTTGTGGGCATATTATAATAATGCCGACGAAGTGGAGCTTTTCGTGAATGGAAAGTCGCAGGGGGTGCGTAGCAAGGGAAAAGACGATTTCCACGTCATGTGGCGCGTGAAGTATGAGCCGGGTACGGTAAAGGCTGTTTCCCGCAAGGAAGGAAAGACTGTGGCCGAGCAGGAAATCCGGACAGCGGGCGAACCTGCGCAGATTCGTCTCAGCCCCGACCGCAGTACCATTCAGGCAGATGGCAAAGACTTGAGTTTCATTACGGTTGAGATTCTGGACAAAGATGGAAATTTGTGTCCGAATGCCGAAAACGATGTGACCTTTGCCGTAGAAGGTGCCGGCTTCATTGCTGGAGTGGATAACGGAAGCCCCATCTCTATGGAGAAGTTCAAGGACAACCACCGCAAGGCTTTCTACGGAAAGTGCCTGGTGGTACTGCAGAACAACGGTGAACCGGGTGGTGTCAAGGTGACGGCTACGGCTGATGGACTGGAGAAAGCGACGACGGCGATTAAAGTTAAATGATAATTTGATGTGCTAATTGGCACATTAGCATATTAACCAATTAAGACATGAAGAATAAATTTTTAGCAACCTTATTTCTTGCATGCTCCATCAGTACCGTGTCTGCACAGACACCGGTCTATATGGACGATGCACAACCTATTGAAGCACGTGTAAAGGATGCTCTCAGCCGGATGACACTGGAAGAGAAGGTAGCCCTTTGCCATGCGCAGAGTAAATTCAGCAGTGCGGGTGTTCCGCGGCTCGGCATTCCCGAGCTTTGGATGAGCGACGGCCCTCACGGTGTCCGTGCCGAAATCAACTGGAATGACTGGGGATATGCCAACTGGACCAATGACAGCATTACCGCTTTCCCGGCTTTGACTTGTCTGGCCGCTACCTGGAATCCGGACATGTCTGCCAAGTATGGCAAGGCCATCGGTGAGGAAGCGCGCTATCGTGAAAAGGATGTGTTGCTGGGCCCCGGCGTCAACATCTACCGTACTCCGATGAACGGTCGTAATTTTGAATATATGGGCGAGGACCCTTATCTGGCCAGTGTGATGTGCGTACCTTACATCCAGGAGTTGCAGAAGAACGGAGTGGCAGCTTGTGTCAAGCACTATGCGCTGAACAACCAGGAACTGTGGCGCGGACATATTGATGTGAATCTTAGCGACCGTGCTTTGCATGAAATCTATCTGCCTGCATTCAAGGCTGCGGTAGAAGAAGGAGGTGCCTGGAGCATTATGGGCGCTTACAATAAGATTCGCGGCCAGCACGCCTGCCATAACGATTTCACACTGAACAAGATTCTGAAAGATGACTGGAAGTTCGACGGCTGTGTCATTACCGACTGGGGCGGTGCCCACGACACCTATGAAGCTGCCGTCAACGGTCTGGATATTGAAATGGGTTCTTACACCAACGGTCTGACGTCCGAGAGTGTATTTACCTATAACGATTATTACCTTGCTAACCCTTATCTCCAGATGTTGAAAGATGGTAAAGTGCCGATGTCTACAATAGATGACAAGGCTTCCCGCATTCTCCGCTTGATATTCCGTACGGCGATGAACCGTCAGAAACCCTATGGTTCGGTAGCTACGGAAGAGCATTATGCCGCTGCCCGCGAGATAGGCAATGAGGGCATTGTGCTGTTGAAGAATGCTCCGGTGATAAAGAAAGGTGCCCCGTTGCTGCCGATTGATGCAGCCAAGTATCAGAATATCCTGGTGGTGGGCGATAATGCCGTACGCTTGCTGAATCAGGGAGGAGGCTCTTCCGAACTGAAAGTGAAGGATATGGTATCTCCGCTGGATGGCTTGCGTGCCGTTTATGGTGATAAGGTAGCCTATGCGAAAGGCTATGCCGCCGGTCGTCCGATGTACGGCCGTGCAGATGAAATTCCGCAGAATGTGGTAGACTCACTCCGTGCAGAAGCCGTGGAAATGGCGAAAAAGGCAGACTTGGTGGTACTGGTAGGCGGATTGAACAAGAACCACTTCCAGGATTGTGAAGGCGGCGATCGTCTGGAATACGGCTTGCCTTTCGGGCAGGATGAACTGATTGAAGCTTTGCTGGGGGTAAACAAGAACCTGGTTCTGGTGCTTCTCAGTGGTAATGCGGTGGAAATGCCGTGGGTATCCCGGGTTCCTGCCATTGTGCAAGGCTGGTATTTAGGCTCCATGGGTGGCAAGTCTCTGGCTGACATCCTGAGTGGTGCGGTGAATCCAAGCGGAAAGTTGCCCTTTTCTTTCCCTGCCAAGTTGACGGATTGCGGTGCACATGCTTTTGATGAACTCAGTTATCCGGGCGACAGCATTAAGCAGGAGTATAAGGAAGATATTCTGGTGGGCTATCGTTGGCACGACACCAAGGAGATTCCGGCTCTCTTCCCCTTCGGTCATGGCTTGAGCTATACTACCTTTACATATGGCAAACCGGTGGCTTCTGCCAAGGCCATGGCTGCCGACGGTACGCTGACGGTGACAGTTGCCGTGAAGAATACGGGTAGCATTGCCGGAAAAGAGATTGTACAGCTTTATGTAGGCGATGATAAATGCAGTGTGCTTCGTCCTGTAAAGGAACTGAAACATTTTGCAAAAGTCGGTTTGGCGCCGGGCGAGGAGAAGAGCGTGACTTTCACCCTTACTCCGGATGATTTGAAGTTCTACGATGAGGCTTCCGCAGCTTGGAAGTACGAACCGGGTAAGTTCAAGGCATACGTTTGCGCTTCGTCTGCCGACGTCCGTGGTGTAGTTTCGTTCGAAATGCAATAATCTTATAATCAGTGCGTAACCACTGCAAAATCAGTGCAACTGTTTTGCAGTGGTACTGCATACCTTTTGCAGCGCTACTGCAATTGCTTTGCAGCGTCACTGCAAAAGGTATGCAGCAATGCTGCAAAGTGTATGCAGTAAATTTGCAGCCTGAAATCAGAATCAAAAAACAATATGAAGACACTTGCCACTCTATTTCTGCTTGCAGCCTCGTTGCTGCTTCGTGCAGCCGATGCGCCTGCCGACAGTTGTAATCATCAGTTGTACTATACGTCGCCTGCCGCTATCTGGGAGGAGACTCTTCCTTTGGGCAACGGACGCTTGGGCATGATGCCCGACGGAGGCATTCTCCGTGAGCACATTGTGCTGAATGAAATATCATTATGGAGCGGAATGGAGGCGGATTATAGCAATCCGGATGCTTCGAAGAGTCTGCCTGCCATCCGGCAACTGTTGTTTGAGGGAAAGAACCGAGAGGCACAGGAGCTGATGTACAGCAGTTTTGTTCCGAAGAAGCAGGAGACTGACGGGAGATATGGAACCTATCAGGTATTGGGCGATTTGGATATAGATTTTACCTACAATTCTTCATTATCCATTCTCAACTCTCCATTAAACAACTATCGCCGTTGGCTCAACTTGCGCGATGCGGTGGCATATACGGCTTTCAGGCTGGAAGATGTCGATTATCGCCGTGAGTATTTTGTTTCCCGTGACCGTGATGTCATGCTGATTCATCTGGTTGCCGGACGTGAAGGAGCTCTGAATTTCTCTGCCCGTTTGAGCCGTGCGGAACATAGCTCGGTGACTGTCCAAGGGAACACCCTTTTGATGGACGGCATGTTGGAAAGCGGTAAACCCGGTTTGGACGGTATGAAATACTGTGTAGCCATGCAACTCGTACAGAACGGTGGTGAATCATCTGTCAGCCCGGAAAACGGTATCCGCTTGAAGAACGGGCAGGAAGCCTGGCTGATACTTTCTGCCGCTACCTCCTATGCCGCTGCCGGTACCGACTTCCCGGGCGAACGCTATGCGGAAGTCTGCGACAGCTTGCTCCGTCCTTTCACCGCCCCCGCTAATTCTCCATGTGCCATTCTCCATTCTTCATTATCCAACCATGTCACCGCTCACCGTTCCCTCTACGACCGTGTTTCCTTGACGCTTCCTGCCACGCCGGATGATACGCTCCCGACGAACGAACGCATCCTCCGCTTCACACAGCAGGAGTCGCCGGCATTGGCTGCTCTGTACTATAACTACGGACGCTATCTGCTTATCAGCAGTACCCGTCCCGGCAGTCTGCCGCCCAATCTGCAAGGACTCTGGGCAAATGGAGTATCGACTCCTTGGAACGGGGACTATCATACGAACATCAATATCCAGATGAACCACTGGCCCTTGGAGCAAGCCGGCCTCTCCGAACTCTATCAGCCGCTGACGACGCTGATGGAGCGCCTTATCCCTTCGGGAGAGGCAAGTGCGCGTACCTTCTATGGCGATGAGGCAGATGGCTGGGTGCTCCACATGATGACCAATGTATGGAATTACACCGCTCCCGGTGAACATCCTTCCTGGGGAGCGACCAATACCGGTGGTGCGTGGCTGTGTGCCCATCTGTGGGAACACTATCTGTATACGCAAGACAGGGATTATCTGCGTCGTATTTATCCCGTCTTGAAAGGTGCCGCCCGGTTCTTTAGTTCCACCACCGTGCAGGAGCCTTCTCATGGCTGGCTGGTAACTGCCCCCACTTCTTCTCCGGAAAATAGTTTCTATGTGCCGGGTGACAGCGTGACTCCCGTCAGCATCTGTGTGGGTCCCACTATGGATGTGCAACTGCTCACCGAGCTTTATACCAATGTCATTACCGCCGCCCGCCTGCTGGATTGTGATGCGGATTATGTGGCGAAGCTTGAGGCGGACCTGAAGAGATTCCCACCCATGCAAATCAGTAAGGAAGGATATTTGCAGGAATGGCTGGAGGATTATAAGGAAGTGGATGTGCACCATCGCCACGTTTCCCATCTCTACGGCCTGCATCCGGGAAACCTGATTTCGCCGGAGGCTACCCCCGAGCTTGCCGAAGCCTGCCGGATGACCTTGAACCGTCGTGGAGATGAGGGTACCGGTTGGAGCCGTGCTTGGAAGATAAACTTCTGGGCTCGTTTGGGTGACGGAAACCGTGCTTGGAAACTCTTCAAGAGTTTGCTGCATCCTGCTGTCGATGCTGCGACGGGAGGTCATGGTAGCGGCACTTTCCCTAATTTGTTCTGTTCGCATCCTCCTTTCCAGATTGATGGCAACTACGGTGGCGCGGCGGGAGTCGGCGAAATGCTGCTGCAAAGTCATGAGGGCTTTATCCATCTGCTTCCTGCCCTGCCAGATAGCTGGACTGCCGGCAACTTCCGTGGAATGCGCGTACGCGGCGGTGCTTCCATAGACCTGGACTGGAAGGATGGACGGGCAACGAGGGCTGTTGTTACCGCTCTTGTTCCGGGTAAATTCATCCTAAAGATGCCCACAGGCGCCGTCCGTGCCCAAGTGAAGATAGGAGGACGTACGCATACTTACAAAGAACCGGCATTTCCGTTGGATTTGAACAAGGGAGAGGCGGTGACCATACATTTCTTATAGGAACGTTCCCCTCCGACAAAATTATCAAGTTATTTGTCTTTCGCGTCCGAATGCTGTACATTTGCAGTGCATGTAGAACAAATATCTTAGATAATTATGAAAAATAGAGTACGTTTTTTCTTCTTGTTTCTCGGCTTGCTGGGAGCGTTGGCAGTTCATGCACAAATCAATGAGTTGCCACGTTCCACACCCGAGGCAGAAGGAGTCCCTTCCAAGGCTGTCACTGCCTTGTTTGATTCACTGATGGCATTGCCGAAAACAAACATCCACAGCGTGGTGGTGCTGCGTCACGGCAAGGTCATCGGAGAAATCTATCCGGCTCCGTTCGCGCCGGAATATCGCCATACCATGTATTCCTGCTCCAAAACCTTTGTCGGGGCTGCCGTAGGACTTGCCATTGCAGACAACCGCTTGCGCTTGACAGACCGTGTCGGTACCTTCTTCCCGGAACTTCTTCCGGATTCGGTTTCCGCTAATCTGGCAGACATGACTGTCCGTGACCTGCTTACCATGACGTCGGGTATCACTCCCGACTGGAATATGCGCAACCTCACTCCCGACTGGATACGTGCCTTCCTTGCCAAACCGGTGAAGACTCCGGGCAAGAAGTTTGAATATGATTCGATTAGTACCTATATGCTTTCCGCTATCGTGCAGAAGGTGACGGGCATGACCTTGCTGGATTATCTGAAGCAGAAGCTTTTCATCCCGATGCATATCACGGACGTTGCGTGGGAGATAAGCCCCGAAGGCATCAATACCGGTGGCTGGGGACTGCATATCCAGAGCGAGTCGTTGGCAAAATTCGGATTGTTGCTGCTGAACCGGGGTGTTTGGGAAGGCAAGCAGTTGCTTCCGGCTTCCTGGGTGGAGCAGATGATGACCAGACAGATAGGAGATTATGGCTATCAGATGTGGCTTTGCGAATATCCGGGTGCTGTACGTGCTGACGGGGCTTTGGGACAATACATTCTGATTGTTCCGGATAAGGATATGGTAGTGGTCATTACCGAATGTACATTGATAGACGGTCGTCGGCAGCGTCGTCTGGTCTGGAACCGCTTGTTGCCGGAGGTCGGTGACCAGGTATTAGCGCCCGGTAAGGACTACAAGCGCCTGCAGAAGAAACAGCGTTCTTATCAACTGCCGTTAGTGCAAGGAAAGGCTGCTTCCTCCCTTTCACAGAAATACGCAGGCAAGCGCATCCTGCTCGGAGAGAACAAATACGGATGGCAATCCATCGAGCTGCAATTCAAGCAGCAAGAAGTAGTGATGACTGTGGTGGAGAAAGACGGAAAGACATACAGTCTTCCGTTTGGCTATAAGCAATGGTCGAAAGCGGCAATTGATGGCTATCCTCCGTATTCGGTTGCTGCAAAGGGGCGTTTTAAGGGTATAGAAGGCCCTTTCCAGGTGGCAGGCAGTTATGCGTGGGCGTCACTTGATGCTTTGCAACTGAAAGTACATTATGTCAACTGGATAAGCGCTCTTGGGCTTACGCTCTGCTTTGAGGATAACAAGCTACTCCTGACTGTTACGGAGAATTATTCTTCGGGTGAAGGGGTGACTTTCGAAGGTACATTAGCACATTAAAATAATGAATCGTATTTTGCTTACTCTAAAACGGCCTTTTATCTGGCTGTACCGTTTCCGACACCGTTGCGGCTACGGTGTACATTCTCCTTTTGCCTTTAACCTGATTACGCATGTAATTTACGAAAGTACGGCTTATTATAAATATGAAGAGCTGGCCAAGGCACAGAAGCAACTGGAGCTGGAGAAAGATAAACGTTGGAAGTACGAATCGAAGAAAGTAAAACGCCTTCTGTTCCGTCTGGTAAACTATACCCAGCCGGAGACCATTGTAGATGCCGGTACGCTTGCCGCTTCTGCCCTCTATCTGAAAGCGGGGAAGGAGGGAGCAGATTATACTTCGGCTTCCGACCTTTCCGAGCTCTTTCTGGAGAGTGGCGTTCCCGTTGATTTCCTTTATTTGCACGATTATCGTCATCCCGATTTTGTAGAGGAGGTCTTCCGCATCTGTTCCACCCGTACCAGGGGAAAGTCTGTTTTTGTAATTGAAGGTATCCGTTACACTCCGCAGATGTCTGCCCTCTGGAAACGTATGAAGCAGGACGGGCGGGCGGGTATTACGTTCGACCTTTATGACCTTGGTATCATATTCTTCGATAAAACAAAGATAAAACAAGACTATATTGTCAACTTTTGATTATCTTTAGGCGTTTCAATAGTGATTAGCGGTTAGTGATTAGTGCTTAGCTCCACTTACTGGCTGCTAAACATTAATCCCTAACCCCTAAACATTAATTCCTTATGAAGATATACACCAAAACCGGAGATAAAGGAACCACCTCTCTTGTAGGCGGAACCCGTGTACCTAAAACGCATATCCGCCTTGAGGCATACGGTACGGTGGATGAGCTGAATTCCAATCTGGGTCTTCTCATCACGTACCTGCTTGACGGAAAGGATAAAGATTTTCTGCAGCAAGTGCAAGACAGACTTTTTGCCGTAGGCTCTCATCTGGCCACAGACCGGGAGAAAATGGAGCTGAAAGAAGCCAGTATCATCAGCTCGGAGCAGGTGGAAATGGTGGAGCGGGAGATAGACCGTTTGGATACTCTTTTGCCTCCTCTTTCAGCCTTTATTCTTCCCGGCGGAAGTCGCGGTGCGGCAGTCTGCCACGTTTGCCGTACGGTTTGCCGTCGTGCAGAGCGTCGGATTCTTGCTCTGGCCGAACAAGTGGAAATCGCTTCGGAATTACTGGCTTACGTGAACCGCTTGTCTGATTATTTGTTCGTTCTTTCCCGTAAAATGAATCAAGACGACAAAAAAGGTGAAATATTTTGGAATAATAGTTGCAAGTGAAATAAATTGTTATACTTTTGCCGAAAAATAGAAATAGGACTTAATATTCACAATTTTAATACTAGAGACTATGTATTGGACATTGGAATTAGCATCTAAGTTGGAAGATGCTCCTTGGCCGGCAACTAAGGATGAATTGATAGATTATGCCATGCGTTCGGGTGCTCCGCTTGAAGTGATTGAGAATCTGCAGGAAATGGAAGATGAAGGCGAGATTTATGAAAGCATAGAAGATATTTGGCCCGATTATCCCAGCAAAGAGGACTTTTTCTTCAACGAGGAGGAATATTGATACGCTTTAAAAGAAAAAACTTACCGGTATGTCTGGTAATATTTTGAAACATAGGGAGAAGTAATTCCAAAACCGATAACTATGGTTGAAGAATTACTTCTTTTCTTTTTAATACCCCCACACTACAATAATAATGAATGTACAAGAAGCAACGACACGCCGGTTACCGGATTTGAAGGAAAGGCATCTGCCTGAAAACTGCCGCGAAACCATAAACACGATTTTAAAGGAGACTTACGGCTACGAACAGTTTCGTAATCTTGAGATTTACGATGACTTGTCCAAGGGAAAAGAGAAACTCTGCATTTCGCAGGGACAGCTGATAGAGAACGTTATACTGGAGGCTGAAAAGGCTTGGAAAAGTGAAACGCAGGTAGACAATATATTGTTGACTGCCCCTACCGGCTCCGGAAAATCCTTGTTGTTCCAGCTTCCTGCCATCTATTTGGGGAAGGAGTATAATCTGCTTACCATTGTGGTTTCCCCTTTGAAGGCGTTGATTGTAGACCAGGTGGAAAGTCTGCAGGAACTGGGGTATGCGCGTGTGGCATACGCCTCGTCCGATTTATCGCCGGAACAGAAGATGGAGGTTTACCGGCAGGTGCGTGAGGGGGAGATTGATTTGTTCTATCTCTCGCCGGAATTGCTTCTCTCTTACGACATCAAGCATTTTGTAGGCGAGCGCCGCATCGGTCTGGTGGTGGTCGATGAGGCGCATACGGTAACGACATGGGGCAAGGAGTTCCGTGTGGACTACTGGTTCTTGGGGCGCTACCTGACTGCTTTGAAACAGACTCTCGGCTATAATTTCCCGTTGTTTGCATTGACCGCTACGGCTGTCTGGAATCCCAAAGGGGGCAATGACATGATATTCGAGACTATCCGTTCCTTGCAGATGGAGCCTTGTGTGCTTTATGTAGGTACGGTGAAGCGCCGGAATATTGGCTTTGACATCCGTCAGATGGAGATGGAGGACGGGGAGACATACGACAAGGCAAAGCAGCGCGTGGTGGCTGCGCGGGTCGAGGACTTCCTGGACGGACACAAGACATTGCTCTATTATCCTTTTGCGGGTGGCATCGACATGCGCCTGAAGACGTGGGTGAAGCCGGCAGACTGGCGTCTGGTGGCTTCCTATTATGGCAAGAAGGAAAAGGAACAGAAAGCTGCCATTGTGCAGGAGTTCAAGGAAGGGACCAAGAAACTGATTGTGGCTACGAAAGCCTTTGGTATGGGAGTGGACATCAGTGATATAGACCGTGTATACCATGTGGCGCCATCCAGTACGTTTGTCGACTATATTCAGGAGATAGGGCGTGCCGCGCGTGATACGGAGATACATGGCATTGCCGCTACCGACTACCATGAACGGGATTTCTATTATATGAAGCGTCTGCATCAGACGGGGAACATTGCCCAGGAACAGCTGGTGCTTATTCTGAGAAAGCTCATGGAAGTGTACCGCATGAAAGGGGAGAAACCGGAAATCATGGTGTCTTTGTCCGATTTCGAGTTTGTGGTGAAACTGCCGCGTACAAAGAACAAGCTGGAGTATGAAGCAGAGTTGGGACAGCTCATCAAGACTGCCTTGCTTTGGCTGGAAGACGATTTGATGCAGCGTTATGGAAGGCATCTGCTTGAAATCAGCCCCAAGAATCTGTTGACCGAAGGATATGTCCAGGACAAGACGGGTGATGTCTTTGCCCGTGAATTCCATAGCTATCTGACAAAGGTAGAAGGGGAGGACGGGGTTTACGTCGCACGTCTGGAAGCGCTTTGGGAAGAGCGTTTCCCGGAGCTTGGCTACAAGGAGTTCAAACAGAAGCTGAATAATGGAACGTTGCGGGAAGGTGCCCGTGCCGTATCCGTAGGCAAGCATGAGGTGCTGTTGAAGGAAGATGCCACCGTCATCCGCGAGCGGATGGACGCCTTGTTCAAGAGCCTGACAACGATGCTGAAAACGGCATTGATAAAGTCGAAAGGACGTTTTGATGAAGAAGAACTGCGGGCTGTCTTTGCCGAGCATGGCATGGACGTGCGCTCTGCCAAACGCTTTATCGGTTCCCTGCTGGAGAGCCGCACGGAGGAAGGCCGCAGTGTGAGCTATATCAGCAGTGTGAAAAAGAAAGATTCCAATGAACTCTCTTTTACGGTGACCAAAGGCTTTGATTTGCTTCTGTCGCGCTATCAAAAACTGTTTAGCCAACGTATAGTGGGCAGTAAGGGAGACCGCCTGTTGTTTTATTGCACTCCTTTCTCGGACTTGAATATGCTGCTTAATCTGCTTTCTATGCTCGACTGCCTTTCGTTCAGTGTGGAGGGTGGCGGTACGCCTTGCGTATTTGTCCGTTTCAATGACCCCGAAACTCTGCAGGAACTTGCGCTTGGCGATGATTATCGCAATCTGATTCTGGATACCAACGAGCAGATATTCCAGGAGCAGATTGACTTGTTCTCTTTCTTCTTCGGAACAGATAAGCTGACGGATGAACAGCGCTGGGACTTTATCGAGGATTATTTTACGGGAATGGGAGTGGACGACTTGAAAAAGAAGTTTGTGTCCTTGTAGCACCAATTCGTTGAACAGCCTTTCCAGAGTTACAGTTCATCTTTGCTTTTACTGTAAAGATTGTGAGTAATTAGTCTAAGTGCTCCTGCAGAAACCGTTGCAGGATGCGTGCATGGTTGTATATCGGTGCTTTGGAAGCATATAGTAAGGTTATGGTATGGTGGTGTTTTATGGTGTCAATGAACCTAAGGGCGGCTTCCGAATTTTCCAGTTCCTTGCGATACATGGCTGCAAACCCCTCCCAGTGTTCCGCTTGGTCTTCGTGAAACCATTTTCTTAATTCAGGTGAAGGGGTAATATCCTTTTCCCAGACATCGTATTTCAGATGTTCCTTTTTTATGCCGCGAGGCCACAGCCGGTCCACCAATACACGGTAGCCGTCTGTTGCATCGGGTTCTTCATATACCCGTTTGATTCTGATTTGTGTCATGGCTGTTCTCTTAATTTTGCTTCCATTTTGATGGAGCGTGGGAAAACGATATTATTTTCCAGATGGATGTGCTGGTGCAAGGCCTCTTCAAATGCTTTAAGCTGTTGGAGTACGAGGCGGTAACTGTTGCAGGCATCTTCTGGAGCTGTATAGCCGTTGGTCAGATGCTCTATGTGGCGATAGCGTTCTCCTTCAATGTCATGTTCTGCCATCATGACGGATATGGGAGCTTCGATGCTTCCACAGTGGAATTCGGGCAGGGGAGTATTTTCCAGCTTAGCCTTTACCATCTCATAGATGTAGGGAAACAGTACCAGTTCCTCTTTGTCGAGATGGGCATTGAGGTCGGAGAGGGAATCATGAAAGAGAGCCTGCACATTGTAGAGTGACGGATGTTTTTCACCGTGTACGCGACATATTTTATCCAGCAGTTCTTCAATCTCGGGACCTTGTGTACGGATATTACGGTGGTGGATTTTGAGAATATAGTCCACCAATAAGTCCAGAGGCCAACTCTTGAAATCAATATTTTCGGAGGTTGTCGGAGCCAGATGCTCTATTTCTTCTATCACCTTCTCCATATCGGCTCCGGCAGTTTTACTGGCTTCGGGAAGCAGTGCGGAACCATGGCAGCAGAAATCAATGCCATATTTATCAAATATCCCGGCATTGTTGAAGTTGTCGGCTACGATTTCGCCGACTGTCATACGTTTATAATCCTTCATATGTTATCTTGTTTTTGTTTTCCACAACATTGTGGAAACCTGCTATATATACAATTATATGGCAGATAATGTTTGAAGGGTTATGATTATTTGAGTTTTCTTGCCCGGTTCTTTCATTTAAAGGAATTGGAGGAGTTATCACTTCGCTCCGCTCCGTCAGGAGTTGAAGAAGTTAAAGCCGATACTTCTGTGAATACATACGCACGAGTATTGGCTTTAACTCCTAAGCCGACTTGTCGGCTGATAACTCCTTTAAATGAAAGATTCGTGGTTTCCTTGTCTATCCTTCTACTTTTTGGAATGCCAGCCGTTCGTCTCCATTGGCCAGAAGGATGATGCCGCAATATTTGAATCCGTGCTTCTTCAGTATGTATTGCAGGATATGATTGTCCCGGTGGGTATCTGCACGTAGGTTGGGTATTTGTTCGTAGCACCATTGCAGGCAGGCATTGGCCACTCCTTTGCTGTGTTCTGTACTTGCCAGCCGGTGAATGACGCCGTAAGGAAGCGTATCTTCCACCCATTTTCCTTCATAGATATGCGTATATGTGGGGTCGTTTCCACGGATAAAGGCGAAGGTTCCGATAATTTCTTCGGTATCGTCGGTGCACACATAGCTGTTTCCTTGTTCGATGTCTGCTATGACGATTTCCCTGGAAGGGTAGTTGCCTCTCCACTGCAGCATATTTCCGTCTTTCCGCATGATGTGCTTCGCTTGTTCAAAGATGTCCATAAGGATTGTAATGTCTGTGGGTTGCGTCTTTCTGATTTTTATCATAGCTTTTTATTTTATCTGTGTGGTATCTTTCTTTGATTCAGGTTGCAAAGGTAATGCGTTTTGTGATTCATTGTTCTCTTAAATGAACAAATGCTAATAGATGTTGTTTCTTTAGGAAGAATTTGCATATATTTGTCCCGTAATATTAAACACAATTGATTATGAAAAAGATTTTTAGTGCTTTCGTGATAGCTGTATGCTGTATGTTTATGGCTATGCCTGCCCAGGCCCAACTATTGAAGTGGGGTGTTAAGGGTGGTGTGAATATGACGAAAATAGATTGGGATGGTGGATATAAGGGAAACAAGGATAATTCTACCGGTTTCTTTATTGGTCCGATGGCTGAGTTTACCATTCCCATTGTAGGCTTGGGTGTTGATGGTGCTTTGCTGTTCTCTCAGCGCGGCAAGGACGAGGTGAAGCAAACAGGACTGGAAGTACCCGTAAATCTGAAATATACCATTGGCTTGGGTAGCTTGTTGGGTATTTATATAGCTGCCGGTCCCGATTTCTTCTTCGACTTCAAGAAGAAGGATTACGTAGACCGCAAGAAGGCTCAAGTGGCACTTAATTTGGGTGCCGGTGTGAAGCTGCTGAAGCATCTCCAGGTTGGCGTGACCTATCAGCTCCCGATGGGCGACTCATTTACGTGGGAGGAGGCGGGTAAGGCTTTCGGTGCCAAGAATAAGACTTGGCAGGTGTCTGCGGCGTATCTTTTCTAAAGAAACAGTTTGTTATAGAACTTTCTTCGCAGCTTGCGGATATATGTCCCAAGGTTGCGGACGTCTATCCCAAGCCTTGGGACGGGCATCCGCAACCTTGGGACAATCTTTTTATTTAATACTTGCCAGCTTTTCTCTTCATTCCTGTAGTCTTTTCTTTAAGTACTTCGGAACTTTTTAATGCACGCCTTCCGGACCTCTTTTTTATGCCGTTGGATTAACTTTTCTACAATGACCTCGATAGGTGCAGGTGCATTGTCATGGAGTGGGTTGCGGATTCGCGGCTGGGTTGTCTGCCGTCTTTGATGGTGAGTACCCATTCCCCTTTTGTTTTTATAGGGTTGAATATGAACCCCCATACTACTACCTGGAGTGCCAGAATCTGGACGTGGCGTAAATAAATCCTACCTATCTTTCAGATACCCAAAAAAATCCCCGACTTCCATAAGCCGGGGATTCTTTAGTTTTAATTATAAGGTTCTCTCGATAGAGAATTGCTTATTCTTGAATTATTGCAGTACCACAGGTACGTCAACAGTCTTGGTCTTACCCCATTCGTCAACAACACTTACACGAACGTAGCAAGTAACTGTCTTACCATCACCTGGGATAGTTACGTTAGCTTTCGGAGTGATAGTGACATCATCATTTGTAAAGTCACCTGCCAAATCCAGATATTGTTTAGCAGCATCACCTTCCAAAGCAACAGAGACGCTTGCTACATAAGCATCAGTCAAGTGAGAGTTACCGAAGTATATAACATTGGTCTTAGTAATACCACGGATTTCTTCTGCTTTCAGAGTTGCTTTTGCATTCGCTGCTGCTACATTGATAGTCTTATTGTCGCCTGTAACGTATTCATTCTTAACCTTCTTCACATAATTCAGTGAACCTTCGAATACAGAAGATTTGATTGTCAGAGTGAAGTCGTATGCAGTGGCAGTCAAGTTCTTGTTAGCATACGGAGTGTAAGTAGCTTTCAGAGAACGGGCTTCGTATGCACCACCGAAGTTACCAGTCTTAGCAGCTTCATTCTTCGTAGCAACCTTATCTACTGTGATGCCTCCCGATGTAGCATCAGCCAACCAAGCATTAGCAGTCCATTGAATACCGTCTGCATCCTTATAGCTTTCAGGAACAGTTTCAGTAAATGCGATGTTATCCCAAGTTGTGATACCGAACAGACCCTTCAAGTTATAAGTAATTTTGCTATTAGCAGGAGTACCATAAGCAGTAGCATTAGTACCGGTGAAGTACAGATCCAACGGCTTGAAGTCATAAGAAGCTACATTTTCTTCTACAATCAAAGTCAGCTTAACGGTGTTAACCGGACTTGAACCATAAGTCAATTCTGCTTCGTAAGTTCCAGGAATAACTGTAGCATTATTCACTCTGTAAGTCAGCGTATGCTTGTAGTAACCGTTCGGAGTAGTAGAAGCATCTGCAGTAGCAACAGCAACCGGTGCAGTGATACCTACAGCATCATCTCCCTTAGCTTTGTCTGTATTGCTGTTCTTGTCCTTAGCAGCAGCAGTAAACTTAGCATTACCGATGTTGGTGAAGAAGCTAGGAGCACTTGATGTAGTATTACCAATCAAGCTGGTTACATCGAATGTCAATACATTCTTAGAAGCGTCTGCATTCAATACCAATGTTTGAGTAAAGGCATTTTCTGTAGCAGGATTGATGAACTTAACAGTGATAGTTTTAGTTGCGTCTTTAACCTCACCGTCGTAAGTCAGATATTTAACACTTACAACGACAGTCTTATTTGCAACTTCACCTTTAATCTTAGTACCTGTAATCGTAGCCTTAGCAGCATCAACAGCAGCTGTCTGGTTTGTTGCAAAATAATATTGCACATCGATTACATTTTTCATATCTACACAGTCATTCAAGTCGAGTTCTTTGTTGATTTCAACTTCTTGTGTAGTTACAGTTACATCAAGAGTGGTAGTTGTTGCTGCTTTCACATCAACCGTTACATCATAACTAGACAACACTTCATTGTCATAAGCATCTTTTGTAGCGATAGCGTAAGCACCCTTAGCAGCCTTAATTTGTGCTTCAGTCACACCACTTACAAAAGTAATACCCATATCATAGATACCCTTATTGGCTGTAGCAACTCTTGTCAAAGGCTCTTCTGTCATATTGGGAGTTGCTTCAGACAAAGTGAAGATGGAGCTTCCTTTAGAGTTGGCCAAGTAGAAATTATAGACCGTAGCATCGGCAATGGTCGGATTAACCTGGGCGCTGATTACATTCTTTGCTTCTTTAGAAGGAAGCAGGATGTCGCCTTTCTTGAAAGCAGTTCCATCAAAATACTTACCATTGTCAGCAGCCTTACCATAAGTCAACTCGATGTCGGCACCTTCCGACAATACAGCAGCTGAACTTACTGTTACAGCCTTGATACTGGAGATGGAAGCAGCTCTCGGCAATACGATGTCTTCGTACTCGCCATCTTTGTTCGGGATGTGGATAGTCAGCTTCACGCCATCTTCTACATAGTAGATACCACCGGTAGAAACGCCCAAATCCGTCTTTTCACCGTCTTCACCATATTGTACGTAGATATGGCCGTCTTCTCCTACAGAGAAAGTCGGAGTTGCAGCAGCGTCACCTGCTTCACCCTTCAAGTCTTCCAGTGAAATAAGATCAGTCCAAGTAGTGCCATTGTCATAGCTTACTTGGATTTTGTCATTGTTCACTGCAATTTTCGGAGTCACACCGTCTTTACCTGCTTCACCTTTTTCACCATTAGTGATAGTGTAGCTGGTTCCATTACCCAAAGTAACAACAATACCATTGGTTGTAGATGTCACGCTGGACACCCATTCACCGCTTTTGATTTGGCTCTCTAAAGCAGCAATAGCATCTTTGTTAGAGGTAATCTGTCCTTGTAAGTTCTCGATGTCGTCATCATAGTCCTTACAAGACGTGAAAGTTCCTGCAGTACCCACCATTAAGGCACTGAACAGGATCACACTTAGAAACTTCTTGTTCATAATTGAAAACTTTAAATTTATAAATTTAAAAAATAAA